>NZ_JBIRGP010000003.1:657303-932838 GCF_044328075.1 Streptomyces sp. NPDC017991 | reverse complement strand
CGCCGCATGATCGAGATCCGCAAACAGAACCCCGCCTTCGGCCTCGGCACCTACACCGAACTCCCCTCCTCCAACCCCGCCGTCATCGCCTTCCTGCGCGAATACAAGGACGACCTCGTCCTGTGCGTCCACAACTTCTCCCGCTTCGCCCAGCCCACCGAACTCGACCTCCAGACCTTCACCGGACGCCACCCCGTCGAACTCATCGGCGGCGTCCGCTTCCCCGCCATCGGCGAACTCCCCTACCTCCTCACCCTCGCCGGCCACGGCTTCTACTGGTTCCGCCTCCGCAAGGACGCGGTCTAGAGGACTCGCACAACGGACGGCGGGGCGGTTTCCCCCGCCCCGCCCTGGGCACGCAGTAGTAACACCCCGACTCCGGGGAAAGGACGCGACGCCATGTCCGAAGCCGTCACCCACTCAGTGCACTCCGCTTCGACAAGCCCCGGCCTTCTCGCGTCCCTCGATCCACTGCTTCGCGAGTGGCTTCCACGGCAGCGGTGGTTCGCGGGAAAAGGCCGTCCCGTCACCGGGTTCTCCCTGGTCTCGGCGACCGAGGTGCTGCCACTGAACTCCAGACTGGGCCTGCTCCATCTGCTCGTACGGGCCCATCAGCCGCTCGTGCCCACACAGAGCGCGCCCGCGCATCCGGCCGACTGCTACCAGCTGCTGCTCGGCGTGCGCGAGACACTGCCGCCACGGCTGGCGCCCGCGCTGATCGGCCATCCGGCACAGGGGCCGCTGGCCGGACTGACCGTGTACGAGGCCCTGCACGACCCGCGCCCCGCCGATGTCCTCCTGGAGGCCCTGCGGGAACGGGCACACATCGGTGAGCTGCGCTTCGAGCGGGACATGGCGCAGGAGATCCGGGGCGATCTGGTGCCGCGCCTGGTGACCGCCGAGCAGTCCAACTCTTCTCTCGTCTATGGAGATACGTTCATCCTGAAGCTCCTGCGCCGGATCGTGCCCGGGATCAATCCCGATCTGGAGCTGCCGCTGGCACTGGCCCGCGAGGGCTGCTCACGGGTTCCGGCGCCCGCCGGCTGGATACTCGCGGATCTGGCCGACGACCCCGCGGTCCCGGGCGATCCCGGCGACCCGTACGTCCTGGGTGTCCTGCAACCCTTTCTCCAGGGCGCCTCGGACGGCTGGGACCTGGCACTGCGCGAGCTCGCCAAGGGCGAGGACTTCAGCGGTGCGGCGCGGGCGCTCGGCCGGGCCACGGCCGAGGTGCACACCGCGCTGGCCCGTGCGCTGCCCGAGGTGACCATGGGACGCGCCCAGATGGAACTGCTGGTAGAGGGCATGACCGAGCGGCTGACGGCGGCCGTCCAGACGGTGCCCTCGCTGCTGCCGTACGCGCCCGGTCTGCGGTCCGCGTTCGACGCGCTCGCCGACCTGGCGAGCGAGGGCCGGACGTGGACGGCCCAGCGGATCCACGGGGACCTGCACCTGGGCCAGTGTCTGCGGTCGCCGTCCGGAAGCTGGTCGCTGATCGACTTCGAGGGTGAGCCCTCCAAGCCGCTCGCCGAACGGCGCCTGCCCCAGCCGACCGCGCGGGACGTGGCCGGCATGCTCCGCTCCTTCGACTACGCCGCGCACTCGCTCCGGGCCGAGGGGACTCCTGTGTCCGCCGTGCCCGGCTGGGCGGACGCGTGCCGGGCCGCGTACTGCTCCGGTTACGCCGAGGCCGGCGGGCGTGATCCGCGTACGGACCCGGTGCTGCTGCGCGCGTACGAGACCGACAAGGCGATCTACGAGGTCGTGTACGAGGCACGGCACCGGCCCGACTGGCTGCCCGTGCCGATGGCGGCAGTCCGCCGGCTGGCCCTTCCCGAACCGTCCTGACCCGACCCGCTCCACCTCTCACCGTGCCGAGGAGGCTCCGCCCGTGACGCCCCGCCCGAACCCACCCGCCAAGAAGCCGAAGAGCTCGAAGGCCAAGGCCAAGGCCGCGGACAAGGCCGCAGACAAGGCCAAGGTCACCGGCAAGGTCACCGGCAAGGCCGCCGACCAGGTGCAGGCCGAGCCGGCGGTGGAGGACGTACGGGCCGACGTACGGGCCGACGTACGGGCCGAGGTCACGGAGCCCGCACCCGTCACGCCCACCGCCGCCCCCGACGCCCCCGCTCCTCCCGACGCCCCCGCTTCTCCTGACGCCCCCGTCGTGCCTGTACCGGTTCCGGAGCCCGTCCAGGAGGTGCGGTCGCAGGCCGTGCTGGACCGGGCCGACCGGGAACGGCTGCTCGGGGGCGCGCACCATGATCCGCACGCCGTGCTCGGGGCCCACCCCGTGCCGGACGGTGTGGTCTTCCGGGCCCTGCGGCCGTACGCGCTCGCCGTGACCGTCGTCGCCGAAGGGCTGCGGGCCGAACTGCGGGACGACGGGGACGGGTTCTTCTCCGCCGTGCTGCCGCTGCGGGAGGTGCCGGAGTACCGGCTGCTGGTGGAGTACGAGGGGGCGGTGCAGGAGGTCGCGGACGCGTACCACTTCCTGCCCACGCTCGGCGAGTTCGATCTGCACCTGTTCGGGGAGGGGCGCCACGAGCAGCTGTGGACGATGCTCGGCGCGGAGCCCATGGAGCACCAGGGCGTGCCCGGCACCCGCTTCTCGGTCTGGGCGCCGAACGCCCGCGGTGTACGGATCTCGGGGTCCTTCAACTTCTGGGACGGGACCGCGTTCCCGATGCGCTCGCTGGGCTCCTCCGGTGTGTGGGAGCTGTTCGCCCCCGGTGTGCGGGAGGGTGAGCTCTACAAGTTCGAGATCACGCGCCCCGACGGGACGAAGACGATGCGCGCCGACCCGATGGCGCGGCGCACGGAGCTGCCGCCCGCCACGTCGTCCGTGATCCACGCCTCGCGTCACGAGTGGCAGGACGAGGAGTGGATGGCGCGCCGGGCCGACCGCCCCGCACACCAGGCCCCCTTCTCGGTCTACGAACTCCACCTGGCGTCCTGGCGACCGGGCCTGACGTACCGTCAGCTGGCCGAACAGCTGCCGGTCTACATCTCCGACCTCGGCTTCACGCACGTCGAGCTGATGCCGGTCGCCGAGCATCCCTTCGGCGGCTCCTGGGGCTACCAGGTCACCGGCTTCTACGCCCCCACCGCCCGGCTCGGCACCCCCGACGACTTCAAGTACCTGGTCGACGCGCTGCACCGGGCAGGCATCGGCGTGATCATGGACTGGGTGCCCGCGCACTTCCCGCGGGACGAGTGGGCGCTGGCCGAGTTCGACGGACGGCCGCTGTACGAGCACGAGGACCCGCTGCGGGCCGCGCACCCCGACTGGGGGACCCTCGAATTCGACTACGGGCGCCGCGAGGTGCGTAACTTCCTGGTCGCCAACGCCGTGTACTGGTGCGAGGAGTTCCACATCGACGGGCTGCGCGTCGACGCGGTCGCCTCCATGCTCTACCTCGACTACTCGCGCGAGGCCGGCCAGTGGACACCCAACGTCCACGGCGGCCGGGAGAACCTCGACGCCGTCGCCTTCCTCCAGGAGATGAACGCCACCGTCTACCGCCGCGAGCCCGGTGTCGTCACGATCGCCGAGGAGTCGACCGCGTGGGACGGTGTCACCCGGGCCACCCACCACATCGGGCCCGGCGGCTTCGGCGGTCTCGGCTTCGGCCTGAAGTGGAACATGGGCTGGATGCACGACTCGCTGGACTACGTCTCGCACGAGCCGGTCCACCGCAGGTACCACCACCACGAGATGACGTTCTCGATGGTGTACGCGTACAGCGAGAACTACGTCCTGCCCATCTCCCACGACGAGGTCGTCCACGGCAAGCGGTCGTTGGTGTCGAAGCTGCCGGGCGACTGGTGGCAGCAGCGTGCCACCCACCG
Source organism: Streptomyces sp. NPDC017991 (assembly GCF_044328075.1). Taxonomy (NCBI): domain Bacteria; kingdom Bacillati; phylum Actinomycetota; class Actinomycetes; order Kitasatosporales; family Streptomycetaceae; genus Streptomyces; species Streptomyces sp. NPDC017991. The sequence goes on along the minus strand of NZ_JBIRGP010000003.1, from coordinate 928,986 downwards.
CGCCTATCTGGGCTTCATGTGGGCCCACCCCGGCAAGCAACTCATCTTCATGGGCCAGGAGTTCGCGCAGGGCGCCGAGTGGTCCGAGGCGCACGGGCCCGACTGGTGGCTCCTCGACCCGTCGTACGGGGCCGAGGCCGACCACCGGGGTGTACGCGATCTCGTCCGCGACCTCAACTCCGTGTACCGGCGGGTGCCGGCGCTCTGGGAGCTGGACACCGATCCCGCCGGGTTCGGGTGGGTCGCCGGGGACGCCGCCGAGGACAACGTCTTCGCTTTCCTGCGGTACGCGGCGGATGGTTCGCCGTTGCTCGCGGTGTCCAACTTCTCGCCCGTGGTGCGGCAGGAGTACCGGCTCGGGGTGCCGGACGATGTGCCTGCCTGGCACGAGGTGCTGAACACGGACGCGGGGCGGTACGGCGGGGGTGGTGTCGCGAACGCCGACCCCGTGAAGCCGGACGATCTGGCCTGGCACGGCCGCCCGGCCAGCATCCGCCTGACGCTGCCGCCACTGTCGACGCTGTGGCTGCGCCCGGCATAGCCCCGGATTCCCTCGCCCCCGCCGCCCCTACCCGTCCCGTCACTGCCTCGGGGGCGCTGCCCCCGAACCCCCGGTCCTCAAACGCCGGACAGGCTGAAAGATTCGCGGCCGGGCTGAAGATCTCCGGCCGCCCGGCGACATCTCAGCCCGTCCGGCGTTTGAGGACAAAGGGGGGCGAGGGGGCGCAGCCCCCATGTGTGGACGGGAACGGGTAGGGGCGACGGGGGCGAGGAGAGGTCAGAAGGACTCTGCCAAGGGCTTCGGGAGTGGGGTCGTGTGGATGATCCCCAGTGACTGGGTCGCACGGGTCAGCGCCACGTACAAGTCACTCGTCCCGAATCCCGCAGGCTCCACCACCAACACCGCATCGAACTCCAACCCCTTGGCCTGACGCGGGTCGAGCAGCACGACCCCGAGGGTGAGATCGGGCGACTCCCCCGCCACGACCCCGTCGAGCCGCGCGGCCAGCGCCCCGTGCAGCGCCCGCGGCGCAATCACCGCCAACCGCCCCTCCACAGGGGCAAGATCGGCGACAGCCTTCTCCACCGCCCCGGCGAGATCGGACGTCTCGCAGGCCCAGGGCCGCACCCCCGTGGACCGCACGGAACTCGGCGGTTCGAAGTCTGCGCGCTCCGCACGGAGAACCGCCGCGGCTACCTCCATGATCTCGGCCGGTGTGCGGTAGTTGACGGCGAGGCGGGTGTGCTCCCAGCGGTCCTCGACATAGGGGTGGAGGATGTCGGACCAGGAGCCGACACCCGCCGCCTCGGCCGTCTGGGCCGGGTCCCCGACCAGCGTCATCGACCGCGTCGGACTGCGCCGCATCAGCAGCCGCCAGGCCATCGGCGACAGCTCCTGCGCCTCGTCGACGATGATGTGCCCGAACGCCCAGGTCCGGTCGGCGGCGGCCCGCTCGGCGGCGCTGCGGTGGTCGTCCTCCTCGTGGCGCTCGGCCATCCGTTCGGCGTCGATGATGTCGTGCGCCGACAGGACCTCCGCGTCCTCGACGTCCATGTCCTCGAATTCGTACGTCCTTGACGCGTAGGAGACGTCCAGGACGCCCTGCGCGTAGGCGACCTGCCGGTCCCGTTCCTGCTCGGCGGCGGCGCGCGTCAACCGGTCGTCCTCGCCGAGGAGTTCGGCGGCCTCGTCGAGGAGGGGGACGTCGGAGGTCGTCCAGGCCCGGGTCACCGGGCGCCGGACGGCCTCCGCGTCCGCCGCGGTGAGGTACGCGTCGGGCTCGGCGAGGAAGTCCGCGACGAGGCGCCGCGGGGTGACGCGCGGCCACAACTGGTCGATGGCGGCCCAGACCTCGGGGTTCTCGGCGAGATCGTCGCGGATCTGGGTGATGTCACTGGGGTCGAGCAGGTTCGTGCCGTCGAAGGGGTCCGTACCGATCCGCTCGGCGAGCATGTCGGTGAGGGTGTTGAAGATGTGGCCCTCGAAGTGTTCGCGGGCCACGTTGTGCGGCAGCCGCGCCTCACGCGTGCGGTCGCGGGCGACCCCTACGAGACCGGCGTCGAGCATCAGGATGTCCCGGTCGTGCTCGATGGCGATCACCGGGTCGGGCAGCGCCTGCCGGTCGCGTACGACGGCGGCGAGGACGTCGGCCATGTCGGCGCGGCCCTTCACCGCGGCGGCCTCGGGGATGTCGGAGGCGGTCGCCCGTACGCCGGGGAACAGCTCGCCGACGGTCGCCAGCAGGACGCCCGTCTCACCGAGCGAGGGCAGCACCTCGCCGATGTAACCGAGGAAGGCGGGGTTCGGGCCGACGATCAGGACGGCCCGCTTGGCGAGCAGTTCCCGGTGCTCGTAGAGGAGGTACGCCGCCCGGTGCAGCGCGACGGCCGTCTTGCCGGTGCCGGGGCCGCCCTCCACCACCAGGATGCCGCGGTGCGGGGCGCGGATGATGCGGTCCTGCTCGGCCTGGATGGTCTGCACGATGTCGCTCATGCGGCCGGTCCGCGCGGAGTTGAGCGCCGAGAGCAGCACGGCGTCGCCGGTCGGGTCCTCATGGCCCGTGCGCAGCCGGTCGCCCAGGTCGAGGATCTCGTCGTGCAGAGCGGTGACGGTACGTCCCTCGGTGGTGATGTGCCGACGGCGGCGCAGGCCCATGGGGGTGTGGCCGGTGGCGAGGTAGAAGGGGCGGGCGACCGGGGCCCGCCAGTCGATCAGGATCGGGGTGTGCTCGGCGTCGTCGGCGCGGATGCCGATACGGCCGATGTGGTGGGTGAGGCCGGACGGGTCGGACGTGGAGTCGGAAGTGGGGTCGGAAGCCGAATCGGTAGGAGTGGCCAGGTCGATTCGGCCGAAGCAGAGCGAGCCGTCCACCGCGTTCAGCGCGGCGAGCAGGCCGGAGCGTTCGGCGACGAGGACGTCCCGTTCGAGGCGGGCCTGCATGGGGGTGCTGCCCTGCGCGAGGGCGTCGGTCACCGAGGCCTCGGTGCCGCCGCGCAACGCGTCGACGCGCGTGTACAGGCCGTCGATGAATTCCTGCTCGCGGCGCAATTCGTCGTCCGGCAATCCATCGGTCGAGTTCATATCTGCGTCTGTGCCTGTCTTTGCGCCTGTGTCTGTCTCTGCGTCTGTGTTCGGGGCCCTGTTTGACAATTCCGCTCCCGGCCGGATATACTGCGAACAGTGAACTTCTTCGTGACCTGCTTTATGTAAGTCGCGAACCATTCAATATACGCAAGGAAATCCCCCGTCGGCAATTGCCGACGGGGGATTTCCTTATTCCGTCTCCGTCAGAGCACGTCCGCCAGCTCCTCAAGGAGCCTGCGCTTGGGGCGGGCGCCCACCATCGACTTCACCGGCTGCCCGTCACGGAACACGATGAGCGTGGGCATCGACAGCACCCCGTACGCGTTCGTGGTCTCCGGGTTCGTGTCCACGTCCAGCTGCACCACCTTCAGACGGTCCCCCTCCTCGGCAGCGACGGCGCTCAGCACCGGCGCGATCTGCCGGCACGGCGGGCACCAGTCCGCGGTGAACTCCACCAGCACGGGCAGCTCCGCCCGGATCACCTCCGCCTCGAAGCTGTCGTCCGTCACCTCGGCCACACCCACTGCCTTGATCACCCCGTCCGCCCTCCCAGTTCGCATACGGGTTCCGGACCGCCCGGAACCACCGCCTCGGCCGCCAGCTCGTCCATCGCCCGCTCGGCGCGCGCCAACTGCCCGCCGACCTGCTCACGTACCGACCGCAGCTCGTCGATCAGCGCGTCGAGCTCACCCAGCTTGCGCCGGTACACGGCGAGCGAGGCCGGACAGGCGTCACCCTCCGGGTGGCCGGCCCGCAGACACTCCACGAAGGGCCGCGTCTCCTCCAGGTCGAACCCGAAGTCCTGCAGCGTCCTGATCTGCCGCAGCAGCTTCAGATCGTCCTCGTCGTACGTCCGGTACCCGTTGCTCCCGCGTTGCGCGGGCAGCAGCCCCCGCGACTCGTAGTACCTGAGCGTGCGCGTGGTGGTCCCGGCCCGCTCCGCCAGCTCGCCGATTCGCATGCCGTGACGGTAATCCTTGACGCCGACGTCAAGGCAAACGGTCCGGGACCGCTTCCCCGCCGCGTCAGCGCGTGACGGGTGGCAGCAATGGCTTGCGCTCCACCGGGGACGACAGGACGATCGACGTCGTCGTACGGCCCAGCGCCGACGTCTGCTCCAGTACGTCCTCCAGGTGGACGGTGTCCTCCACCGCGACCTTGAGGATCCAGCAGTCCTCGCCGACGACGTGGTGGGCCTCGGTGACCTCGGGGCGGGCGAGCAGCTCCAGTGTCCTCGGATGCTTCAGGGTGTAGCCGCCGTGCGGGTCGACCCGGATGAAGGCCTGGATGCCGTAGCCGAGGCGCGGTGGCGACACATGGGCGCCGTAGCCGGTGACGGCGCCGGCCGACTCCAGACGGCGGACGCGTTCGGCGACGGCCGCCGGGGACAGCCGGACCCGGCGGCCCAGCTCGCTGAGCCTGATCCGGCCGTCGCTCTGCAGCAGCTCCAGGATCTGCCGGTCCAGGGCGTCGAAGCCCACCGACGTTTCGGCGGCGCCCGCTCGCGAATGCCGTGGTTCTTTCTGTGCCGCTACCGGATCTCCCATGTCTCCCCCTTCAGACCGCACACGTACGGCACGAGAATTATGACCGCGGGTCCGGTCCGGTTCGAGCTGGTCCGATCTGCTCCGGTCGGGATCTCAGGAAAAGGGGCAGCGTGCGTGACGTGTGTGTCATAGGCGGAAGCCGGTATTTCGGCAAGCGGCTGATCGACCGGCTGCTTTCCGCCGGGGACGGGGTCACCGTCGTCAATCGCGGTTCGGCGGCGCCGCCCGCCGGGGCGGTCCACCTCGTCGCCGACCGCGACGACGAGGAGTCCCTGGAGCGGGCGCTCGGTTCCCGCACCTTCGACGTCGTCGTCGACCAGGTCTGTTACACCCCCGTCCAGGCGGCGATCGCCCGCCGGGTCTTCGCGGGACGCACCCGGCGCTACGTCATGACGTCCACGGTCGAGGTGTACGAGCACGAGGACTCGGCGGGCCTTGTGGGCGAGGACGCCGTGGACCCGCGTACGGTCCGCGTCGACCTCGGGCTTCCTTGGGGGGACCCGGAGTTCCGCGACGCCCACTACGGCGAGGGGAAGCGGCAAGCCGAGGCGGTCTTCGCGACGGGGTCGGCGGATACCGCTGATATCGCAGATGCCACAGATACCGCGGACGCGGAGTTTCCGTATGTGGCCGTGCGGGTGGCCCATGTGCTGGGCGGGGACGACGACTTCACGGGGCGGCTCGCGCACTACGCGGAGCGGATCCGCTCGGGGGAGCCGATCGTTGTGCCCGCGGTGAATCATCCGGCCACGTACATCCATGTCGAGGAGATCGCGGATTTCCTCGCGTGGGTGGTGGGCCGGGAATTCACCGGGCCGGTGAACGCGGCGTCGCACGGGGTGCTGGGGACCGAGGAGTTGTGTGGAGTGGTGGCGGCGGGGGTTCCTGGCGGGAAGGTGCTTCTGCGAAGCGGGGATGGGAGTGGGGGTGGGGATGGGGGGTTGTCGCCGCTTTCCTTCCCACGCTCGTACGGGATGGACAACGCGCGCGCCACGCGCCTCGGCTTCGCCTTCGGCCACGTCCGGGAGTGGCTGCCGCGCGCCGTGACCGAGACCCTTCACTGACCGCGCGTCCCCCCGGCCGTCGTACGCCTGCGGGCCGGCGGGGGCTTGTCGCGCGGTTCCCCGCGCCCCTGGGGGCATCGTGCGGGCGCGGTGGGGGTTGCCCGCGCCGTTCCCCGCGCCCCCAAGGCGGGGCTGCGCCCCATCAGGGGCGCGGGGAACGGCGCAGTCTTTTGTCTTTCAGGGGCGCGGGGAACGGCGCGGGCAACCCCCACCGCGCCCGCGCAAGCCGCGCGGCTACGCCTTCGCCAGCGCCTTGTCGCCGGGCCCCGGCTGCTCCGGCACACCGGCGGACCCGGCCGACTCGTCGCCGTCGGCACGACCCCCGTGGCCGTCGTCCAGCAACGTCGTCTCGTCGAACGGGATCCGCCCCGCCAGCACCTCGTCCACCCGGGGCCGGTCGATCTCCTTGGTCCACGTACCGATCAGGACCGTCGCCACCGCGTTGCCCGCGAAGTTCGTCAGGGCGCGCGCCTCGCTCATGAAGCGGTCGATGCCGACGATCAGACCGATGCCGTCCACCAGCGCCGGCTTGTGGGACGCGAGACCGCCCGCCAGGGTGGCCAGACCCGCACCGGTGACACCCGCCGCGCCCTTGGAGGCGACGAGCAGGAAGAGGAGCAGCGGGATCTGCTCACCGATCGACATCGGTGTACCCATGGCGTCGGCGATGAACAGCGAGGCCATGGTCATGTAGATCATGGTGCCGTCGAGGTTGAAGGAGTAGCCGGTCGGGACGGTGATGCCGACCACCGGCTTGCTGACGCCCAGGTGCTCCATCTTCGCGATGAGCCGCGGCAGCGCGGACTCGGAGGAGGAGGTGGACAGGATCAGCAGGAACTCACGGCCCAGGTACTTGAACAGCAGGAAGATGTTGAGGCCCGCGACGATCCGCAGCATCGCGCCGAGCACGATGAAGACGAAGAGGAAACAGGTGGTGTAGAAGCCGAGCATCAGGACGGCGAGGCTCTTGAGCGCGTCCACACCCGCCGAGCCGGTGACCGCCGCCATCGCGCCGAACGCGCCGATGGGCGCCGCCCACATCACCATGGCGAGGATGCGGAACACGAGCCGCTGGATGTGCTCGATCCCGCGCAGGACCGGCGTACCGGTCGACCCCATGGCCTGGAGCGCGAAGCCGGCGAGCAGCGCGACGAGCAGGGTCTGCAGGACCTCGCCGCCGGTGAACGCGGAGACGATCGTCGTGGGGATGATCCCGAGCAGGAACTCCTCGGTGTTCTTGGCCTCGACGACCTGCCCCTGGCCCGCGTCCTTGATCGCGTCGGTCACCGCGAGGCCCGTCCCGGGCTCCAGGATGTTGCCGACGACCAGGCCGATGGCGAGCGCGACGAACGACATGACCACGAAGTAGCCGAGGGCGATGCCGCCCACCGCGCCGACCTTGGCGGCCTTGCGTACCGAGCCGATGCCCAGGACGATCGTGCAGAAGATGATCGGCGAGATCATCATCTTGATCAGGTTCACGAAGCCGGTACCGATCGGCTTCAACTTCACCGCGAAATCGGGGGCGATCAGACCCACCGCGATACCGGCGGCCACGGCGATGATCACCGCGATGTACAGATAGTGCGTGCGGTCCCGCTTGGCTGCGGGAGCGGCAGGTGCCGTATCGGGTGTGCTGGTCACGGCTGCCCTCCTTGACGACGTCGTCGGCATCATCCGGCGTGCGGCTCACGTCCGGGGGTTGACGGTGACTATCTCGTAGCGTGTGAGGGCGGTCACCCTTCCGTTCATTACGTTCACGCATTTCCGGCCAGGCAGACTGTTTCCATGCGCCTCCCCCGTGCCCCACGACCTCGCAGCCTGGCCGGCCAGCTCTTCGCCATGCAGGCCGTGCTCGTCGCCGTCGTCGTCGCGGGCTGCGCGCTCTTCACGTACATCAGCGACCGCAGCCAGGCCGAGGACGCGGCGGGCCGCCAGGCGATGGGGGTGGCGCGCTCGGTCGCGGACTCCCCTTCCGTACGGGAGGCCATCCGCACCGCGAACCCGACGAGGACGCTCCAGCCGTACGCGCTGGCGGTGCAGCGCGGCGCACAGGTCGACTTCGTCACGATCATGAACCCCGAGGGCATCCGCTGGACCCACCCCAACGAGGAACTGATCGGCAAGCACTTCCTGGGGCACACGGACCGTGCGCTGCTGGGCCAGTCCTTCACCGAGACGTACACCGGGACGCTCGGGGAGTCCGTGCGGGCGGTCACGCCGATCCATGACGGTGGCCGGATCGTCGGTCTTGTCAGTGCGGGGATAAAGGTCGACGAGATCAGTCAGCGGGTCGAGGGGCAGGTCAAGGCGCTGTTCGGGGTGGCCGCCGCCGCGCTGGCCCTGGGCGCGGTCGGTACGTACGTCATCAACGCCCGGCTGCGCCGCTCCACCCACGGGATGAACGCGGCCGAGCTGAGCCGCATGCACGACTACCACGAGGCCGCGCTGCACGCGGTGCGCGAGGGGCTGCTGATGCTGGACGGGCAGTACCGGGTGGCGCTGATCAACGACGGCGGGCGCGAGCTGCTGGGGGTGGGCGGTGACGTCGTGGGCCACTCGGTGGCGGAGCTGGAACTGCCGGCTCCGCTGACGGGGGCGCTGCTGTCGGGTGAGCCGCGGGTGGACGAGGTGTATCTCACCGAGTCGCGGGTGCTGGTCGTGAACACCTCGCCGGTGTCGGGCGGTGAGCGCCGGGGCACGGTCGTGACCCTGCGCGATGTCACCGAGCTGCAGTCCCTGATGGGCGAGCTGGACTCCGAGCGGGGCTTCACCACGGCGCTGCGCTCGCAGGCCCACGAGGCCGCGAACCGGCTGCACACGGTCGTCTCGCTGATCGAGCTGGGGCGGGCCGAGGAGGCGGTCGACTTCGCCACCGCCGAGCTGGAGCTGGCGCAGGCCCTGACCGACCAGGTCGTCGCGGCGGTCAGCGAGCCGGTCCTCGCCGCGCTGCTGCTGGGCAAGACGGCGCAGGCGAACGAGCGCGGTGTCGAGCTGGTGGTCTCCGAGGACAGCAGCATCGACGACGGCCTGCTCCCGGCCGCCCTCACCGCCCGTGACCTGGTGACGGTCCTGGGCAATCTGATCGACAACGCCGTGGACGCGGCGCAGGGCTCGGTGGGCGCCCGGGTCACCGTCACCGCGCTCGCGGACATCGAGGGCCTCGTCCTGCGGGTCACCGACACCGGGGCGGGGGTGGACCCGGCCCACACGGAGGAGGTCTTCCAGCGCGGCTGGTCCACGAAGCCGGCGGGGCCCGGTGGACGGGGGCTCGGCCTCGCCCTCGTACGGCAGGCGGTGGCCCGCCACGACGGCACCCTGACCGTGACGACGGCACCCGGAGGCGGCGCATCCTTCGAAGCACGCCTGCCACTACCCCCCACAACCCCGAAACCCGCCACACCCCCGCGCCTTGAAGGGGCGCGGGGAACGGCGCGACCAGCCCCCACGGCCCCGCACCCCGAACCCGAACCCGAACCCGAGGCTGATCCCTCCAGGCGCGCGGGGAACGACGCAATCCCCCGCCCTGAAGGGGCGCGGGGAACTGCGCGACAAGCCCCCACCAACCCGCACCCCGAACCCGAGACCGGGACCGGGACCGAATCCGGGACCGGGACCCGGGCCGAGGCAGGGGCGCAAACCCAAGCCCCGCCCACACCGCACGGAGGCACCCCATGAGCACGCCTTCCCCCGGGCAGGACATCCGCGTCCTGGTCGTCGAGGACGACCCCGTCGCGGCGGACGCGCATGTCCTGTACGTGGGGCGCGTGCCCGGCTTCGTCGCGGTCGGCAAGGCGCACACGGGCGCCGAGGCCAGACGCGCGCTGGACCGCACACCCGTGGACCTCCTCCTCCTCGACCTCCACCTCCCGGACGTACACGGCCTGCAGCTGGCCCGTTCACTGCGCGCCGCCGGCTACCACGCGGACGTGATCGCGGTGACGTCCGCACGCGACCTCGCGGTCGTACGGGAGGGCGTGTCACTCGGGGTCGTGCAGTACGTACTGAAGCCGTTCACCTTCGCCACCCTGCGCGACCGGCTCATCCGCTACGCCGAGTTCCACGCCGCGGCCGGCGAGGCCAGCGGTCAGGACGAGGTCGACCGGGCCCTGGCCACGCTCCGGGCGCCAGGACCGGCCGCTCTGCCGAAAGGGCTGAGCGCGCCCACCCTGGAGAAGGTCACGCGCGCGCTGCGCGACCGCGCCGAGGGGCTGACCGCGACCGGCGTCGCGGAGGCCGTCGGCATCTCGCGGATCACCGCCCGGCGGTATCTGGAGCATCTGGTGGACGCGGGACGCGCCGGGCGGAGCCCCCAGTACGGACAGGTGGGCCGGCCGGAGCTGCAGTACCGGTGGGTGAAGGGGTAGGCGGCGGACACGTACCCGTGGCCGAACAATCAGGCCATATGCGGGACTACACGGCGCTACGGGACCACGACGGGCCGCGACAGGGCACGATGAGACACGACCGTAACGGAGCAGTCGCGCAAGGTCATTGACCTGGCATGACCACTGCTCCTACGTTCGGGCCATCGAACAACGGCCACAAAGACGTCGGCCGGCAGGAGGTCGTACCCGTGCGTCCCACCCCCACTCCGCTCCTTCTCGCGACCTTGCTCACCGCCACCGCGCTCACCGCCTGCGGCAGCGGTTCCGGCAGCGATCCGGACACCGTGGAGATCTCCTACAAACAGTCGACGGACAACTCGGTCCGTGTCATGGACGAGTACCTCGCGGACATCAAGACGCAGTTCGAGAAGGCCAACCCGGGCAAGACGGTCAAGCTGGTCCCGATCAAGGCCCCGGACTCGGAGTACTACACGAAGCTCCAGCAGATGCTCCGCTCCCCCAAGACCGCGCCGGACCTGGTCTACGAGGACACGTTCCTCATCAACTCCGACATCACGAGCGGCTACCTCAAGCCCCTGGACCCGTACCTCGACAAGTGGGACGACTGGGGCCAGTTCATCGACACGGCGAAGTCTGCGGCGCAGGCGGAGGACGGGAAGACGTACGGCGTCCCGGACGGCACGGACACCCGGGGCCTCTGGTTCGACAAGGGCATCTTCGCGAAGGCCGGCCTGCCCGCCGACTGGCAGCCGAGGAACTGGGACGACATCCTCGACGCGGCCCGCACGATCAAGGAGAAGGTCCCCGACGTCACGCCCATGAACGTGTACACGGGCAAGCCCGCGGGCGAGGCGGCCACCATGCAGGGCTTCGAGATGCTCCTGTACGGGACGGCCACCGGCGCCACCGAGAGCCCGCTGTACGACACGGCGTCCAAGAAGTGGATCACCGGCAGCCAGGGGTTCAAGGACTCGCTGGAGTTCGTCGAGACGGTCTTCAAGGAGAAGCTCGGCCCGGACGTCTCGGACGCCCTCGACCCCAACTTCGCGACCAGTGTCCGCGGTGAACTCCTCCCCGAGGGCAAGCTCGGCATCAACCTCGACGGCTCCTGGCTCCCGCAGGACTGGCTGAAGGGCAGCGGCCACGAGTGGCCGGAGTGGTCCAAGAAGCTGGGCCTCGCGTACATGCCCACGCAGGCGGGCCAGTCACCGGGGAAGGTGAGCATGTCGGGCGGCTGGACCTGGGCCGTCCCGAGCAAGGCGGCCAACCCCGACCTGGCCTTCGAGTTCATCAAGACCATGCAGACGAAGGCGAACGCCCAGAAGTGGTACATCGCCAACTCCGGCATCGCGGTGCGCACGGACGTGGCCGAGGACCCGGCGTACGCGAAGGCGCAGCCCGGCATCGAGTTCTTCACGGGCCTGGTGGCGAACACGCACTACCGCCCGGCCTACCCCGCGTATCCGAAGGTCTCCACGGCCATCCAGGAGGCCATGGAGGGTGTGACGACGGGCGACAGCTCGGTCGCGGAGGCGGCCAGCGGCTACGACGAGGAACTGAAGTCGGTCACGGACAACCAGGTCATCAAGAAGTGAGCGGTGCGGGACCGGACACCGCGGAACAAGGCGCCGCAAGACAAGAAGTGAGCACAGTGTGGTCGTAAGCCAGCGGGGAGCCGGTCCCGGTGAGCGCGCGGTGGTCGTCAAGGAGCGCGGCAACAACCGCGCTCCGCGGCTGCGCGCCCTCACCCGGGCCCTCCCCGTCACCCCCGCCCTCGTCATCCTCGTTCTTTTCCTGGCCGGGCCGATCGCGTACTGCGCCTACATCGCCTTCACCGATCTGCAGCTCACCGGCCAGGCCGAGTCGTCGTTCACCGGTTTCGACAACTTCCGTACGGCCTTCAAGGACGACGCGTTCCTCAACGCCGTATGGCTGACGCTCGTCTTCACGTTCCTCAGCTCGATCGTCGGCCAGAACACGCTGGGCCTGGCCCTGGCCGCGCTGATGCAGCGCGCGTCGAAGCCGGTCCGTACGGTCACCGGCGGGATCGTCGTCACGGCCTGGGTGCTGCCCGAGGTCGTGGCCGGCTTCCTCCTGTACGCCTTCTTCCGCCGCGAGGGCACACTGAACGCGATCCTCGACTGGCTGCATCTGCCGTCCCAGAACTGGCTGTTCACGCTGCCGATCCTGGCGGTGTCGTTCGCGAACGTGTGGCGCGGCACGGCCTTCTCGATGCTGGTCTACTCGGCCGCCCTGAACGAGATCCCGAAGGAGATCACCGAGGCCGCGGAGGTCGACGGCGCGGGCGGCTGGCGCCGGATGTGGCACATCACGCTGCCGATGATCCGCCGGTCCATCGGCACGAACCTGATGCTCAACACCCTGCAGACGCTGTCGGTGTTCGGTCTGATCTGGGTGATGACGAGGGGTGGTCCGGGAAACCGCAGCCAGACCCTCCCCCTGTTCATGTACGAGCAGGCCTTCCAGAAGAGCATGATCGGCTACGGGACCGCCGTCGCCCTCCTCCTGCTGGTGGTCGGCTCCCTCTTCTCCCTGGTCTATCTGCGCCTGCTGCGGACGGAGGTCTGAGATGGCCGCGCGTACGACCCTCAACACCCGCCGCGCCGGCCGGCGTTACGCCGCCGACGCGAGCCTCCTGTTCGTCGCCGCCGCTTTCGTCCTGCCGCTGGCCTGGGTGATCCTGTCCGCCCTCGACCCGCACGCCGGGCTGAAGGTGAAGCTGCCCGACGGGGTCACGCTCGACAACTTCGACGCGGTCCTGAAGCCGGACATCACCTTCACACCGCTGCTCAACAGCCTGATCCTGTGCGGCGGCGCGACCCTGCTGACGGTGGTCTGCGCGGCGCTGGCCGCGTATCCGCTCTCGCGTTTCCGGTCCCGGCTGAACCGCCCGTTCCTGCTCACGATCATCTTCGCGACGAGCCTGCCGATCACGGCGATCATGGTTCCGGTGTACGCGCTGTTCGTCCAGGTGAACCTGATCGACACCATGCAGGGCACGATCTTCTTCTTCACGGCGTCCCAACTGCCGTTCGCCATCTGGCTGATGAAGAACTTCATGGACGGCGTACCGAAGGAGCTGGAGGAGGCGGCCTGGACGGACGGGGCGTCGTCGTTCCAGTCGCTGCTGCGTGTCGTGCTGCCGTTGATGGGCCCGGGGATCGCGGTGGTGACCGTCTTCTCGTTCGTGGCGATGTGGGGGAACTTCTTCGTCCCGTTCATGCTGCTGCTCTCGCCGGAGCAGATGCCGGCGTCGGTGAGCATCAACGACTTCTTCGGCAACCGCGGGACGGTGGTCTACGGACAGCTGGCCGCGTTCTCGATCATCTACTCGACACCGGTGATCCTGCTGTACGTGCTGGTGGCCCGGCGCCTGGGCGGGGGGTTCGCACTGGGCGGGGCGGTCAAGGGGTGACCGCCCCGCCCAGGACTCGTACCGGACTCGTACCGGATCTACCGAGGGATCAGCTGGTCGTCACGGCCGTGTCGTCGATGACGAAGCTGGTCTGCAGTGAGGTGTCCTCCACGCCGCTGAACTTCAGGGCGACGGTGGAGCCCGCGTACGAGGACAGGTCGAAGGTCTTCTGTACGTACCCGGTGGCCTTGTTGAGGTTGGAGTAGGTGGCCAGGGTGGCCGAGCCCGCGGTGACGGTGAGCTTGTCGTAGGCGGTGCTGGTGGACGTCTCCGCGCTGTCGATGTGCAGCCAGAAGGTGAAGCTGGCCTTGCAGCCGCTGGGGACGGTCACCGACTGGGACAGCGTGTCGGTGTGCGTGCTGCCGTACCCGTCCAGCCATGCCTTGTACGAACCGCCGTGGGCCGCCTGGTCGGTGTCGTTGGTGATGACACCGCTGGTGGCGGTCCAGGTGGTGCTGCCGGACTCGAAGCCGGCGTTGCCGAGCAGCTGCGCCGAGGTGCAGGTGCCGCCGCCGGTCGAGCTGACGGTCCAGGTGAAGGACGCCGTGCCGGTGGCGCCGGTGCTGTCGGTGACGGTGACCGTGGTGCTGTAGGTCCCGGCGGCGCTCGGGGTCCCGGTGATCGCGCCGGAGCCGCTGATCGACAGGCCGGTGGGCAGTCCGGTGGCGGCGTAGGTCAGCGACCCGCTGTTGGTGCTGCTGGCCGTGACCTGGAGGCTGACCGCGGTGCCGACGACGGAGGACTGGCTGCCCGGGTTGGTGACGGTGACACCGCCGGTCGGCGGGGTGACGTGGCTGCCCACGTTGATGCCGGCGAAGGCGTTCGCGACGCCCGCGTACTGGGTGGAGCCGGCCCCGTACAGGGAGGTCGCGGCGTTCAGGGCCGCGGTGCGGGCGCCCGCGTAGTTCGTCGTCGACGTCATGTACGTCGTCAGCGCCTTGTACCAGATCTGCAGGGCGGCGGCGCGGCCGATGCCCGCGACGGCGACGCCGTCGGAGGTCGGGCTGTTGTAGCTGACGCCGTTGACGACCTTGCTGCCGCTGCCCTCGGAGAGCAGGTAGAACATGTGGTTCGCGGGGCCCGAGGAGTAGTGGACGTCGAGGTTGCCGATGCCGGAGTACCAGCTGTCGGAGGAGCCGCCGTCCTTGTCGGGCTCGTCCATGTAACGCAGCGGGGTGCCGTCGCCGTTGATGTCGATCTCTTCGCCGACGAGGTAGTCGCCGACGTCGTTGGAGTTGGCGGCGTAGAACTCGACGCCGGTGCCGAATATGTCGGAGGTCGCCTCGTTCAGCCCGCCGGACTCACCGGTGTAGTTGAGGTTCGCGGTGTTGGAGGTGACCCCGTGGCTCATCTCGTGGCCGGCCACGTCGAGCGAGGTCAGCGCGTGGGTGCCGCTGGTGCCGTCGCCGTACGTCATGCAGAAGCAGTCGTCGTCCCAGAAGGCGTTGACGTACGCCGAGCTGTAGTGGACGCGGGAGTAGGCGGCGACACCGTCGTTCTTGATGCCGCTGCGCCCGAACGTGTTCTTGTAGAAGTCCCAGGTCGTCTGGGCGCCGTAGGCGGCGTCCACGCCGGCGGTCTGGGTGTTGGAGCCCGACCCGGTGCCCCACACGTCGTCGGCGTCGGTCATCAGGGTGCCGGTGCCCGAGGTGCCGTTGTTGAGCGAGTACGTCTTGTGGCCGCCACGCGTGGTGTCGTACAGCTGGTACGTCGAGCCGGACAGCGTGGTGTTCAGCGTGACCGTGCCGCTGTACTGGCTGTTGCCGGTGCCGGTCTTGACGTCCTGGAACTCGTGGAGCTTCGCCCCCGTGCCCGCGTCGGTGATGACGTGCAGCCTGCTGGGCGTGCCGTCGTCCTGGAGACCGCCGACGACCGTCTCCCAGGCGAGCTTCGGGGTGCCGTCGCCGGCCCAGATCACCTTGCGTGCGCTGTCGGCGGTGGGGTCCTGCGCGTCGAGCGCCTCGGCCGCCTTGAGGGCCTTGGTCTCGGCGGCCGACTTGGTGTAGGTCGCGGTGGTGGAGGAGACCTTGAGGGTCCGCTTGCCGGCGAAGGTGGTGCTCACCGTGCCGGTGGCCACGGAGGCGGGCGGGGTGTGCACGACCAGGTCGCCGCCGAGGACCGGGAGCCCGGCGTAGGTCCGCTCGTAGCGGGTGTGGAGGGTGCCGTCGTTGTCCTTGACGACGTCCTTGACGAGCAGCTTCTCCTTGGCGCCGAGGCCCAGGGAGTCGGCGGTCACGCCGGTCTTCTTCGCCGCGCTCCTGATCAGCGCGGTGCGCTGGGCCGGGGTCAGCTCGGCCGTGAGGCCCCCGGCGCGTACGGGGCTCGGGTGGGGGGCGGCGGGCTCGGCGGACGCGGGGACTGTCTGTACACCGACGGCCAGGAGGGCGGCGGTGGCCACCAGGGCTCCGGCTGCGGCCGCCTGGCGGGGGATTCGTCTCACTCGTACTCCTACTGCGACGGCCGCGGGTCGGCGGCCGGTGACAGCCCGGGCAGACGGGATGTGCTGCCCGGGACGAGCTGAGCAGGGGGTGCGGGTCCGTGACCGCGGGCAGGCCGTGGGGGAAGCCGGGGGCCGTGGCTGGGGGAAGAATGGCACCGTTGACCTATACATGTCAGTGCCCGTCAGATGATCCGAGGGTTATCCCTCTGTGACCCTCGGCGGACCTGTGCTCCCCCTGTGCCGGCACTGTGTGTTCGGCCGCCGTCACCGCCCGTGGACACCCCGGGCACCGAATGGTTCGCGCCGCGCGTTTCCGGGGCCCGCGCCGCCGCCGAGCGCGCCAGGGACCCCAAGAGGCGGCGGAACCGGTCATCACCGGCCCTTCGCCCCGCCCACCGGAGGCCCGCGCTCCACTATCGGTGGACTCGTCCCGCATATGCCCGTCGACGCTGCTCATGGCGCATGCCGGAGCCGCCCGGGGCCCACGCGCCGCGACCGTCCGCCCGCGTGCGCGCCGCTCTCCAGACAGGACGGCCTATGTGCGCGTTCCCTGGACAACTGTCCGAAACAGTAGGTTCGCACAATCCGTGATCCTGGCCGAACAGACCGTAGTCACCGCAGCCCCGCGCCCATACGTTGTGCCCGTGCACCAGACGTCGGCCCCGCAGCCCACCCCGCCCTTCGACGCCCCGACCGCCCGGAACCTGCGTATCGCCCTCGGCATGGGTCCCGAGCATGTCGCGTACGGGATACGGACCTCGTTCGGACTGCCCCATGTGACGCCCGACCTGGTCCACGCCTGGGAGCGGGGCCTGGTCACTCCCGGCAACAGTGAACTCATCGCCCTGGCGGGCGTGTTGTGGTGCTCACCCAGCGAACTCATCGGCGCGCCCCGGACATTGCGCGAGCACCGGATCGCACGCGGCCTGCCGGCCGAGGACGTGGCGCGCGCCGTGGGGCTCGAACTCCTCGCGTACGTACGGATGGAGGAGGCGGGAGAATGGCGCGGCAGCGAGCGGCAGTCGGCGGCGCTCGCCCAGGTACTCGAACTCTCCCCGGCGGACCACGTCACGGTCACCGGCCGCGAGCCGAAGCTGGCGATGATGCTGCGCGGCGCGGTGACGACCCGCTGGCAGGCGTACGTCCGCCCGGTGGGCAAGCTGCTGACGCTGGAGCGGCGGATCGTGGGGCACGCGCTGCGGGCACTGCACACCGAGTACCAGGGGCGGATGGTGCCGACCCTGAGCTGGGGCGCCGGCCCGGCGGCGGCCGAGGCCGACGACGCGGGCCGGGACTTCCTGGACCGGATCGTCGACCGCTTCTGGACGACGATCCGGCGCGACCGCGAGAGGTACGGCGACGGCTGAGAGTTCGCGCGGGCTGAGGGTTCGCGACGGCTGAGGATTCGCTCGGGCTGACGGCGCGCGTCAGCCCGCGTGCCTAGAAGACCGACTCCGCCTCGTCCATCCGGTCCTTCGGGACGGTCTTCAGCTCGGTGACCGCCTCGGCCAGCGGCACCATCACGACGTCCGTGCCGCGCAGCGCCGTCATCCGGCCGAACTCACCGCGATGCGCGGCCTCCACCGCGTGCCAGCCGAAGCGCGTCGCGAGCACCCGGTCGTACGCGGTCGGCGTGCCGCCGCGCTGGATGTGGCCGAGGATGACCGGCTTGGCCTCCTTGCCGAGGCGGCGCTCCAGCTCGTACGCCAGTGCCGTGCCGATGCCCTGGAAGCGCTCGTGGCCGAACTGGTCGATCTCGCCGTGGCCGTAGTCCATGCTGCCCGTGACGGGGTGGGCTCCCTCGGCCACGCAGATGACCGCGAACTTCTTCCCGCGCGCGAAGCGCTCCTCGACCATCTTGATCAGGTCGGCCGGGTCGAACGGCCGCTCGGGCAGGCAGATGCCGTGGGCGCCGGCGGCCATGCCGGACTCCAGGGCGATCCAGCCGGCGTGGCGGCCCATGACCTCGACGACCATCACCCGCTGGTGGGACTCGGCGGTCGTCTTGAGGCGGTCCATCGCCTCCGTGGCGACCCCGACGGCGGTGTCGAAGCCGAAGGTGCGGTCCGTCGACGAGATGTCGTTGTCGATCGTCTTGGGGACCCCGACCACGGGCAGGCCCGCGTCCGACAGCATCCGCGCCGCCGTCAGCGTGCCCTCGCCGCCGATCGGGATGAGGACGTCGATACCGAACTCGCGCGCGGTGTCCTGAGCGTTCTCGCAGGCCTCGCGGAGACGGTCGCGCTGGAGCCGGGAGGAGCCGAGGATGGTGCCGCCACGGGCGAGGATGCCGCTGACGGCGTCCAGGTCGAGGCTGCGGTAGCGGCCTTCGAGCAGTCCCGCGTAGCCGTCCTCGAACCCGACGACCTCGGCGTCGTAGTTGGTGACGGCCCGGTGCACGACCGACCGGATGACGGCGTTCAGTCCCGGACAGTCGCCGCCTGCGGTAAGAACTCCGATACGCATCGTGCTGTGTCTCCTGCTCGCTGTGGGGCCGTGTCTCCTGTGGTGCCTGAGAGCCAGTCCGATTGTTTCATGGGCCACGGGGGGCCGCTGTCCGCACCCTTCGCGCCCCCGCGACCGCTGCCGCGCCCCCCTCAAGCCCCCGTCAAGCCCTGCGAGCCCCTCATCCGCCCCTCCGGAGCGCCCGTCCGCCCCGGGCCTGACGGGCGCCTTAGCCATGCCCGGAGGTATTGTCAAGAGGGCTCAGCCGACGACGTCGGCTGCGTTTTTACCGATATCGGAGGAAACGGAGAGCACGCGTGACGCGCAGCGTGTACGTGACCGGGATCGACCGAGGTGACGGCCGCCAGGTCATCGAGCTGGGAGTCATGGAGCTCCTGACCCGCCAGGTGGACCGGGTGGGGGTGTTCCGCCCCCTCGTCCACGACGGACCGGACCGGCTCTTCGAGTTGCTGCGCGCCCGCTACCGCCTCGCGCAGGACCCCGCGACGGTCTACGGCATGGACTACCACGAGGCGTCCGCGCTCCAGGCCGACCAGGGCACCGACGAACTGGTCTCGCAGCTCGTCGACCGCTTCCACCGGGTGGCCCGCGACTACGACGTGGTCCTCGTCCTCGGTACGGACTACGCCGACACGCAGTTCCCGGACGAGCTGGCGCTCAACGCCCGTCTGGCGAACGAGTTCGGCGCGTCCGTGATCCCCGTAGTGGGCGGCCGCAAGCAGACCGTGGAGTCGGTGCTCGCGGAGACCCGCAACGCGTTCCGCGCCTACGACGGCCTGGGCTGCGACGTCCTCGCGATGGTGGTGAACCGGGTCGCCCCCGCCGACCGCGGGGACATCCACGGACTGCTCGACAACCGCCTGCCCGTGCCGTGTTACGTACTGCCGGACGAGCCCGCGCTCTCCGCTCCGACGGTCGCCCAGATCACCCACGCCCTCGGCGGCAAGGTGCTCCTCGGCGACGACGCGGGGCTCGCGCGCGACGCGCTGAACTTCGTCTTCGGCGGCGCCATGCTGCCGAACTTCCTGGGCGCGCTGACCCCGGGCTGCCTGGTCGTCACCCCCGGCGACCGCGCCGACCTCGTGGTGGGCGCCCTCGCCGCGCACAGCGCCGGCACCCCTCCCATAGCGGGCGTGGTGCTCACCCTGAACGAGCGCCCGAGCGACCTCGTCCTCACCCTGGCCGCCCGCCTCGCCCCCGGCACCCCGGTGATCGCGGTCGAGACGGGGTCCTTCCTCACGGCGTCCGAACTCTTCGCCATGGAAGGCAAGTTGAACGCGGCCACGCCTCGCAAGGCGGAGACGGCGCTGGGCCTCTTCGAGCGGTACGTGGACACCGGCGGCCTCCTCAAGCGCGTCTCGGCGCCCAGCAGCGGCCGTGTCACGCCGATGATGTTCGAGCACAAGCTCCTGGAGCAGGCCCGCTCCGACAAGCGGCGCGTCGTGCTGCCCGAGGGCACCGAGCCGCGCGTCCTGCACGCCGCCGAGGTGCTGCTGCGCCGCGGTGTCTGCGACCTCACCCTGCTCGGCCCCGTCGACCAGATCCGCAAGAAGGCCGCCGACCTGGGCATCGACCTCGGCGCCGCCCAGCTGATCGACCCGCAGACCTCCGGACTGCGCGACCGGTTCGCCGAGCGGTACGCCGAACTGCGTTCCCACAAGGGCGTGTCCGTCGAGCTGGCGTACGACGTCGTCTCGGACGTGAACTACTTCGGCACGCTGATGGTCCAGGAGGGCCTCGCCGACGGCATGGTCTCGGGGTCGGTGCACTCCACGGCGGCCACCATCCGCCCGGCCTTCGAGATCATCAAGACCAAGCCGGAGGCCTCGATCGTCTCCTCGGTCTTCTTCATGTGCCTCGCCGACAAGGTCCTCGTGTACGGCGACTGCGCGGTCAACCCCGACCCGGACGCGGAGCAGCTGGCCGACATCGCCATCCAGGCCGCCGCCACCGCCGAGCAGTTCGGGGTCGAGCCGCGGATCGCGATGCTCTCGTACTCGACCGGCACGTCCGGCTCGGGCGCGGACGTCGACAAGGTGCGCACGGCCACCGAGCTGGTCCGCTCCCGCCGTGCCGATCTGAGCGTCGAGGGGCCGATCCAGTACGACGCGGCCGTCGAGCCGTCCGTCGCGGCGACCAAGCTGCCGGGGTCGAAGGTCGCCGGGCAGGCGTCCGTGCTGATCTTCCCGGACCTCAACACCGGCAACAACACGTACAAGGCCGTGCAGCGGTCGGCCGGCGCGATCGCCGTCGGACCGGTCCTGCAGGGCCTGCGCAAGCCGGTCAACGACCTGTCCCGGGGCGCGCTCGTCGGGGACATCGTGAACACGGTCGCCATCACCGCGATCCAGGCCCAGGCACAGCCCCCGGCCGGCGCGGTGCACGGGGACCCCTCCCCCGACTCCACCCAGACCGCGACCCCGACCCCGAAGGTTTCCGCCCAGTGAGTGCCAACCGTGTCCGCGTCCTCGTCCTCAACTCCGGTTCGTCCTCGGTGAAGTACCAGCTGCTCGACATGAGCGACCGCAGCCGGCTGGCCGCGGGCCTCGTCGAGCGGATCGGCGAGGAGACCTCCAGGCTCAAGCACTCCCCGCTGGCCGCGGGCGGCGAGGCCCGCGAGAGCGACGGACGGATCGCCGACCACGAGGCCGCGCTGAAGGCGGTCGCCGAGGAGCTGTCCCGCGACGGGCTCGGTATCGACTCCCCCGAGCTGGCCGCGATCGGCCACCGGGTCGTGCACGGCGGCCGGAAGTTCACCCGGCCGACCGTCGTCGACGACGCGGTCCTCGCCGAGATCGAGCGCCTCATCCCGGTGGCACCGCTGCACAACCCGGCCAACCTCACCGGCATCCGTACCGCTCAGGCGCTGCGCCCGGACCTCCCCCAGGTCGCCGTCTTCGACACGGCGTTCCACACGACGATGCCGGAGTCCGCGGCCCGCTACGCCATCGACGTGAAGACGGCCGACGAGCACCGCATCCGCCGGTACGGCTTCCACGGCACCTCGCACGCGTACGTGTCCCGCGAGACGGCGCGGCTGCTCGGCCGGGCCCCGGAGGACGTGAACGTCATCGTGCTGCATCTGGGCAACGGCGCCTCGGCCTCCGCGGTCGAGAGGGGCCGGTGCGTGGACACCTCCATGGGACTGACGCCCTTGGAGGGACTCGTGATGGGTACGCGCTCCGGAGACGTGGATCCGGCGGTCATCTTCCATTTGACGCGTGTTGGCGACATGTCCACGGACGAGATCGACACTCTGCTCAACAAGAAGAGCGGGCTGCTCGGACTGTGCGGCGACAACGACATGCGGGAGATCCGCCGCCGTATCGACGAGGGCGGCGAGGACGCCGCACCGGCACAGCTCGCCTTCGACATCTACATACACCGACTGAAGAAGTACATCGGCGCGTATTACGCGGTACTGGGCCACGTCGACGCGGTGGTCTTCACCGCCGGCGTCGGGGAGAACGCGGCCCCGGTGCGCGAGGCCGCGATCGCGGGCCTGGACTCGCTCGGCCTGGCCGTCGACGGCGGCCTGAACGCCGTACGGTCCGACGCGCCGCGGCTGATCTCGCCCGGGGGCGCGCGGGTCGCGGTGGCCGTCGTGCCGACCGACGAGGAACTGGAGATCGCGAACCAGACGTACGCGCTCGTGGAGGACGGAAACGCCGGGGCCGCCTGAAAAAGCCTCGAAAACATTAGAAAGTCTGCCGGGAGAACGACGGGAAAACAGCCGGTCAGGTCCACGCCTGAGCGCGCACCCGCCCATTTGTATCTTCCACCAGACGGAATATTCCGAAGCGAAACAAACCGATAGGATCGCCCTATGCGCCGTTCCAAAATCGTCTGCACACTCGGTCCCGCCGTCGACTCCCACGAACAGCTCGTCTCGCTGATCGAGGCCGGCATGAACGTGGCCCGTTTCAACTTCAGCCACGGCTCCCACGCCGAGCACCAGGGCCGCTACGAGCGGGTCCGCTCCGCCGCCCGGGAGACCGGCCGCGCCATCGGCGTCCTGGCCGACCTCCAGGGCCCGAAGATCCGGCTGGAGACCTTCGCCGAGGGCCCCGTGGAGCTGGAGCGCGGTGACGAGTTCACCATCACGACCGAGGACGTCCCGGGCGACAAGTCGATCTGCGGCACCACCTACAAGGGTCTGCCGGGCGATGTCTCCAAGGGCGACCAGGTCCTGATCAACGACGGCAACGTCGAGCTGCGGGTCGTCGAGGTCGACGGCCCGAACGTGAAGACGATCGTCATCGAGGGCGGCGTCATCTCGGACCACAAGGGCATCAACCTGCCCGGTACGGCCGTCAACGTGCCGGCGCTGTCCGAGAAGGACGTCGACGACCTGCGCTTCGCCCTGCAGATGGGCTGCGACCTGGTCGCGCTGTCCTTCGTGCGCGACGCCCACGACGTGAACGACGTCCACAAGATCATGGACGAGGAGGGCCGCCGGGTCCCCGTCATCGCCAAGGTGGAGAAGCCCCAGGCGGTGGAGAACATGGAGGCCGTCGTGGCGGCCTTCGACGGCGTCATGGTGGCCCGTGGCGACCTGGCCGTCGAGTACCCCCTGGAGCGGGTCCCGATGGTGCAGAAGCGCCTCGTGGAGCTGTGCCGGCGCAACGCCAAGCCGGTGATCGTCGCGACCCAGATGATGGAGTCGATGATCACCAACTCCCGCCCGACGCGCGCCGAGGCGTCCGACGTCGCCAACGCGATCCTCGACGGGGCCGACGCGGTCATGCTGTCGGCGGAGTCCAGCGTCGGCGCGTACCCGATCGAGACCGTGAAGACGATGTCGAAGATCGTCGTCGCGGCCGAGGAGGAGCTGCTCTCCAAGGGCCTGCAGCCGCTCGTGCCGGGCAAGAAGCCGCGTACGCAGGGTGGCTCCGTCGCCCGTGCCGCGTGCGAGATCGCGGACTTCCTGGGCGGCAAGGGCCTGGTGGCCTTCACCAAGTCCGGTGACACCGCGCGCCGCCTCTCCCGCTACCGTGCGGCCCAGCCCATCCAGGCGTTCACCACGGACGAGGGCACCCGCAACCAGCTCGCGCTGAGCTGGGGCGTCGAGTCGCACGTCGTGCCGTTCGTGCACAGCACCGACGAGATGGTCGAACTGGTCGACAGCGAGCTGCGCAAGCTCAACCGCTTCAGCGACGGCGACATCGTCGTGATGACCGCCGGCTCGCCCCCCGGCGTCACGGGCACCACGAACATGGTCCGCGTACACCACCTGGGCGGCTGACCGCCTCCGGTACGCAGCTGAGGGCGCTCCCTGCCGCGCAGGGAGCGCCCTCAGCCGTTCCTCATGCCGAACGAACCGTCCTAGCCGAGCGGCGTGTTGTACTGCCGCATCCCGGGGATCGTCAGGTCTCCGCCGAACTGGGCGGCCTGGACGACCTTCACCTTTGTGAAGTAGATCAGCGGGATGTTCAGCGGCGGAGGGTTCTCCGGGTCGAACGTGATCGGGATCAGACCGAGCAGGTTCCCGGAGATGCTCTCCGTGTACATGACCGTCTTGCCGCCCTTGATGGTGGACGTCGTGCCGCTGCCCGCCTGGACGTGGTAACGCACCCCGGCGTCCTTGTCGTCGACCGTCTGGTGCAGGTCGCCGATGTCGGTGCCGTTGGAGATCACGTACTTCAGGACCTTCTTGACCGAGCCGTTGGCGGTCTTCACCTTGACGATGCCCTGGTAGTCGGCGCCCTTGAGGGTCAGGGAGCTGGCCTCCAGCATCCACGGGTCGTCGGCCAGGGCGGGGATGCCCTGCTCGACACCGCTCTCGTCGTCCGTGGCGGCCGGGCAGTCGTCCGGGTCCGTGGTGGAACTGGCGGACGGGCTGGGCGTCGGGGAGGCGGTGGCCTCGTCGGCCGCGTCCTCGGCCTTCTCCGTGGCGTCCTTCGCGGCCTCGGACGCCGTGCCGGTCACGTCCTCGACCGTGTCCTCGGCCTTGCCGGCCGTGTCCTTGACCGCGTCCTTCGCGTCGTCGACCGTGTCGGACGCGCTCTTCGTGGCCGAGGGGCTGGGCGTGGCGGACGGTTCCGCGGTGGGGGTCGCGGTCTCCTTCCCGCCGGGCGTGAGGATGTCCTCAAGCGCGTCGCCGATCTCGTCCAGGACGTTGCCGCTGCTCTGCGAGGGGCTGGGCGTCGGCGTGGACGCCCCGCCCCCGGACTCGGCCGGCTTGCTCGTCGAGGCGGACGGCGTGGGGTCGGGCTTGTCCTCGGAACCTGAATCCGAGGAAGAGCCGTCACCCGTCGAGCCGTCGCCCGCGGAGTCGTCGTCCGAGGCGGGAGCGCTCGCCGAAGCCGAGGCCGAGGCAGAGGGCGACGGGGTCGCCGTCGCGTCCTGCTCCTCGTCGGCCTTGTCGTCCTTGGCGCTGTCGTCCAGCGCCTCGACGCAGTCCTTGTACTCGTCGATCGTGAGGTTCTTCGCCGACGGCTTGTCGTCGGCCTGGGCGAGGGTCGGCGTGAACCCCATGCCTATGAGGATCGCGGTCGGCATCGACGCTATGGCTATCGCCTTGCCCGCGGGCACGTGCAGCCTGGTGAACAGCGGTTTCCTGGGGGCTGCGTGCCGCGGCCCGGTTCTCTCACGGGACTCGCCCGCGGAGTCCGCGTATTGGACCTCGTCAGCCGGCACTGTGCCTCCCGTTCGCCCCGTTGGTGGGGCTCGTTCCTGACAGATCGTTCGGCTCGCTCGCCCCGTCGGCCGGCGCGGCCTGCGGAACGCCTCCCTTGTCCGTACGGTCCGTCTCGGTCCGGTGTGCGGCCGACTGGTCGCCCGGCACCCACGCGACCGCCATCCCGCCGCCGACCAGGGCCAGCAGGAAGCCGATCAGGAAGCCGCCGATGTTCGACACGGGGATGGAGACCAGCCCGAGCAGGATCGACGCGACACCGGCGAAGACCCGCACGTGCTTCTGGTACCAGAGGCTGATTCCGAGAACGCCCAGGAGCACTCCGATGATGAGCGAACCGGCACCCGCGGTCGTCGCCATGGCCAGCGTGAGATGCCCGATCTGAAGGTTCGCGTACGGGAAGTACGCGATCGGGAATCCCGCGAGGAGGATGAACAGGCCGGCCCAGAAGGGACGGCCACCACGCCAGACACGGAACCGCAGCCGCCAGTAGGTGAATTGACCGCGCGCGGCAGGATTCCCTGCAGGAGTCTCGGCGCTCATGGAAAACAGCTCCCTGGAACGGCGTTGCTGTGAGAGGTTCACGTACTACGAAGTAGGGGGACGGGCGGGCGAGGCAGCAGAAGCTCCCCCACCCGCCCGAAGAGTGCCTAGTAGCACTCGTTGACACCCTTGGACAGCGACATCTTCAGGCCGCTGAGCTTGAAGGTGCCGGCGGTGGTCGCCCACGCCGTCTGCTTCACACCCGTCAGCACGGCCTTGTCGGCCTGCTGGGCGAAGCCGTAGGGGTTCGCCTGGTCACCCTTGGCGATTCCCGGACCCTTGGTGGCGTCCTTCGCCGCAACACCGATGTCGATGTTGGTGAAGGTCGCATCGGCCTCCAGGTCCTCGACGTCGATGTAGAGCTGCTTGGCCTCGACCGCGTCGTGGCCCTTGCCGCCCGCATTCAGCCGCAGGGTCACCGAACCGAGCAACGGGATGTTCGGGGTGACCACGGACTGGCACATGTTCGTGATCGTGGCACTCTCGAACGCCGACACCGCGACCGGGTGCGCCGTCTTGTCGCCCTTGAGCGTGTACCCCTGGTCGATGGCTCCGTACTGCGAGAAGCCGGTACCGACCAGTTCGTCCGCCGTCACCTTGAACGACTGACCCGACACGCTGAACGACGCGGCGAGAGCGCCTTGTGCAAGGGCGATGCCTATGCACGCCGTGGCGGCCACGCTGGGCACCATGACAACGGCGAACCGCTTCCATCTGGTCCCGCCACGCACCTGGGACTCCATATTTCCTCCTTCTCGGACGTACATCTCCGGCCCTGGCCGCCGCCAGACAGCGGCTCAGCCGGGCAGGGATGGGAGAAGTGCTACGTCCTCGGGAAGGAGAGCGCCCGAACCCGGAGGCGCGCAACGCACCCGAATCACCGGCGATCACCCCCGAGCGACAACCACTGGTCGCGCCTGAACACTTCACGCACAACCTGCCGGACAGGCTCCGCCGAGCGGCGAAGACCCCCCTGTCCAAGGACCGGCGCCACTGCCGCCGCCCCTACTCGGTGGGGACCCAAGAAAACCCGCTGACCCGAGTGGTTGTCGGGGGAGGGAAATGGACCGAGCGTCGCCGATCGTGGTGCATTCTCGCCGCCCGCACAAGGGGGTTCGTTACTGGCTAGTAACGGCCGGATAACCGAACAACGACCTGTCGGTGTCGGCCGACCACCGAGGGTGGCCCCGAGGGAGGTGACAAAGTGATCGAAGATTGGACGGAATCCGACAGATCACCGCCTTGGACTTACTCCCAGTAACAGTGGCCGCGTTTACCAAGTTTTGGTAAAGCGCGGCCACTGTGCAGCCGTGGCGGCAAATCCTTCACCCGGGCATCACCGGGCGCGGCGTTTAGCGACTGGTCAGAACAGAGCGCGCGCCAGCGCCCTGCGCGCGGCCGTCACACGCGGATCATCGCCGCCGACGACCTCGAAGAGCTCCAGCAGCCGGACGCGCGCCGCGTCACGGTCGTCACCCGCCGTACGCGCCACGGTGTCGACGAGCCGTCCCAGCGCGTCCTCCACATGGCCGCCCACCAGGTCCAGGTCGGCGGCGGCGATCTGCGCCGGTACGTCACCGGGCCGGTCCGCGGCCTCCTTGCGCACCTGCTGGGGGTCCGCGCCCTGCACCCGCTGGAGCAGCTCGGCCTGGGCGAGACCCAGCTTGGCCTCGGTGTTCCCGGGGTCGTCGCTCAGCACGTTCCTGTACGCCTGGACCGCGCCACCCAGGTCACCCGCGTCCAGCGCCCGCACGGCGGCTTCGAGCAGCGCGTCGTACGGGCCGACCGGGACCTCGGGGGCCGTGGCGGCGTCGTCACGCCCGGTGTCCTCCGCGCTCTGGTCCACGGTCACGCCGGTGAGCCCGAACCGCTCCTCGGCGACCTGGACGAGCTGGTCCAGGGTGCCCCGGATCTGCGCCTCGGGAGCGGCGCCCTGGAAGAGCGGCAGGGCCTGGCCGGCCACCACCGCGAAGACGGCCGGGATGCCCTGGACCCCGAACTGCTGCATCAGCATCTGATTGGCGTCGACGTCGATCTTGGCGAGGACGAACCGGCCGTTGTACTCGACGGTGAGCCGCTCCAGGAGCGGGCTGAGCTGCTTGCACGGCTCGCACCACTCGGCCCAGAAGTCGATGACGACCGGCACCTCGGTGGAGCGCTGCAGGACGTCCCGCTCAAAACCCGCCTCGTCGACGTCGATGACGAGACTCGACGCGGACACGGCGGGAACGGCCCCGCCCCCCTGCCTTACCGCTTCGGCGCGCGCCTGCTCCGCCTTCGCCTTGGCCTCCTGGGCCGCTTTCACCGCGGCGAGGTCGACGACTCCGCTCATGGACATGTTCCGTGGCTGCATGCGTCTATCCTCCCCCCTCCGCGCGCCTGCGTGAAAAGCGCTGTGAAAGCCAGTCCTGATACGTGTTTCCGATGCCGGGTCCCCACCTGGCGCCGCGTGGTCGTCGCTCACGTACGAAGCTGGGCGCGGGCTCTCGCGTCGCGCTTTCGCTACGAGCCGTAGCGTAACTGTCCCGGGACAGCCCGGGGAAGCCCGTCCCGGTGATCTCCCTCACCCGTCCACAGGATCCCCCTACGCGGAACGTCCGGATATGGTCGCCGACATGCAGAGTCGCAGTTCCGCCCCCCGTACGGGACGTCCGCGCAGCGTCGAGGCCGACGAGGCGATCCTGGCGGCGACGCGTGCGGCTCTCGTGGACCTGGGCTGGTCGGGTCTGACACTGGGCGACGTGGCCACCCGCGCGGGTGTCGCGAAAACGACGCTATACCGGCGCTGGGCGGGCAAGAACGAGCTGGTGGTCGACGCGGTGGCGGCCCTCTTCGACGAACTGGAACTGCCCGACCGGGGAAGTCTCGCCGCGGACATCGAGGTGGTGGTGCTCCAGTTCGCGGCGATTCTGAGCCGTCCGGAGGCCAAGACCGCGCTGATGGCCGTGGTCGCCGAGTCGACCGGCGACGCCCCGCTGCGCGACCGGATCCGCTCGTCCATCGTCGACCGCCAGAAGCACCTCGTCACGCAGGGCCGCGCCCGCGCCCAGGCCCGCGGGGAGTTGCCCGTGGAGAACGACCCGGAGACGGCCGCCCGCGGCACGGACCTGATCTTCGACGTGATCGCGGGCTCGGTCGTACACCGCTGTCTGGTCAGCTCGAAGCCGGTGGACACCGACTGGGCCCGCGACTTCACCCAGCTGCTGCTGGGCGGGCTGACCACGATCTCCCCCACCTGACCGCCGTCAACCGCCCAGCTCGCACCGGACGAGTTTCCCGCCGGCCCGGGACAGGCCCATGGGGCAGTGGCCCCAGCGGTCGTACGGGAACATCCGAGTGAGCCGATCTCCCGTGACACTCAGGAGCACCTGTCCCGATACCGCACGCTCTTCGACCGGTTGACGGAGTCCGCGCTCCCTCCGATCGCCCCCTCCGGCACGGCCGACGGCGGGCGGCGTCCTGACACCCGTACGACCGGGGACGGGAAGGAGACGGCCGCTCAGAACCCCGGCGGCTCCGTGTACACCCCCCACTCCTCCCGCAGCACGTCACAGATCTCCCCCAGCGTCGCCTCCACCCGCACCGCGTCCAGCATCGGGCCGATCATGTTCGACCCGTCCCGCGCGGCGGCGAGCATCGCGGCCAGCGAGGACCGTACGGCCGCCTCGTCCCGCGCGGCCCGCCGGCCGCCCAGCTCACGGACCTGGTCGCGCTCCACCTCATGGCTGACCCGCAGGATCTCCAGGTCACCGGTGACCGACCCGTGGTGGACGTTCACCCCCACGACCCGCTTGTCGTCCTTCTCCAGCGCCCGCTGGTACTGGAACGCGGACTCGGCGATCTCCCCGGTGAACCACCCGTCCTCGATCCCGCGCAGGATCCCGGAGGTGATCGGCCCGATGGGGTGCCGCCCGTCGGGGTGGGCCCGCAGGCCCCGTTCCCTGATCTGCTCGAAGATCTTCTCCGCGTCCGCCTCGATCCGGTCGGTCAGCTGCTCGACGTACCAGGAACCGCCCAGCGGATCCGCGACGTTGGCGACGCCGGTCTCCTCCATCAGCACCTGCTGCGTACGCAGGGCGATCTCCGCCGCCTGCTCGGACGGCAGCGCGAGCGTCTCGTCCAGCGCGTTCGTGTGGAGCGAGTTGGTGCCGCCCAGCACCGCGGCCAGCGCCTCGACCGCCGTACGGACCACGTTGTTGTACGGCTGCTGGGCCGTCAGCGAGACACCGGCGGTCTGCGTGTGGAACCGCAGCCACTGCGCCTTGTCCGACCGCGCCCCGTACACGTCCCGCATCCACCGCGCCCAGATCCGCCGCGCCGCCCGGAACTTGGCGATCTCCTCGAAGAAGTCGAGGTGCGCGTCGAAGAAGAAGGAGAGGCCGGGGGCGAACACATCGACGTCCATGCCACGGCTGAGCCCCAGCTCCACGTACCCGAAGCCGTCCGCCAGGGTGTACGCCAGCTCCTGCGCGGCCGTCGAACCGGCCTCGCGGATGTGGTAGCCGGAGACCGACAGCGGCTTGTACGCGGGGATCTTCGCCGCGCAGTGCTCCATCAGGTCGCCGATGAGCCGCAGATGGGGCTCGGGCTCGAAGAGCCACTCCTTCTGCGCGATGTACTCCTTGAAGATGTCGGTCTGGAGCGTGCCGTTGAGCAGGGCCGGGTCCACGCCCTGCCGCTCGGCGGCCACCAGGTACATGCAGAAGACCGGCACGGCCGGCCCGCTGATCGTCATCGACGTCGTCACGTCACCCAGCGGGATATCCTCGAACAGGACCTCCATGTCGGCCGCGGAGTCGATCGCGACCCCGCAGTGGCCGACCTCGCCGAGCGCGCGCGGGTCGTCGGAGTCGCGTCCCATGAGCGTGGGCATGTCGAAGGCCACGGACAGCCCGCCCCCGCCGTTGGCGAGGATCGTCTTGTAGCGCTCGTTGGTCTGCTGGGCGTTCCCGAAACCGGCGAACTGCCGGATGGTCCACGTCCGCCCCCGGTAGCCCGTCGCGTGCAGCCCCCGCGTGTACGGGTACTCCCCGGGCCAGCCGATCCGCTCGAACCCCTCGTAGGCGTCCCCGGGCCGCGGCCCGTAGACCGGTTCCACGGGATCCCCGGAGAGCGTGGTGAAGTCGGCGTCACGCTTGCGTGCAGCGTCGTAACGGGCCTGCCAGCGTCGGCGGCCCTCCTCGATGGCGTCAGCATCCATACTCTCGAATTTACTAGGACGTCCTAGTAAATGTCGATGGCAGACCGCCACGGATACGTCCGTGGCGGTGGCGGGGTCCCTGAAACGGGTGAGGCCGACGAGCGCGGTACGGCTGGTCAGGCCGGTACGGCGCTACGCCTTCGCGACCGCGCCCGGGTCCTCTGTGACCTTGGACTCCAGCTCGCGGCTGACCTTGCGCTCCACGAAGAAGGCGGCGGTGGGGACCGTACCCGCGAGCAGCACCCACAGGAGCTTCGGCACCGGCCACTTCGCCTTGGAACCCAGATCGAAGGCGAAGACCAGGTAGACGACGTACAGCCAGCCGTGCGCGACGCTGACGACACGCGTGAAGTCCGCGGCGCCGTCCAGGTCGAGCACGTACTTGCCGATCATCCCGAGGACCAGCAGGACCAGCAGGACACCGGTGACGTAGGCCATGACGCGGTAGCGGGTCAGCACGCTCTTTTTCATGGCTACGAGCGTAACCACCGGTTTGCCACGATCTTCGCGCGCCCCCGCGTCCCGCGGCGCCGCGGAGCCGCGGTGCCGCGCGCGCCCTACTCCTCGTCGAAGTCGTGCGCCGCCACCCTCAGCGGTCTCAGCATCGCGAAGATCTCCCGGCACTCCTCCGCGTCGTACGCGCCGAGCCCGAACTCCATCGCCATCAGGTCGCGGGTGGCCGCGTCGCAGACCTCGCGGCCCTTGTCGGTGATGGAGGCGAGGGTGCCGCGTCCGTCGTTGGGATTGGGCCGTTTGTCGACGAGCCCGGACCGTACGAGCCGGTCCACGGTGTTCGTCACGGACGTCGGGTGCACCATCAGCCGCTCGCCGATCTTGGACATCGGCAGTTCACCGGCCTTGGAGAAGGTGAGCAGCACCAGCGCCTCGTAGCGGGCGAACGTCAGCCCGTACGGCTTGACGATCGCGTCGACCTCGGCGAGGAGGATCTGGTGCGCGCGCATGATCGACGTGATCGCGCCCATGGACGGCACGGACCCCCAGCGCTGTTTCCAGAGTTCGTCGGCTCGGGCGATGGGATCGAAGGCAAGGCTGAGCGGCTTCGGCACGGCAAAGACCCTACCGGCCGGTCATATCGTGGTCAGCCCCGTCTCGCCTTTCGGTATGCGCCCGCTTTCCCCAGCCCTCTCCGTCACCTCTTGCGAACGGCCCCACCCCTCTCCTTCACCTCTTCCGGGCGGCCCCGCCCGCCACCTTTCCCGTTCGCCGCACCTCGACCGCCAGCAGCAGGCAGCACACCGTCCCGAGCACACCGACCGCGCCCACCACCGTGCTGACCGGCCAGAACTCGGCCGCCGCCCCGGCCAGCGCCATACCCACGCCCTGGATGGTCATCAGCCCGGCCGTGTGCACGGTCATGGCCCGCCCGCGCAGCTCCTCCGGCACGGCGTCCACGAACCAGCGGTCGAGCCCCAGCGTGTACGCGCCCGTCGACCCGGCGAGCAGCAGCGCGAGCAGGATCCAGCCGAGGTCCGGACGGAACGGGTAGGCGAGCAGCGGCAGCAGGCCGCAGCCGGCCAGGGGCAGCACGATCCGGGAGCGGGCCGCCGGTGACAGGGCGGCGCCCGCGTACAGCTCCCCCGCGATCGTCCCGACGGGCATCGCGCACATCAGCAGCCCGACCCAGGCCGTGCCCACCCCGATCTCGTCCGCGTACGCGGCGGCGAGTGCCTCCGGCGCGACGACGAACATCGGCGGCACCCAGAGCAGCAGGAGCAGCGACCGGATCCGGCGGTCGGCCAGGACCTGCCGGGTGCCGGCGAGCGAGTACCGCATCAGCGGTCCGCCGCCGGTCCGCGCGGGCCTGCGCCGGGTGCCGACGCGCAGCAGCAGCGCGGAGGCGAGGAAGGTGCCGAAGGTGATGACCAGCGCCCCGCGCGGCGGTACGAAGGCCAGCAGGACACCGCCCAGGCCGAAGCCCACGAGCACGGCGCTCTGCGACACGATCCGCAGCAGGGAGCGGCCAAGCACGAACAGGTCGCCGTCCCCGAGGATCTCCGCCAGCGTGGCCATCCGGGTGCCGCTGAACACCGGCGAGACGGCCGCGATGGCGCACCGCAGGGCGAGCAGGGCGGCGACGGGGGTGGCCGGCAGGGCCATCAGCGCCGCGCATCCGGCGCACACGAGGTCGCACACGACGAGTACGCGCCGGGCCGGGAACCGGTCGGCCACCCCGGACAGCAGCGTCCCGCCCACGAGGTACGGCAGGAAGCCCAGCGCGAAGGCCAGGGCGCTGAGCAGCGGCGATCCCGTCAGCTCGTACACGAGTACGGTCAGGGCGATCTCGCTGACGACGACGCCCAGCAGGGACAGCGCGTGCGCGGCGAAGACGAACCGGAACTCCCCGACGGCGAAGGCCCGGCCGTATCCGCTCCCCCGCGCGTCGACGGAAGGCTCGGGGGTCTGCCTCGCGGTCTGTGTTTTCTCTGGCATGGGAAGCAGCGTCGCGTGACCGTGCCGGGCACCATAGAGTTTCGGCCCAGGCCGAATCTTCGAGCCGAACCTCCGGGAGGCGTGATGCCGTACCACCTCCACTTCGGGGAGGACGACTTCCTCAACTGCCGTTTCGCGCTGTCGCCCCTGTGGGAGACGCACGAGGCGGTACGCACCCTGCGGCGACCGGAGCGGCAGGGCTACCACCCCGCCTGGCTGCGCCGCATCCGTGCGGCGGCGGCCGAGCTGGACCTGGAGCCCCTGTGGCTGCTGATGCCGCAGCGCGGGAACAGCCCGGACTGTCTGATGCCGCCTCCGATCGGGCCCGCGGCCACCTTCGAGGAGGAGATCGCCGCCGTGCGCGCCACGGGCCCCGAGGTCGCGCGGGCCGAGCTCGCGCTCTCCCTAGCGGACACCCCGGGCGCCACCGGGTCCCCGGCCGGCCGGGCGATGCTCGCCGACCCCGCCCGCGCGGTGCGGGAGCTGGCGGACACGATGGAGGCGGCCTGGCACACCCTCGTGGAACCCGCCTGGCCGAGGCTCCGGGCCCTCCTGGAGGCGGACATCGCCTTCCACTCCCGTCGTCTCGCCGAGGTGGGTCTCGCCGGACTGCTGCCCGAACTGGACCGGCGGGTCGCCTGGGACGCGGGCAGGCTCACGGTCGACTCACGGGGCGAGCACGTACGCGAACTGGGCGGCCGGGGACTGGTGCTGATGCCCAGCGTCTTCACCTGGCCGGACGTGGTGAGCGGCTTCGATCCGCCCTGGCAGCCGGCGCTGGTCTACCCGGCGCGGGGCATCGGGGGCCTGTGGGCCGAGCCGTCCGACCGCACTCCCGAAGCCCTCGTACGGCTGCTGGGCCGGGGCCGGGCCGCCGTACTGGCCGCGCTCGCGGAACCCACCGCCACCACGGCCCTCGCGCACCGCCTGGGCCTCGCGCCCTCGTCCGTCTCCGCGCACCTGTCGGCGCTGCGTGACGCCGGCCTGCTCGTCTCGCACCGGTACGGGCACCAGGTGCTGTACGAGAGGACACCGCTCGGCATCGCGCTGGCCTCGGGCGGGATCTGACGGGCCGACAGGGGGCGAGGTCCCGTGGCCTCGCGGTGTCGTACCAGTGCCCGATAGATCCGTTATGTCACGATGACCGGAAAACCGTCACTGACGGTCACCTTCGCCCAAGGGGGCAGGATGTTCCGGCCGACCCGTACCCGCAGCCGTACCCGCGCGGCGCTCGCCGTGTTCGTCGCGTCCGCCGCGTCCGCCGCGTCCGCCGCGCTGGGGCTCGTGACCGGCTGCTCGTCCCCGTCCGAGGGTGGCCCGGCCGCCCTCGCCCGGCAGACCGGCGCGCAGGCGAGCCCCGCCGCCGGCTCCCCGTTCTGGATCGACCCGCAGAGCCCCGCCGCCCGGCAGGCCCGGGCGTGGGAGCGGCAGGGACGGGGGAACGACGCGAAACTGCTCAAGCGCATCGCGGACCGCCCCGCGGCGCTGTGGCCGGCCGGCGACCACCCCGAGCCGACGATCAGGGAGGCGACGGGGGCGGCGGCAAGGGAAGGACGTACGCCCGTGTTCGTCGCGTACGCCATCCCGCACCGCGACTGCGGTCAGCACTCGGCGGGCGGGGCGCACGACGCGACCGCCTACCGGGACTGGATCGACCGGTTCGCGCGGGCCCTGGGCGACAGTCCCGCGCTGGTCGTCCTTGAGCCCGACGCGGTCGCCCACATCGTGGACGGCTGCACACCGGGCGAGTACCACGCGCAGCGCGAGCAGTTGCTCTCCGAGGCGATCGTGCGACTGAAGGAGCAACCGCACACGAAGGTGTACCTGGACGCGGGCAACCCGGACTGGATCGAGGAGCCGCAGAAGCTCGTGGCGCCCCTCGGGCGGGCCGGTGTCGCGCACGCCGACGGCTTCGCCCTGAACGTCTCCAACTTCCAGACGGACGGGATCACCAAGGAGTACGGCCGCCGCCTCTCGGAGGCTCTCGGGGGCAAGCACTTCGTGGTGGACACCAGCCGCAACGGCAACGGCCCGCTGCGGGGCGACCGCGCGCAGGCCTGGTGCAATCCGCCGGGCCGGGCGCTCGGCACCCCGCCCACCACCGACACCGGCGACCCGGTGGTGGACGCCTACTTGTGGATCAAACGGCCCGGGGAGTCGGACGGGCAGTGCCGCGGAGGCCCCGCGGCCGGACAGTGGTGGGCGGACTACGCCCTGGGTCTGGCCCGCAACTCCGAGCCCCGGTAGGCCGCCCGCGCCCTCATCACTTCACCTGCACCCACTTCGCCTCGGACGGCGTCCCGTCCGCGTCCGACACGAACAGCATGTACCAGCCGGGCGGCACCAGCGTCCGGTCCTTCGGTACGTCCACCGTCACCGAGTCCTTGGACCTGGTGAGCCCCAGTGCGATGGACCGCTGCTCGACGTCCGTGGTGTGCGTGACCGCGCTGGGCCGCATCAGCCGGGCGTTCACGACCTTGTCCGGGTGCCGGGTCGCGAAGGTGGCGCGGCCCTCGCCGTCCACCTCCTGCGGTCCGTCCCCGAGGACGGGGCGGCTCTTGCCGTTCTTGTGCAGGGCGGGCGGGGTGAAGACTTCCATGCGCTGTTCGAAGTGGCCGAGCTTGGTGTTCTGCTGGTCGTCGAAGAGCGGGTCGGAGCCGAAGGTGGCGATCCGGCCGTCGGGCAGCAGGAGGGCCTCGGAGTGGTAGTTGCGGCCGACCTTCGGTGCGGCGGCCGTACGGAACGAGTTGGACTTCGGGTCGTAGAACTGCGCCTTGTGGATGTTGCTGGCGCCGCGCCCGCGGTAGTCCTTGGCGCCGTTGGACGTGAACACCGAGTCGTCCGGCATGATCACGCTGTTCAGATAGCGGGTGCCCTGCGGCAGGTCGGGGCCGTCCTCGAAGGCGGGGTTCGCCTTCTTGAGGTCGACGACGGCCGTGCGCGAGGTCGACTTCTTGGACTCGCCGACCCCTCCGCCGCCGAGGATCATCACCTTCTGGTCCTGGGCGGGCGGCAGCAGGAGCGAGGCCGAGGTCTCCGTGGTGTCCCGGTCGCTCAGGCCGGGCACCTTCTGGAACTTGTTGGTCTTCAGGTCCCACAGCCCCGCGTCACGGCCGAGTTCGGCGGGCCCGTAACCGGCGTTCGAGGCCGGGTAGAAGAGCTTGCCGCCCTTGGTGAGGAAGAGGGCCGGGTAGGTGGGGAAGTAGCGCTTGGGGCCGGGGTTCCACTTCTTCGTCCCCGGATCGTAGATCTCGTTGTCCCCGGGGTCGATCACACCGACGTCGTCGAGTCCGGAGACCGCGAGCACCTTGCCGTCCTGCAGTCCGACGAGCGTCGGGTACCAGCGGGCCTTGTCCATCGGCTCGACGGGCACGTACTTCTCCGCCGTCGGGTCGAACTCGTAGGCGGCCCTGATCCCCTGGAAGTCCTGCTTCTCCATGGTGATCTTCTCGGAGAGGCCGTACGTGTTGTCGGCGTCCTTGCCCTTGAGGCCGAGGATCTCGTACTGGGCGCTCTTGTCCGTGACGGGGGCCGGGCCGTCCTCGGTGGCCTCGACGAAGACCCGGGCCTCGCTCGCCTTGACCTTCGTCTTCCAGGGCTGCATGACGCCTGCCCTGTTGTAGGTGATCTCCTGGGTGCGCTTGGCCTTGGGCACGGTGACGTCGAAACGGCTGACGTACTCGACGCCGGAGGGCGAGCGGAAACGGGTGCCCTTCCTGAGGGCGATGGTCCGGTCCGGGTTCTCGTTCTTCACGCGCATACCGCCACCGGCCCGCTCGACCTCGCCGTCGAGCAGTTCGTAGCGGGCCGTGCCGCCCGCCACGAGCATGCGGCCGCTGGGCAGTTGGGCGTGTCCGGCGCAGAAGAAGTCGGCCGGTGTGGCGATCTTCTTGAAGGTGTCGGCCTTCGGGTCCCACAGGATCGTGTCGAAGGACCCCTTGTCGAACTTCTTCTGCTCGTTGCCGGACCCGGCGACGATCAGCACCTTGCCGGTGTGCAGGAGCGCCGCGTGGATGGCGTTGGTGCGGAACTCGTCGGGGATGTCGAGCTGCTTCCACGAGCCGTACTTCGCCTGGTAGCCGGGCTGGGCGATCTTGTACTCGTGGTACTGCTCCGAGGCGAAGCCGATGGCGGCCGGCGCGTTGAGTCCGGCGAGCAGCGCGACACCGCCGACGCCGAGCAGCCGCTTCTGGGTCTTCTTCGAAAGCGTCCTCTTCAGTGACGCGTTCTTCACTGACGCCGTCTTCAAGGGCCGGTGGGCCATGGCCTAGCTACCTCCTGTCGTACTGCTGGAGACCGTTGCGGCGGCGCTGCCCGCGAGGGCCGGGGCGGGCTCGGCCGCTTCGCCGATCCGGACGGAGGGCACGAGGTGCCGGTCGGCCCTGCGGGTCCGGGCACGGGTGGCGGCCCACACCGCCACCGGGGCGAGGGAGATGGCCAGCGCGAGGACCGCCCAGGTGCGCATGGCCGCGTGGGTGTGGTCGAGCACGAACGACGCGACCAGAGACGACGTCAGGACCGCCGCCCAGAAGAGATGGATACGGAAGGTCGCGACGCGGTCGGGGCTGGCGTCGCCGCCCTTGGGGGTGATGACGAAACGGCTGGGACGGCGGATGAGGGCCGCGCCCAGGGACTTCAGGTAGATGGGCGCGGAGAGGGCCGACATCGCCATGCCCGCCAGACCTCCCGACCCCTCCGGTTCGTGCGGGGAGACGTTGTGCCGCCGGTTCCACAGATACAGCCCGACCTGGAGTGCGGCGGCGTCGCTGTAGAGCATCAGCCACACGGAGGCCGAGACCTGGGTGCCGGACGCGCCGAAGCACAGGAACAGGACGCAGCTGAGGATGCCCAGCAGCCAGTTGACGGCCGTCATCGGGTAGTAGACGAGCATCAGCGTGTACGAGAACAGCCGGCCGGGCGGCATCGAGAAGGGTGCCTTCCAGTACTGCTTGAACAGCGTCTCGTAGGTACCGCGCGACCAGCGCATCTGCTGGGTGAAGAAGTCGGTCCAGGAGGCGGGGCCCTCACCGACGGCGAGTACGTCAGGGGTGTAGACGGACTCCCAGTGGTGGCCCGTCCTCGGGTTCCTGTGCCGGTGCACCTCGAAGCCGGTGGCCATGTCCTCGGTGATGGAGTCGTACAGGCCGCCGACCTGCTTGACGGCCGCGATCCGTACGACGTTGTTGGTGCCGACGAACATGGGGGCGCGGTAGCGGTTGCCGGCGCGCTGGATCAGGGCGTGGAAGAGGAACTGCTGGGACTCGGCCGCCTTGGTGACGGGGGTGGTGTAGTTGCCGTACACCTGCGGGCCGACGACGAAGGCGACGTCCGGGTCGCGGAAGTAGCCCATCATCCGTTCCAGGAACTCCGGGAGCGGGACGTGGTCCGTGTCGACGGAGGCGAAGAAGTCGTAACTGCCGCCGTGCATCGCGATCCACGCGTTGTAGTTGCCGTGCTTGGTACGGGTCTTGTGGACGCCCTTGGCCCTGTTCCACTCGGGAACACCGTGCCGCGTGAAGTGCCGGACGCCGAGCTCTTCGCACAGCGCCTTCGCCTGCGCGTCGTCCCCTTCGTCCAGGAGCCAGACGTCGAGCGGGCCGGTGTGGGTGACCCTGACGGCCCCTTCGAGGGTGGCGCGGACCATCGAGAGCGGTTCCTTGCCGGGGACGAAGGTGGTCAGGAACGCGACCCGGGTGCCCTTCGCGGGGGTGACGGGGACGGGATCTCTGGCCACCATCGTCGCGTGGGCGATCGACACGACGTTGACGACCATGAAGAGTTCGATGAGGCCGATCGCCACGAGCATCGTGACGTCGAGGCCGACCAGCCAGCGGGCGCCGCCCTCGCGCTCCACCCAGTGGGTGGGCCACACCAGGTAGACCAGGAGCAGTCCTGTGAGCACCGGGGCGAGCGTCATGAGCAGGACGGCTCGTATTCGGTGGGGCTCGCTCGACAGGAGCTTGGTGTACTGCACCCGGTAGGCCGAGCCGGACGGCTCCGTGAGCGGTCCGGCCAACCTGCTGTGGGTGTCGTAGTCGTAGCCCTCCGGCCGCACAGCGCCCTCCAGTGCCCAGTGATCGAACAAGCCGATACCCACACAAAAGTGGCATTACGTCGGCGTGTCGAACGGAGAGGGTCCAGGTGGGTGTTGTCTCCGACGGCGGGGCGGGGGGCTCCACCGTCGGGTGCGGGTCGTGTATGGCTGGCCGCGCAGTTCCCCGCGCCCCTGAAGCCGACATCCGGGCGCGGGCCGTATGTGGCCGGCCGCGCCGTTCCCCGCGCCCCTCAACTCGGCAGCCGGGTGCCGGTCGTGTGTGGCTGAGCGCGCAGTTCCCCGCGCCCCTAAAAGCGGCGGCCGGGTGCGAGCCGTACGTGGCTGGGCGCGCCGTTCCCCGCGCCCCTGAAAGCGGCGGCCGGGTGTGGCTGGGTGCGGCGTTCCCCGCGCGTCTGAAAGCGGCGGTCGGGTGCGGGGCTTTTGGGGGGCGCGGGGAACTGCGCGATCAGCCCCCGCCGGGGCGCAGTCGGAGACGGGCCCGCGGCGCCGGCGCGCCCCAAAGGGGCGCGGGGAACTGCGCGGGGCACCCCCACCGGGCCGCAGTCGGAAACGGACCGGCAGCGTCACCTCACGCACCCATACAGGGGCGCAGCCGACCGCGTCATGCGGACAGGTGGCGCTCCACCGTCGACACCTTGGACGTGAGCCCGTCCGTCACACCCGGCCGGATGTCCGCCTTCAGGACGAGCGACACCCGAGGCGCCCGCGCCTCGACCGCGGCCACCGCCCGCCGGACCACGTCCATCACCTCGTCCCACTCCCCCTCAAGCGACGTGAACATCGCATCGGTCCGGTTCGGCAGCCCCGACTCACGAACGACCCGCACCGCGTCCGCCACGTACTCCCCCACGTCCTCCCCGACCCCCAGCGGCGTCACGGAAAAGGCGACGATCATGCGCCCACGATCCCCTCGTTGCGCGCACGGGACGCGATGACCGCGGCCTCGGCCTCACCCTTGAGCTTGCGCTCGGCGAAGAAGCCGCCCGTCGGCAGCACGGACAGGACGAAGTAGAGCGCCGCGGTCTTCGGACCCCACTTCGCCCGGTTCCACGCATCGGCCCAGAAGATCACGTACAGCACGAAGAGCACTCCGTGGACCATGCCCATCACCGGCACCGCGTTGAAGTCCGTGGTCCGCTTCAGCACCGAACAGACGAGCAGCAGCAGGAACGAGACGGCCTCCGGGGCGGAGACCAGACGGAGACGGCGTAGGGCGGAAGCGGTCTTGATGTCCACGGGTCACCTTCGGTGTTTGTGAATGAGCGCACAAGCGTCCGCCCATTGTGGCATTGGAGTGCCGACGGGCCGCCTCAGGGGTCCCGGGACGATAACTGGACGAGGCCCCTAGGGGAACGCTCCGGGTCGTTCTCCACCCGTGGGACCTGTCGGCGGAGACTTCCCGCCCGATACCTTCACCTCGTGGCGATGTTCCGACTACAAGGCAGCAAGGTGCTGGCCGTCGACATGACCGGCGACGCCGTGAAGGCGAAGAACGGCTCCATGGTCGCGTACGACGGTCAGATGGCCTTCAAGAAACTCAGCGGCGGCGGCGAAGGCATCCGCGGCATGGTGACGCGCCGGATCACCGGCGAGCAGATGACCCTCATGGAGGTGAAGGGCCGGGGCACGTGCTGGTTCGCCGACCGGGCCAGTGAGATCAACCTGGTGAGCCTCCAGGGTGACAAGCTCTTCGTCGAGTCGAGCAACCTGCTCGCGACCGACGCGGGGCTGCGTACGGGCACGTCCTTCACGGGGCTCAGGGGAGCCTCGCAGGGCAACGGGCTCTTCACGACGACGATCGAGGGACACGGCCAGGCCGCGATCATGTCGGACGGCCCGGCGGTCGTGCTGCGGGTCAGCTCGCAGTACCCGCTGACCGTCGACCCGGGCGCGTACATCGCCCATCAGGGTGATCTGCGGCAGTCCTTCCAGTCCGGCGTGACGTTCCGCACGTTCATGGGCGAGGGCGGCGGCGAGGCCTTCCAGATCCGCTTCGAGGGCGACGGAGTCGTCTACGTGCAGCCCAGTGAGCGCAACTCGATCGCGGGAGACGTGTGACATGCCCTTCCGTGAGATCAACTCGAAGATGATCGAGGCCACCGTCGCACCGGGCCAGAAGCTGTTCAGCCAGCGTGGCGCGATGCTCGCCTACAAGGGCGAGGTCTCCTTCACCCCCAATCTGCAGAGCGGCCAGGGCGGGGTCATGTCGATGATCGGCCGCCGGGCCGCCGGCGAGGCCGCGCCCCTGATGACCGTGGAGGGTTCCGGCACGGTCCTGTTCGGGCACGGCGGCCACCACATCCAGGTGATCGGCCTCACGGGCGACACCCTGTACGTGGAGGCGGACCGGCTCCTGGCCTTCGACGGCACCCTTCAGCAGGGCACGATGTTCATGGGCTCGCAGGGCGGGGTGATGGGCATGGTGCGCGGCCAGGTGACGGGGCAGGGCCTGTTCACCACGACCCTCAAGGGCCACGGCTCGGTCGCGGTCATGGCGCACGGCGGGGTCATCGAGGTCCCGATCAGCCCGCAGCGCCCGGTGCATGTCGACCCGCAGGCGTACGTCGCCCACCACGGGGACGTCCGCAACAAGCTGTCCAGCGCGCTCGGTCTGCGCGATCTGGTCGGCCGCGGTTCGGGCGAGGCCTTCCAGCTGGAGCTGAGCGGCAGTGGCGCGGTGTACGTGCAGGCGTCGGAGGAGAAGCTGTGACCACCTACCCGGGCACGGGCCCCGTGATCCACGACCCGGCGACCCTGCCGGTCGACGACAACGTGAACGCGTACACCTTCTGCGTGGAGCTCAAAGGGAGCGAGTGGTTCCTGCAGAAGGGCAAGATGATCGCCTACTACGGCTCGATGGAGTTCAACGGCATCGGGCACGGCCGTCTGGACCGGCTCGTGCGAACGTCGTTCCATTCGCCGTTGCACGCGAGCGACTGGGTGGTGGCGTCCGGCTCGGGCAAGATGCTGCTCGGCGACCGGGCCTTCGACGTGAATTCGTTCGACCTGACGGAGGGCAACCTGACCATTCGCTCGGGCAACCTCCTCGCTTTTCAGCCAAGTCTCGCGCTCAAGCAGTCGATCGTGCCGGGCTTCCTGACCCTCATCGGAACGGGCAAGTTCGTCGCCGCCTCGAACGGCCCGGTGGTGTTCATGGAACCCCCGATCCGCGTCGACCCGCAGGCCCTGGTCGGCTGGGCCGACTGCCCCTCGCCCTGCCATCACTACGACCACGGCTACATGACGGGCCTGCTGGGCGGTCTACGTGCGATGACGGGCATCGGCGGGGCCTCCGGCGAGGAGCACCAATTCGAGTTCGTGGGGGCCGGCATGGTGCTGCTGCAGTCCAGCGAGGCGCTGATGGCGGAGCAGGCGGCGGGGGTGGTGCCGAACGAGCCGGGGGTGCCCGGCGGTGGCGGGGTGCCAGGTCATCAGGGACAGCAAGGGGGCGCACCGCGCCTTCCCGGACAGCTGGGAGACCTCCAGCGTCGCTTCGGGCTGTGAGCGGTAGTCTGCAGAGTGTGACGTCGAACGTGTGCACGTCGTCACACCCACCCTCACTAGTTCGCCTTTCAACCTTTTAGGTAGACTTGATACATGGAGACCGAGACGGCCACCCGCTGGCTGACCGATGCGGAGCAGTGCGCCTGGCGCACCCACCTGGAGGTCAACAGGCTGTTGACGTATCAGCTCGAAAAGGACCTCCAGCCGTTCGGGCTGACGATGAACGACTACGAGATTTTGGTGAACCTCTCCGAGTCGGAGGGCGTACGGATGCGGATGAGCGACCTCGCGTCCGCCACCCTCCAGTCCAAGAGCCGCCTCTCGCACCAGATCACCCGCATGGAGAACGCGGACCTGGTCCGGCGCGAGAACTGCGAGTCCGACCGCCGCGGGTTGTTCGCGGTACTCACGGACCACGGCATGGAGACGATGCAGAAGGTCGCGCCCCACCACGTGGGGTCCGTGCGGCGGCACTTCATCGACCTCCTCTCGCCGGAGGCACTGGAGGAACTCCACACATCCCTGACCCCGATCGCGGAACACCTCAGGGGCCAACGAGGCCGCCCGTAACAGGACCGCCCCGCCAAGGGGCGCCCTAGAAGGGCGCGGGGAACGGCGCGACCGGCCCCCGCCGGACCCGCAGGCTGATCACCGGCTTCCAGCAGGCCGCTCAGGCCACGGCAGCCGGAGCTCGAACAGGGCTCCGCCTGCCGGCGCCTCACGGACCGTGAGTGAGCCGCCGTGCCGGGCAGCCACATCCCGGGCGATGGCGAGCCCCAGCCCGGCCCCGCCGTCATCCCGGGCACGGGCCTCGTCGAGCCGTACGAACCGCTCGAAGACCCGCTCACGCTCGGCGGCGGGCACGCCCTCGCCGTCGTCGGCGACCTCCAGGAGCGCCCACTCCCCCGCCCGCCGTACGCTCACGGCGACCGACGACCGGGTGTGCCGCTGGGCGTTGTCCAGCAGATTGCCGAGCACCCGCGCCAGTTGCCCGCGGGACCCGCTGACCTCCAGGGAGTCCACCGAGTCCGCGGCCACCGACACCGCGACCCGGTCCCCGGTCCGCTGTCCTGCCTCGGTACGGACGAGCGCCGCCAGATCGAACCGCGCGTCCGCCGGCCGCTCCCCCGCGTCCAGCCGGGCGAGCAGCAGCAGATCGGCGGCCAGCCGCTGCAGCCGTACGGTGTCCTCGACGGCCCCTCCCACGTCGAGCAGCTCCGGGTGCGCGGCGCCCACCTCCAGCTGGGTGC
This sequence comes from Streptomyces sp. NPDC017991, assembly GCF_044328075.1. Classification (NCBI taxonomy): domain Bacteria; kingdom Bacillati; phylum Actinomycetota; class Actinomycetes; order Kitasatosporales; family Streptomycetaceae; genus Streptomyces; species Streptomyces sp. NPDC017991. Next base: position 884,959 of record NZ_JBIRGP010000003.1, on the reverse strand, counting down.
GCAGGGAGGCGATGGGGCTGCGCAGCTCGTGCGAGGCGTCGGCGACGAACCGGCGCTGCCGTTCCACGGACTGCTCCAGGGCGGCGAGCGTCTCGTTGGTCGTCCGGGCCAGCCGCGCGACCTCGTCGTGCGTGTCCGGCACCGGAACCCGGCGGGTGAGGTCCTCGGAGGCGGTGATCGCGGCCATCTCGCCGCGGATGCCCTCGACGGGGCGCAGCGCCCGGCGGGTGACGAGCCAGGTCACCAGCGCCACGACGGCCAGCAGCAGCGGGAAGCCGATGAGCATGACGGTCAGCGCCGTGCTCACGGCCTCCTGTTCGGCGGTCAGCGGCGCACCGGCGTGGACGGTGAGCGTCCCCTTGCCCTCCACCTCCACCGGCACGGCGGCGAAACGGTAGTCCGCCGTGTCGCCGTCGATGGTCGCGGAGCCGTCGCTGAACGAGGCCTCGCCCAACTCGCCGGCCTCGTGCGGATCGTCGTCGCTGCCGCTGTCGCTGCTGTCGCCACCGTCATCGTCGTCCTCATCGCCGCTCACGGCCCCGGGAGCCTGCGGCTTGACCCGGTCGACGCCCGTGCCGCTGATCCGCTCCAGGTCCTCGGTGACGGCGACGAGTCTTCCCGCCTCGTCCACGACCTGGACCGGCTGGTCGTCGTTGTCCAGTGAGAGGTTGCCGTAGGCCTGTCCGGCCGCGATGTCGGTGGCGACCTTCTGGGCGGCGCGTTCCGCCTCCGTACCGGCCTGTTCGCTCAGATTGGTCCACAGCGACAGCAGGACGGCGGCGCCGGCCGCGGCGAGCGCGACGGCCACCACGACGCTGGCGGCGAGGGTCGCCCTGGCCCGTACGGACCCGAGGACGCGTTTCATCGCGACTCCAGGCGGTAACCGGCGCCGCGTACGGTCCGGATCAGCGCGGCCCCCAGCTTGCGGCGCAGCGTGCTGATGTAGACCTCGACGATGTTGGGGTCCCCGTCGTACGCGAAGTCCCAGACGTGTTCGAGGATCTCCGCCTTGGACACCACCTCGCCGGCCCGCACGACGAGCTGTTCGAGGACCGAGAACTCCTTGGTGGTGAGCGCGATCTCGTCCTCGCCGAGGTGGACGCGCCGGGCGGCGGTGTCGACCTTGAGGTCACCGAGCACATGCACGGGCGACGCTCCGCCCGAGGGCCCGCGCCGGCGCAGCAGCGCCTTCACCCGGGCCACCAGGACGACGTACGAGAACGGCTTGGTGAGGTAGTCGTCGGCGCCGGTGTCCAGGCCCTCCGCCTCGTCGTACTCGCCGTCCTTCGCGGTGAGCATCAGGATCGGCACGTCGTGCCCGGCGGAGCGCAGGGCGCCGCACACCCGGTAGCCGTTCATCCCGGGCAGCATGATGTCGAGGATGACGAGGTCGTACGAGCCCTCGCCGGCCATGTGCAGCCCCTCCAGGCCGTCGTGGACCACGTCGACGGCGTACCCCTCGGCCGTCAGGCCCTTGGCGAGCGACAGGGCGAGCCGCTTCTCATCCTCCACGATCAACAGGCGCATGGGTAAAGAGTCGCAAACCGAACCTGAAGAAGCCTTCAGGGTGCTTCAGGTCCGCTTCAGCGTCGGTCAGCCAGATTGGGACACGTCGAAACGCACCGAAGACGCTCGACCCCGGTCGAAGCCGATGATCTCGGAGGAATCCCCATGAAGCGCAACATCGTCATCGCCACCGTCGCCGCAGCCGCTCTCGTCGGAGGCGGTACCGCGACGGCCCTCGCCGTCACGGGTGACGGGGACGCGCCGACCAAGCAGTCCAGCGTGCGGGCCGCGGACGACGACCGCGACGACCGCGATGACCGTGACGACAGCGACGACCGTGACGACCGCGCCGACGACAAGGCCGACAGGGCCGAGGACGCCGCCGACGCGAAGGCGGCGAAGGTCACGGCGGCCGACGCGATCGCGGCGGCGCTGAAGAACGTGCAGGGTACGGCTGTCTCGGCCGACCTGGACGACGAGGGCAGCAGCCTGGTGTGGAACGTGGACGTGCTGTCCTCGGGCGGCGCCTGGCACAGCGTCCGGATCGACCCGGGCACGGGCAAGGTGCTCGGCTCGCACGCCGAGCAGGAGGACGCCGACGACACGGCGGAGGCCCGGGCCGCGCTCAAGGGCTCGTCCGTCACCGCCGAGGAGGCCGCGAAGGCCGCCGCCGCGAAGGGCACGGTCACCTCCGTCGACCTCGACGACGACGGGCGGACCTCCGGGTGGGACGTCGACACGACCGCCTCGAACGGCACCGAGAAGGAGTGGAAGGTCGACCTGAAGTCCGCGGCGGTCACCGCGGACACCTCGTCGGACGACAACTCCTCCGACCACGACGACAACGACTCGGACGACGACGGCTCCGACGACTGACATCACCTGACGAGTTCGGCGGCCTCCCCGGTCAGCGTGTCCGGGGAGGCCGCGCCGACGGGCCTTTCCTCGCCCCCGCCGCCCCTACCCTTCCCGTCCCTGCCTCGGGGGCGCTGCCCCCGAACCCCCGGTCCTCAAACGCCGGACGGGCTGAGATGCAGCCGGACCGGCGGACATCTTCAGCCCGTCCGGCGACATCTCTCAGCCCGTCCGGCGTTTGAGGACAAAGGGGGGCGAGGGGGCGCAGCCCCCATCCAGTGACGGGAAGGGTAGGGGCGGCGGGGGCGAGAGAAGACCCGTTCAGGCCGCCGTCAGGTCCCGTACCAGCGAGTCCGCCGCCCGGTACGGGTCCAGGTCTCCCGCGACGATCCGGGCCGCGAGCGCGCTCAGGCGCCTGTCTCCGTGCAGGGAACCGATCCGCTCCCGCAGCGCCGTGACCGCGATCGTCTCGATCTCCCGGGACGCGCGGGCGAGCCGCCGCGAGGCGAGCACCCCCCGCTCCTCCATCCACGCCCGGTGCTTCTCCAGGGCCTCGACGACCTCGTCGATGCCCTCCCCGCGCGCCGCCACCGTCTTCACGATGGGCGGCCGCCAGTCCCCCGGGCCACGGGACTCGCCGAGCCCGAGCATGTGGTTCAGCTCACGGGCCGTCGCGTCGGCCCCGTCCCGGTCGGCCTTGTTGACCACGTACACATCGCCGATCTCCAGGATTCCGGCCTTGGCCGCCTGGATGCCGTCGCCCATGCCGGGAGCCAGCAGGACCACACTCGTGTCCGCCTGCGAGGCGATCTCCACCTCGGACTGGCCGACGCCCACGGTCTCGACGAGGACGATGTCGCAGCCGGCCGCGTCCAGTACCCGGACGGCCTGCGGCGCGGCCCAGGCGAGCCCGCCGAGGTGTCCGCGGGTGGCCATCGAGCGGATGTAGACGCCGGGGTCCGAGGCGTGGTCCGACATCCGGACGCGGTCGCCGAGCAGCGCCCCGCCGGAGAACGGCGACGACGGGTCGACGGCGAGGACGCCGACCCGCTTGCCCTGCCGCCGGTAGGCGGACACGAGCGCCGATGTGGAGGTCGACTTGCCGACGCCGGGTGATCCGGTGAGGCCTACGACATACGCGTTGCCCGCGAGCGGGGCCAGCGCGGCCATGACCTCGCGCAGTTGCGGGGACGCCCCCTCCACCAAGGAGATCAGCCGGGCCACGGCCCGCGGCCGGCCTTCCCTGGCCGCGGCCACCAGCGAGGGGACGTCCTGCATCACAGCTCCGTTCACCAATTCAGCCAGCCGGTCCCGTACGTACGTCAGCCCTTGGGTACCCGCACGATCAGTGCGTCACCCTGGCCGCCGCCACCGCACAGCGCCGCCGCGCCCACGCCGCCGCCGCGCCGCTTCAGTTCGAGGGCGAGGTGCAGGACGAGCCGGGCGCCGGACATGCCGATCGGGTGGCCGAGCGCGATGGCGCCGCCGTTGACGTTCACCTTTTCCGTGGACACGCCGAGATCCTTCATCGACTGGACCGCGACGGCGGCGAAGGCCTCGTTGATCTCGATCAGGTCAAGATCCTCGACGCCGATGCCCTCCTTCTTCAGGGCGTGCTGGACGGCGTTCGACGGCTGCGACTGCAAAGAGTTGTCGGGCCCGGCGACGTTTCCGTGGGCGCCGATCTCGGCGATCCAGTCGAGGCCGAGCGCCTCGGCCCTGGCCTTGCTCATGACGACGACAGCGGCGGCGCCGTCGGAGATCTGCGAGGCCGAGCCCGCCGTGATCGTGCCGTCCTTGGTGAAGGCGGCGCGCAGCCTGCCGAGGGACTCGGAGGTCGTCTCGCCTCGGATGCCCTCGTCCTGGCTGAAGACGACGGGCTCGCCCTTGCGCTGCGGGATCTCGACGGGGGTGATCTCCGCCTCGAAGGTGCCGTTCTTCTGCGCGGCGGCGGCCCGCTGGTGGGACAGGGCGGCGATCTCGTCCTGCTCGGGCCGCAGGATGCCCAGCCGCGTGTTGTGCTTCTCCGTCGACTCGCCCATGGCGATGTTCTCGAAGGCGTCGGTCAGCCCGTCGTGCGCCATCGCGTCGAGCATCTCGATCGCGCCGTACTTGTAGCCCTCCCGGGACTTCGGCAGCAGGTGGGGGGCGTTGGTCATCGACTCCTGGCCGCCCGCGACCACGATGTCGAACTCGCCGGCGCGGATCAGCTGGTCGGCGAGCGCGATGGCGTCGAGGCCGGACAGGCACACCTTGTTGATCGTCAGCGCCGGGACGCTCATCGGGATGCCCGCCTTGACGGCGGCCTGGCGTGCCGGGATCTGCCCTGCCCCGGCCTGGAGCACCTGGCCCATGATCACGTACTGCACCTGGTCGCCGCCGATGCCCGCACGGTCGAGGGCGGCCTTGATCGCGAATCCACCGAGGTCTGCTCCCGAGAAGGACTTCAGGGAGCCGAGCAGCCGTCCCATCGGGGTGCGTGCACCCGCAACGATGACGGAGGTGGTGTTGTTCGTTCCAGACATGAGGAGCGATCCCCTTCCAGCTTGCACAGCCGAGGAGTGAACGAGTTGGGGGGCCTGGGGGGATCCCCCCAGATGAGGGTGTACTGAAGAAGGTACTGAGCGGTAGGCCAGCCGTCATCCGGCCCGTCGTGTGATCGCGCGCACGTTGCGTAACCGCACTGGGAGCGCTGCACTGACAGCATGCTGACGCGAATCGACCACATCGGGATCGCCTGTTTCGACCTCGACGCGACCGTCGAGTTCTACCGGGCCACGTACGGCTTCGAGGTGTACCACTCCGAGGTCAACGAGGAGCAGGGCGTGCGTGAGGCCATGCTCAAGATCAATGAGACGTCCGACGGCGGCGCCTCCTACCTGCAGCTCCTGGAACCCACCCGCGAGGACTCCGCGGTCGGAAAGTGGCTGGCCAAGAACGGTGAGGGCGTACATCACATCGCCTTCGGCACGGCGGACGTGGACGCGGACGCGGCCGGCATCCGCGACAAGGGCGTACGGGTGCTGTACGACGAGCCGCGCAGGGGTTCGATGGGCTCCAGGATCACCTTTCTGCACCCGAAGGATTGTCATGGCGTCCTGACAGAACTGGTCACTTCGGCGCCAGTTGAGTCACCTGAGCACTGACCTCCGTATATCTGGGCCGGTAGGGTTGGGCACGGCCGTCGCCTCTTCGGGGCGGTCCGGGTCCTCATCGTCAGGATCCGAGGGCCGGGGTCCAGGTTTCGGGGGACGAGCGTCGGGGGAGCAGCACGTGCTCCGCCGTTGATCTGACACCATTCCCCGGGGGCCCTGTCCGGCGGATGGACGGTGCTCGTTTGGAGAGACTTGCGACCAGGGGACGGATGGGACCGCGCAGTGCGGGGCTACGAACGCCAGGAGCGAGAGCCGGCGGCTGACGTCGACCACCTCTCTCGGTTCGAGGCCGAGATGGAACGGCTGAAGACCGAGCGGGAGAAGGCCGTCCAGCACGCCGAGGACCTCGGCTATCAGGTCGAGGTGCTGCGCGCCAAGCTGCACGAGGCGCGCCGCAGTCTGGCGACCCGGCCTGCCTACGACAGCGCCGACATCGGCTATCAGGCCGAGCAGATGCTCCGTAATGCGCAGGTTCAGGCCGATCAGCTGCGCCAGGACGCCGAGCGGGAGCTGAGCCAGGCCCGCGCGCAGACGCAGCGGATCCTGCAGGAGCACGCGGAGCAGGCCGCCCGTCTCCAGGCGGAGCTGCATCAGGAGGCGGTCACCCGCCGCCAGCAGCTCGACCAGGAGCTGGCCGAGCGCCGGCAGAGCGTCGAGTCGCACGTCAACGAGAACGTGGCGTGGGCCGAGCAGCTGCGGGCCCGCAGCGAGCAGCAGGCCCGCCGGCTGGCCGACGAGTCGCGCAGCGAGGCCGAGCAGGCCCTGGCCGCCGCCCGCGCGGAGGCCGAGCGGGTGGCGGGAGAGGCCCGCCAGCGGCTGCAGAGCGACGCCGAGCGGGCACGCGCCGAGGCCGAGGCGCTGCTGCGCCGGGCCCGCACCGACGCCGAGCGGCTGCTGAACGCCGCCTCGACGCAGGCCCAGGAGGCCACCGAGCACGCCGAGCAGCTGCGCAGCTCGACCGCGTCCGACTCGGACAACGCCCGCCGTCAGGCCGGAGAGCTGAGCCGCGCCGCCGAGCAGCGCATCAGCGAGGCCGAGGCGGCGCTGCGCGAGGCGCGGGCCGAGGCCGAGAAGGTCCTCGCCGAGGCCAAGGAGGCCGCGGCCAAGACGCTCTCCGGCGCGGAGTCGGCGAACGAACAGCGCACGCGTACGGCCAAGGAGCAGGTCGCCCGGCTGGTCGGCGAGGCGATCAAGGAGGCCGAGGCCACCAAGGCCGAGGCCGAGCAGGTCGTCGCGGACGCCCGTGCCAAGGCCGAGAAGATCACCGCGGAGGCCGAGGAGAACGCCCGCAGTCTCACCGCCGAGGAGACCGCGTCCCAGCTCGCCAAGGCGGCCCGTACGGCCGAGGAGGTGCTGAACAAGGCGTCCGAGGACGCCAAGACGACCACCAAGGCAGCCTCCGAGGAGGCCGAGCGCATCCGCGCCGAGGCCGAGGCCGAGGCGGACCGGCTGCGCGCCGAGGCGCACGACATCGCCGAGCAGCTCAAGGGCACGGCGAAGGACGACACCAAGGAGTACCGCGCCAAGACGGTCGAGCTGCAGGAGGAGGCGCGCCGGCTGCGCGGCGACGCCGAGCAGTTGCGCGCGGACGCCAACGAAGAGGGCGAGCGGATCCGCTCCGAGGCCCGGCGCGAGGCCGTCCAGCAGATCGAGGAGGCGGCACGGACCGCCGAGGAGCTGCTGTCCAAGGCGAAGGCCGACGCGGACGAGCTGCGGTCGAACGCCACGACGGAGAGCCAGCGGGTCCGCACGGAGGCCATCGAGCGCGCGACGACACTGCGCCGGCAGGCCGAGGAGACCCTGGAGCGCACCCGCGCGGAGGCCGAGCGGCACCGCACGGAGGCCGTCGAGCAGTCCGAGGAGATCAAGGCGGAGGCCGAGCGGGCCGCCACCGAGCTGCACGAGGACACCGAGCGGGCCATAGCGGCCCGGCAGGCCGAGGCGGCCGAGGGGCTGACGCGGCTGCACACGGAGGCCGAGGAGCGCCTCGCCTCCGCCGAGCAGGCGCTCACCGACGCCCGGGAGCAGTCCGAGCGGATCCGGCGCGAGGCCTCCGAGGAGATCGACCGGCTGCGCGGCGAGGCCGCCGAGCGGATCCGGACGCTCCAGGCGCAGGCCGAGACGGAGGCCGAGCGGCTGCGCACGGAGGCCGCCTCGGACGCGTCCGCGTCCCGTGCCGAGGGCGAGGCCCTCGCCGTACGGCTGCGTTCGGACGCCGCGGTGGAGGCCGAGCGGCTCAAGACGGAGGCACAGGACACCGCCGACCGCGTACGGGCGGAGGCGCAGGCCGCCGCCGAGCGGCTGGCCACGGAGGCCGCCGAGGCGCTGTCCGCGGCCCAGGAGGAGGCGGCCAGGCGCCGCCGCGAGGCCGAGGAGCTGCTCGGCGCCGCGCGCCAGGAGGCCGACCAGGAGCGCGAGCGGGCCCGCGAGCAGAGCGAGGAGCTGCTGGCCTCGGCGCGCAACCGCGTGGAGGAGGCCCAGACCGAGGCCGTACGGCTGGTCGAGGAGGCGGACCGCCGGGCGACCGAGATGGTGTCGGCCGCCGAGCAGACCGCACAGCAGGTGCGCGACGCGGTGGCCGGGCTGCACGAGCAGGCCCAGGAGGAGATCACCGGCCTGCGCAGCGCCGCCGAGCACGTGGCGGAGCGCATGCGCACGGAGGCGCAGGAGGAGTCCGACCGGGTCCGCGCCGACGCGTACGCCGAGCGGGAGCGGGCGACCGAGGACGGCAACCGGGTCCGGCGCGAGGCGCGGGAGGAGGCGGAGGCCGCCAAGTCCCTCGCGGAGCGCACGGTCTCGGAGGCGATCGCGGAGTCCGAGCGGCTGCGTTCGGACGCCTCGGAGTATCTGCAGCGGGCGCGTACGGAGGCGTCGGACGCCATCGCGTCGGCCGAGCAGGACGCCTCGCGTTCCCGGGCCGAGGCACGGGACGACGCCAACCGCATCCGGTCGGACGCGGCGACGCAGGCGGACACCCTCATCACCGAGACGACCGCCGAGGTCGAGCGGCTCACGGCGGAGACGAACCAGGAGGCGGAGCGGGTCCGCGCCGAGTCCGTGGCGAAGGCCGAGAAGCTGATCTCGGACGCGACGGGCGACGCGGAGCGGCTGCGCGCCGAGGCGGCCGACACGGTCGGCTCCGCGCAGCAGCAGGCCGAGCGGATCCGGTCGGAGGCCCAGCGCTTCAAGGCCGAGGCCGCCCAGGAGGCCGACCGCCTCATGTCGAACGCCCGCGACGAGGCCGACGACACGCTGGACAAGGCGCGCAAGGAGGCCAACAAGCGGCGCTCCGAGGCGGCAGAGCAGGTCGACACGCTGATCACGGAGACGACCGCCGAGGCCGACAAGCTCCTCTCGGAGTCGCAGGCGAGCGCGCACAAGACCACCGCGGACGCCGAGGCACAGGCCGACACGATGGTGGGCGCCGCGCGCAACGAGGCGGAGCGGCTGCTGTCCGAGGCCACGGTCGAGGGCAACTCCCGGGTGGAGCGGGCCAGGACGGACGCCGACGAGCTGCTGATCGGCGCGCGCCGGGACGCCACCGCCATAAGGGAGCGTGCCGAGGAGCTGCGCGACCGGATCACGGGCGAGATCGAGGAGCTGCACGACCGGGCCCGCCGGGAGTCCGCCGAGACGATGAAGGCGGCGGGTGATCGGTGCGACGCGCTGATCAGGGCCGCCGAGGATCAGCTGAAGGAGTCCGAGGCGAAGGCCAAGGACCTGGTGTCGGAGGCCAATTCCGAGGCGAGCAAGGTCCGTATCGCCGCGGTGAAGAAGGCGGAGGGGCTCCTCAAGGAGGCCGAGCAGAAGAAGGCCGCGCTCATCGCCGAGGCCGAGGGGATCAGATCCGAGGCGGTACGCGAGGCGCGGGCCGCGGTCGAGGAGGGCAAGCGGGAGCTGGAGGTGCTGGTCCGCCGTCGGCAGGACATCAATGCCGAGATCTCCCGTGTCCAGGACGTCCTGGAGGCGTTGGAATCCTTTGAGGCGCCGTCGAGCGGCAAGGACGGGGCCATCAAGGCGGGCGCGGCGGCCGGTTCGACCCGTTCGGGTGGCAAGCCGTCCGAGGGCTAGCCAGATGGGCAACTTCCGTGCATGCCGGGGGGCTTCGGTGAAGCTCCCTGGCAAGCGTTCCGGCCGTTAGCCACCAAAAAGGGTGTCATTCTCCATATCAATCGGGCTACTGCTCGATGACACACCGTTTTGGCCCCTAGGATTCCACCTATCACCTCACCGGTCTCATTCGACAGGAACCCCATGAGCGACACTTCCCCCTACGGCTTCGAGCTTGTGCGGCGTGGGTACGACCGCGCTCAGGTGGACGAACGCATCTCGAAGCTCGTCTCCGACCGTGACAGCGCTCTGGCCCGTATCACTGCTCTCGAAAAGCGCATCGAGGAACTCCATCTCGAAACGCAGAACGCCCAGGCCCAGGTAAGCGACGCCGAGCCGTCGTACGCCGGCCTCGGTGCCCGCGTCGAGAAGATCCTCCGCCTCGCCGAGGAGGAGGCCAAGGACCTGCGCGAGGAGGCACGTCGCGCGGCGGAGCAGCACCGTGAGCTCGCCGAGTCGGCGGCCCAGCAGGTGCGCAACGACGCAGAATCGTTCGCTGCGGACCGCAAGTCCAAGGCGGAGGACGAAGGCGTCCGGATCGTCGAGAAGGCCAAGACGGACGCTTCCCAGCTCCGTCAGGAGGCGACGAAGGACGCGCAGTCGAAGCGCGAGGAGGCGGACGCCCTCTTCGAGGAGACCCGTGCGAAGGCCGCGCAGGCCGCCGCCGACTTCGAGACGAACCTCGCCAAGCGCCGTGAGCAGTCCGAGCGTGACCTGGCTTCGCGTCAGGCCAAGGCGGAGAAGCGTCTCGCGGAGATCGAGCACCGTGCGGAGCAGCTTCGGCTTGAGGCCGAGAAGCTGCGTACGGACGCCGAGCGTCGTGCCCGTCAGACCGTCGAGACGGCTCAGCGGCAGGCCGAGGACATCGTGGCGGACGCGAACGCGAAGGCCGACCGGATCCGGTCGGAGTCCGAGCGGGAGCTTGCGGCGCTCACGAACCGGCGTGACTCGATCAACGCGCAGCTCACGAACGTGCGTGAGATGTTGGCGACGCTCACGGGGGCGGCTGTGGCCGCCGCGGGCGCTCCCGAGGACGAGCCGATCACTCGTGGGGTGCCGGCTCAGCAGTCCCGCTAGGCGGCTGCGCCAGCTCGGTACGTACAGGTTTGTGGGGATCTGCGGGTCCGTCGTGGCTGGTCGCGCAGTTCCCCGCGCCCCTTAAGGGGCTGTGGCTGGTCGCGCCCACGCGGCGGAGCCGCAGATCGATACAGCCCGGCGCCCCTTACGGGGCGCCCCTCACGGGGCGCCCCTCACGGGGTGCGGCCTCGGAGCCTCCTGCCTCCAGTGGCAGGGGGCTTTGTTGCGTTTTAGCGTGGGCGCATGATCGAGGTTGCGGGGCTGACCAAGCGGTACGGCGAGAAGATGGCTGTGAATCAGCTGACGTTCGCCGTGCGGCCCGGGATCGTCACCGGGTTTCTCGGGCCGAACGGGGCCGGGAAGTCCACGACCATGCGGATGATGCTCGGGCTCGACCGGCCGACCGCGGGTGACGTCCGGATCGACGGGCAGCACTACGACCGGCTCAAGGACCCGCTGACGTACATCGGCGCCCTGCTCGACGCCAAGGCCATGCACGGCGGGCGCAGCGCCTTCAACCACCTCCTGTGCCTCGCGCAGAGCAACGGCATCCCGCGGAGCCGGGTGCACGAGGTCCTGGACACCGTCGGGCTCACCGCGGTGGCGAAGAAGAAGGCGAAGGGCTTCTCGCTCGGCATGGGGCAGCGGCTCGGTATCGCGGGCGCGCTGCTCGGCGACCCCCGGATCCTGATGTTCGACGAGCCGGTCAACGGGCTCGACCCCGAGGGCATCCACTGGATCCGCAATCTGATGAAGTCCCTCGCGGCCCAGGGACGTACCGTCTTCGTCTCCTCGCACCTCATGAGCGAGATGGCGCTGACCGCCGACCATCTCGTCGTGATCGGCCAAGGCCGGCTGCTCGCCGACACGTCCATGGCCGACTTCATCAGGGAGAACTCCCGGTCGTACGTACGCATCCGGTCGCCCCGGCGTGAGCTGCTGCTCGACGTGCTGCACCGGGCCGGGGTCACGGCCGTCGAGACGGGTGGCGGGACACTTGAGGTGGACGGGCACCGGCCCGAGGACATCGGCGAGCTGGCCGCGCAGCATGGGATCGTGCTGCACGAGCTGAGCCCCCAGCAGGCCTCGCTGGAGGACGCCTTCATGCAGCTCACGGCGGAGTCGGTGGAGTACCACGCGCACACCGGCGCCCCGCTCGGTGCCGCGCCGCCTCCCCTCCCCGGCGAGCAGCCGGGACCGCCGGTGCCGGGACCCCAGTGGGGCAACGACTGGAAGAAGGGCTGAATCCATGGCCGCGACCCAGGTCCTGAGATCCGAGTGGACCAAGATCCGGTCGGTGGCGTCCACACTGTGGACGCTGAGCCTCGCCGCCGTGGTGACCGTCGTGCTCGGTGCGCTGATCTCGCTGCTGTCGAAGAACGAGTTCGACAAGATGAGCGCGAAGGACCGGCTCTCCTTCGACCCCACCTACATCAGCTTCGCCGGGATGAGCCTCGGTCAGCTGGCGATGATCGTGTTCGGTGTGCTGGTGGTGTCCAACGAGTACAGCACCGGCATGATCCGCACCTCGCTCTCCGCCGTCCCGCAGCGCGGCACGTTCCTGTTCAGCAAGATGGCGGTGGCGACCGGGCTCGCCTTCCTCGTGGGCCTCGTGACCAGTTTCGTCGCGTTCTTCCTCGGTCAGGCGATGCTCGGCTCGCACAAGGCGTCGATCGGCGACCCGGGGGTCCTGCGCGCGGTCATCGGCGGCGGCCTCTACATGACCCTCATCGCCGTCTTCTCGATGGGCGTCGCCACGATGCTCCGCAGCCCGATGCTGTCCCTGGGCATCCTGATGCCGTTCTTCTTCCTGATCTCCGCCATCCTCGGCAACGTCTCCGCCACCAAGAAGATCGGCCGGTTCCTGCCCGACCAGGCCGGCAGCAAGATCATGCAGGTGGTCACCCCGCTCGACGACGACGTACCGTACGGACCCTGGGGAGGGCTGGGCATCATGGTGCTGTGGGTCGTCGTCGCGGTGATCGGCGGGTACGTGCTGCTGAAGCGGCGGGACGCCTGAGGTTTTACCCGCTCTTGAAGGGAACCGTCAGCGCCCCGCTATCCTCCTAACCCTTACGGGGGCGTGTGCCCCGACGTCCTGAACCTTTCGATGGGTGCGGAGAATGATCGAGGCAGTCGGCCTGACGAAGCGCTACGGCGACAAGACGGCCGTGTACAACCTTTCCTTCCAGGTCAGGCCGGGCTCGGTCACCGGCTTCCTCGGCCCCAACGGGTCGGGCAAGTCCACGACCATGCGGATGATTCTCGGGCTGGACAACCCCAGCGCCGGGCAGGTGACGATCGGCGGCTACCCGTACCGCAGGCTGCCCAACGCGCCGCGCCAGGTCGGCGCGCTGCTCGACGCCAAGGCCGTGCACGGCGGCCGGCACGCCCGTAACCACCTGCTGTGCCTGGCGCAGCTGTCGGGCATCCCCGCCCGCCGGGTGGACGAGGTGCTCGGGGTCGTGGGGCTCCAGGACGTGGCGAAAAAGCGCTCCAAGGGCTTCTCGCTCGGCATGGGCCAGCGGCTCGGCATCGCGGCCGCGCTGCTCGGCGACCCGCAGGTGCTCCTCTTCGACGAGCCGGTCAACGGACTCGACCCCGAGGGCATCCTCTGGGTGCGCAACCTGATGAAGTCGCTGGCCGCGGAGGGCCGGACCGTCTTCGTCTCCTCGCACCTCATGAGCGAGATGGCCGTCACGGCGGACCACCTCATCGTGATCGGCCGCGGCCAGCTGCTCGCCGACATGAGCGTCCGCGACTTCATCTCGCACAACTCGGCCGACTTCGCACGGGTGCGCACCCCCGGCACCGACCCCGCCCAGCGCGAGAAGCTGACGGCCGCGCTCACGGAGGCGGGCGGTCAGGTGATGCCGGAGCAGGACGGCGGGCTGCGCGTCACGGGACTGCCGCTCCCCCGCATCAGCGACCTCGCCCACGACGCCGACGTACGGCTGTGGGAGCTGTCGCCGCACCAGGCGTCGCTGGAGGAGGCGTACATGCGGATGACGCAGGGCGCGGTCGACTACCGCTCCACCACCGACCAGCGCGCGGGATTCCAGCAGCAGCTGCCGCCGGGCGCGATGCCCCCGCCGCAGATGCCGGTGCCGGGACAGGGCCAGCCGGGCTGGTACGCGCCGCCGCCACCCCAGCAGGGCGGGCAGCCGTTCGCGATGCCCCAGGGACAGCCGCCCGCGGGCCCCTACGGCGCTCCGGGCGTCCCGGGCGCCGGAGAGCCCAACCCGTACGCCCAGCCCGCTCAGCCGGCCGCTGCGCAGTCCGCGCCCGCGCAGTCTCCGCCCGCGCAGTCTCCGGCCGCACCCGCGCAGCCCTCCTCCGCCGCCCCCGACCTGACCAAGCCCGAGGACGCCCGATGAGCACGCCCCAGCCGCAGACGCACCAGCAGGCCGCCCCTGCCCCGAACTGGCAGTCGGCGCCCGGGACTTCGTACACCTCGCCGATTCCGATCACGCGCACCCATCTCGGGCACGCGCTCACCTCGGAGTGGACGAAGATCAAGTCGGTGCGCTCCACGATGTGGACGCTCGGCGTCTTCCTGCTCCTGGTCGTGGGGATCGGCCTCCTCGTCGCCGCCCAGACGAACGACAACGACTACGCGGACGTCCCGTACACGATCCCCGCCTTCTTCGGGCTGATCCTCGGGCAGATCTGCCTGATCACCCTGGGCGTGCTGGTGGTCTCGTCCGAGTACGGCACGGGCATGATCCGTACGACGTTCACGGCCTCGCCCCAGCGCCACCGGGTGCTCACCGCCAAACTGGTCATCTTCTTCGTCGTCGCGTTCGTCGTGTCGGCGCTCGCCATCGGGTTCGTCGGCCTGGTCACCTCGGGCATGCACGGCGGGGCCTCGGACAACGCGTGGGGCGGGACCGTCCTGATGGGCGCGCTGTACGTGTCGCTGCTCGGGGTGCTCGCGCTCGCCGTGGGCTCGATGCTGCGGCACTCCGCCGGTGCGATCACCGCGATGCTCGGTCTGGTGCTGGTCCCGGCGATCCTGCCGGCGTTCCTGATGATGTCCGAGAGCATGCGCACGATCGGCGAGAAGATGATGGACTACAACGCCCCGAACGCGCTCGCCAAGATCTTCGAACTCGACTCCGGTAACGGCGGCGGCTCGCAGCTGCTCCTGCTCGTCGGTGTGACCGCCGCGGCGATCGCGGGCGCGTACGTCCTCCTTGAGCGGCGGGACGTCTGAGCGACGCGCCGGCCGAGCGGCGGCCGGGGTCCTAGAACCTCGGCGCGTTCCGGGACCGCTGCACCCTCGTGGTGCGGCGGTCCTTCGCGTTCCAGCACGACTTGTGCCAGTGGCGGCGCTCGTCCACCCCGGAGTGCTCGGGCCAGGCGACCACGTGCGGGACGCCGGAGGGAATCTGCTGGTCGCAGCCGGGGCAGCGGTAGGTCTTGCCCTGCGCGCTCGCTCCCGCCACGTGCCGTACGCTCCAGGACTCGCCCCGCCAGCTCTCGGCCGACTGCCAGCCGCCGTACCGGTCGGACGGATCCTCGTCCGCGCTCCGGCCGGAGCCACCGACGTGGGGACGGTTGCGACGCGGGGACACAGGACACCTCACGGAGCTATACAGGGAGCAGGGGCTGCGTCCAGCCTACGCGGAGCTCCCAGGGGTACGCGTACGTCACCAATCCCCACAGACCTCCCGCGCGGTCGGCCCATTCTCCAGACAATCCGCCAATCTCCCCGCCAAGCCGTGTCTTTGGCACGTGTCAGACGGTTATGCGGGATGGGGGAGCCTCATCGGCACAAGGAGGCAGGAGCGCGATGCGCGTAGGAAGTTTTGTTCTGGCGGCCCAGTTTCCCGGTCAGGGACAGGGCGAGGCGCTGCACCGCGCGGTGCGGTCGGCGGAGGTCGCCGAGGAGGCGGGGCTCGACACGGTATGGCTGGCCGAGCACCACTTCGTGCCGTACGGGACGTGCCCGTCGGCCGTGACGCTGGCGGCGCTGCTGCTGGGCCGCACCCGCCGGATCCGCGTCGGCACGGCGGTCAGCGTGCTGCCCACCGTGCACCCGGTGGCACTCGGCGAACAGGCCGCGCTGCTGCACGTGACCTCGGGCGGACGTTTCTCGCTCGGGGTGGGGCGCGGCGGGCCGTGGGTCGACCTGGAGGTCTTCGGGACAGGCCTCGAAGCGTACGAACACGGGTTCCCGGAATCACTCGATCTGCTGATGAGCTGGCTGCGCCGGCCGTCCGTGGCGGGCGGCTCCGAGCGTTTCGGCTTCCGTGAAGTGGCGGTCGTACCGCGGCCGTCGGAGGCCCTGTCGGGCGGCGAGAGCCCCGAGGTCGTCGTCGCGTGCACCTCGCCGTCGAGCGTCAGGATGGCCGCCGACCGCGGACTTCCGATGCTCCTCGGCATGCATGTGGGGGACGAGGAGAAGGCCGAGATGGTCGCGCTGTGGCGTACGTACGCGCTCGCCGCGGGGCACTCCCCCGACGACATCGCGGTCGCCGGCGCGTCCCACGTGTCGGCCGGTGTGGCACAGATCGCGGACCGGCGGACGGACGCCGTCGAGACGCTGCAGAAAGCCATGCCGGGGTGGCTGCGGCAGGGACTGGAGGCCCATGTGACGGTGGACGACCGCAAGCGCTCGATGCGCGATCCCGCGGCCTACACCGAACTCCTCTGCGGGCTGCACCCGGTGGGCACCCCCCGGCTGTGCGCGGACCGCCTCGCGGCGACCTCCGAGCGCACGGGGATCACCCGCTTCGCGCTCCTCGTGGAGGGCTCCGGCGATCTGGCCGCCACGGAGGAGAACGTACGGCGGCTGGGGGACGAGGTACTGCCAAGGCTCCGGTGATCAGCGGACCGGCGCACCGGCCCGGGACCACGACACCCCGCCTCCGCGGACCCGGGGCCCGGGCCGCACGGGCCCGAGCCACGGGAAGCCTGCCGCTCCGGTACAGAACACCTCCCGCGTACGGAGCGGCAAGCAGGGCGACATCACCGCATCAGCAATCCCGGAACTCCGGCGACTGGTTCAGCAGTTGACTGCGCACCGATGTGAAGCGGGTCAGGGTCTCGTCCACCGAGCCGTCCAACGGGAACACTGCCACCCGGTGGCAGTTCTGGAAGGCCAGCCTCACCCCGAAGTGCCGTTGCAGCGCACCTCGTATCGCGTCACTCGCGAGGGCACGCAGCAGCTGGCCCCGCGCCTGCTCGTCCGGCGGAGGCGTCTGGTTGTCGGCGAAGTTGCCGCCGTCCACCTTCAGCTGAGCCACCAGGGAGCTGATCATCTCCCATGCGTAGGGCAGGGAGGTCCGGACGCAGTCGACGAATTCCGCTTCGTCGACCTCGCCTCGCTCGGCCTTTTCGAGTAGGGCCGGTGAGACGTCCAGCGACATGGGTTCTCCTCTCGCACCCCCTCGGCAGAGGGGGTTGACTGACAGGGAAGGAGACCGCGACGACGAACACGCTGAGTACATGCATCGCGACCTCCCGTTTATACGGTAGGCAACTGTTCGTGGCCGCACCAGGACATTGGGCACACAGCGAAGACCCAACGTGCACACAACCGGCCACTTTCGAACAGGGCTTATCCGGGGAAACAGGGGCGACAGGGAAGGCGGCGCGAAAGGCTCCGGTCAACGGTCCTCCTGGCCGGATCGCGCCGACCCGTGCCGGTCGAGTAGCGTTGCCGACCATGCGTCTCGTCATTGCCCGCTGCTCCGTTGACTACGCGGGCCGGCTCACCGCCCATCTCCCGTCGGCCCCCCGTCTCATCCTCGTGAAGGCGGACGGCAGCGTCTCGATCCACGCGGACGACCGGGCCTACAAGCCCCTCAACTGGATGTCGCCGCCCTGCACCCTGAAGGAGGGTTCGGGGGACGACGAGGGTGTGTGGACCGTCATCAACAAGGCGGGCGAGAAACTCATCATCACCATGGAGGAAGTCCTCCACGACTCCGCGCACGAGCTCGGTGTCGACCCCGGCCTGATCAAGGACGGCGTGGAGGCGCACCTCCAGGAGCTGCTCGCCGACCGGATCGAGATCCTCGGCGAGGGCTACTCGCTGATCCGCCGCGAGTACATGACGGCCATCGGCCCGGTCGACATCCTGTGCCGCGACGCGGACGGCGGGACCGTCGCCGTGGAGATCAAGCGGCGCGGTGAGATCGACGGCGTGGAGCAACTGACGCGCTACCTGGACCTGTTGAACCGCGACCCGCATCTCGCGCCGGTCCGCGGCATCTTCGCCGCCCAGGAGATCAAGCCGCAGGCCCGCGTGCTCGCCACGGACCGGGGCATCGGCTGCACGGTCCTCGACTACAACGCGATGCGGGGCATCGAGGACGACAAGCTGCGGCTGTTCTGACCCGGGCCGGAATCTTTCGTACGGCATGACGGTGGGCCGGGACCTGTGAAAGGTCCCGGCCCACCGTCGTGCCGTGGCGGACTCGCGTAAGCCTTGTCCGCGTCTCCGGCCTGCCTCAGATCACCGTCGGCGACCCGGGTGCGCCGCTGCTCATGGAGCCGCTGCTCGTGGCCGGGCTGGACGCGGGACCGCTGGCCGAGTCGGCGGTCGACGGTTCGGACGGCGGGCTCTCGCTGGGCTCCCCGGAGGGCTCGGACTCGGTCGGCGTCGGAGAGGGCGTGGAACTCGTCGGCGGCTTCGTGGTGTTGGACGGCTTCGGCGAAGTCGGCGGCTTCGGCGTGGACGACGGCGACTTCGTCGTGGACTTGGTCGGGCTCGGCTCCTGCGACCCGCTCGGGTCGTCCGACGGCTCGCCGGTCGACGTCGGTGTCGGGTCGTCCGAGGTCCCGAGGACGCCGTCCTCGCCCGGGTCGGTCGGTCGGGCCGTCGAGCCCACGTCGCCGCTGTCGTTCTTCGGCCGGTCCGCGCCGAGCCCTTCACCGTCGTCGTCCGCGCTGGCCGACGGGGTGACGGCGACCTTCTCCGCCGGGGTGTCGTCGTCGGGGTTGGAGGTCGCGCCGAGCGTCACCACCGTGCCGAGCACGGCGGCGAGCAGCGCGCCCGCGCCGACGGCCACCAGATTGCGCCGGGCGCCGTTGACCAGGCCCTTCACACCGCCTGCCGTCGCCCCTCCGGTCCTGGCCGGGGAGGCGGACCCGCTGCGGTGCGTGACCAGTGTGGCGGGCTCGCCCGGTCCCTGCGGCGAGGGGACCGCCGCGAACACGGCCGGTACGCCGCCGGGCGGGGACGCCGACTCCTCGTACCGCGCGTCGGGCACCTCCTCGCCGGACGTCGAGCCGATCGCCGCGGGCAGTGCCGGGAGTCCCCCCTGCCCGAACGAGGCCGGGAGGCTGGAGAAGCCCGAGCGGTCCGCGACCAGGGCCAGGGCGCGCCGCCCCGCGACGGTGCCGCGCTTGTCGGCCAGGGCACCGCGCAGGCCGACCGAGGCCTCCAGTTCGGCGCGGGCCCGGTCGAGCTGTCCGCCGCAGAGCGCGAGAATGCCCAACTCGTGGTGGAAATAGGCTTGATCCGAGACCTCGCCGGCGAGCCGGGCGGCCTCGCTCCCGGAGCGCAGCGCGCGCTCCCAGGCGCTCCAGTGCAGTCCCGCGGCGAAGGCGGGCGCGGCCGTCCGGGCCAGCTCCACCGCCGTGGCGTTCTCCTCGTCCCCGGCCGGCGGCACGGTCAGCGGCACCAGGGCGGCCAGTGCGGCGAGCACGGCGTCCGCCTCGGCGCAGACCCGCTCCGGGGTGACGGACGGGTGTCCGGCCCACCATGCGTAGTGCCGCGCGGCGGCACGGGCCGTCTCCTCGGCGTCCGCGGCGTATCCCGCGCCCTCCAGCTGGGTCTGCACACCGGCCGCGAGGCGGTAGTGCGATCCGACCGGGGTGACGAGCGCGCAGCCGACGAGTTCCGCGAGCGCCGCGTCCGCGTGCGTGTGCCCCACGATGGCGGGCAGATGCGCCTGGTGCGGCACCTCGCCCCCCAGGGCGACGGCGAAGCGCAGGGTGGCGCGGGCCGACTCGCTGAGCCGGGAGGCGAGCAGCGCGGCGGGCGCGGCACCCTCGGCGAGCGAGGGCAGGGGTACCTCACGGCGGTCCTCGGTGCCGTACTCGTCAGTGCCGTACTCGTCGGTGGACGCGTCGGTGGACGCGCCCGCAGGTGCGTCCGGGTACGCGTCCGCGGGCGCCTCGTCGTATTCGCCCGAGTAGCGGCCGAAGTCGTCGAAGGCCGCCGGGTCGGTGCCCAGCTGGTCGCGCTGCCGCAACAGGGCACCGGCCTGGACGAAGCGCAGCGGGAGCCCCTCGGACTCGAACCAGAGGTCGGCCGCCCAGTTGGCCTCCTCCTCGGTCAGGACACGGCCGACGGCACGCTCCAGCAGTTCGAGGCCGCCGGCGCGGCCGAGACCGCTGAGGAAGACCTCTTCGAGGAGCGAGTCGGCGGACGGCGCGGCGATCTCGGGCGTCGCGGAGACCAGGAAGGCGCACTCGGGTGTGGCGTCGAGCAGGTCTTCGAGCGCGTTGCCGCCGAACTCCACGTCGTCCAGGACGACGACCGCGCCGATCTCGTGGACGAGTGCGAGCAGTTCGTCCCGTTCCGGCCGGTACAGGGGAGCGTCGTAGACGGCGGCGAAGAGGTCGTGCAGCAGATCGTCGGCAGTGCGGCGATGGCCGCTGAGGCGGAGCACGCCGTCGGGCGCGAGGTCCGCGCAGTCGTCGGCCACGGCGTCCAGCAGGACGGTGCGGCCCGAGCCCGAGGGCCCGGTGAGCCGTACGGAGCGTCCGCGCGCGAGCAGCCGTACGAGCCGCTCACGCTCCTCCTGGCGCTCCAGGAGCGGCAGTCCGGGCCCCGGCGCCCCGGGCGGGACGGGCGGCCGTGCGGAACGGGTGTGCTCGGTCCGCTCGGCGGCGCTGAACTTCGTGGGCCGCGGCGGTCGCTCGCCCGGCGGGCAGAGCTCGATCTCGCTGCCGTCGACGGGATTGACGGTGAGCAGATGGTCGCCCGCGACCAGCTGGACGATGCGGGCCGGTGCGGGTGTGTGCTGGACGCCACCCTGCCCCAGCGCGTGCGTCAAAGGCTCGCGCGGTGGGCGCTGTCGTGGCGCCGAGTCGTCGTCGTGACCGAAGTCTTCAGGTCCCCGGTTGATCGGGTCCATAGGTCCAAGCCCCCCAAAAGCGTCGTGTGCGAGCCCCCTCCGGCCTGCCGCACACTGCGCTGTCGCTTCTGGTCCGGTGCCCACTGACGGGTTCATCAACACGCGGGCACGCGAACCCTAAACCTTCGCACAGTATCCAGGAACACACGGGGTACCGCGCCGCCCGAGACGTCACAGCTTCGTGAGGATTGTTCGTGAGATACGGGTTTCGTACGCCGCTTCCGATCCGATCTTCGCCGTTTGCGGCAGTGACGCGGAGCCTCACACCCGGGGCAGTGATTCGACCCCGATACCGCCCTCGATCGCCAGGATGCGGTGGAGGCGGGTGGCCACCAGCAGGCGCTGCATCTGCGGCGGGACGCCGCGCAGCACAATCCTCCGGCCGTACCGCCCCGCCCGCCGGTGGGCTCCCATGATGACACCGAGGCCGGTGGCGTCCCAGGAGTCCAGCTCTGACAGGTCGAGCACCAGGTCGCCGACGCCGTCGTCGATGGCCGTGTGCAGGACCGTACGGGCGTCCGCCGCGCTGCGGACGTCGAGGCGGCCCCCGACGACCAGCTCGGCGTGGTCGCCCCTGATGTGCATATGCGCTCCCCGAGAGTGCGTTTTTCGTACTCGGCGTCTTCGTCGTGTCCTGTGGTGCGAGGTGTTGCCAGGACTGACTGCCGTACCGGGGCAGAAGTTGCCGTCCGTGAGCGAACCGATACCCAAATCACCCTGACGAGTGACGGTGTGATGGGCCGTGGATCAGCACGGAGCCGGTACGTGTGTCAGTAGGTGTAGAAGCCCTGCCCGCTCTTGCGTCCGATGTCACCGGCGTCAACCATCCGGCGCATCAGCTCCGGCGGGGCGAACTTCTCGTCCTGGGACTCGGTGTAGATGTTGCTCGCCGCGTGCAGCAGGATGTCGACACCCGTGAGGTCGGCGGTGGCGAGCGGTCCCATCGCGTGACCGAAGCCCAGCTTGCAGGCCAGGTCGATGTCCTCGGCGGTGGCCACGCCCGACTCGTACAGCTTGGCCGCCTCGACGACGAGTGCCGAGATGAGCCGGGTGGTGACGAAGCCGGCCACGTCGCGGTTGACGACGATGCAGGTCTTGCCGACCGACTCGGCGAACTCCCGGGCGGTCGCGAGCGCTTCGTCGCTGGTCTTGTATCCGCGGACCAGCTCGCAGAGCCGCATCATCGGGACCGGCGAGAAGAAGTGGACGCCGACGACCCGCTCCGGGCGCTCGGTGGCCGCCGCGATCTTGGTGATCGGGATGGCCGAGGTGTTGGAGGCGAGTACGGTCTCGTCCTTCACCAGCTTGTCGAGCGTACGGAAGATCTCGTGCTTGACTTCCAGCTTCTCGAACACGGCCTCGACGACGAGGTCGACGTCGGCGACCGCGTCCAGGTCGGTGGTCGTGGTGATGCGGCCCAGCGCCTCTTCGGCCGCGCCCGCGTCCAGCTTCCCCTTGCTCACGAACTTGTCGTACGAGGCCTTGATGCCGTCGGTGCCACGGGTCAGCGCCGCGTCGGTGACATCCCGCAGGACGACGTCCCAGCCTGCCTGTGCGGCGACCTGGGCGATACCGGACCCCATGAGTCCGGCCCCGATGACGGCGAGCTTCCCTGCCACTGTCCGACTCCCCTGCTGCTTCTTCCCGGGTGCCGCGTCGATGTGCGGCCACCGCCGCGCGACCCCGGACTCCGGCCGGCGGGAGGCCGACCGGAACGACTGGCGTTGACATCGCGAGACAGCCCCGAACAACACGTCTTCGAGTTGCCTCTCCGGCGGACCCTAGCGGTCGTGAGGTGCCGTGTGACCGCTAAGTAACGCGCGTCACGTCTCATCTGACGGACATCACACCGGGCGGCTCATTCCGCCGCCCGTACGGCGTAGTTGAGGACCTTCTCACTCAAAAGGTCCTCCATGCCGTCCAGCAGCGTCAGCACCTCGCGGGAGACCTCGGCCGGATCGCGCCCGGCGACCATCTCGCGCCCGACGGTGCTCATGACCGTCTGGTGGAGCCAGCCGATCTGCCCCGCCATCAGTCCGGGCGTCGGATCGTCCGGCGCCGCGCCCGTCTCCTCGCGCAAGGTGTCCGCCAGGTGGTCGTGGACCTCCTGCTGCAGGCTCCACAGCCGGGAGCGGAGGGCGGGCGCGTCGTGGATGACGCGCATGAACCGGTCGTACCCCGCCATCAGGCCGACCCGCGGCGAGACCGCCTCGACCTCCTCGCGCAGTTCGCGCAGGACGGCGGCGGCGGCCGACTCGCCGGGGTCCCGGCCGCGCACCCAGCGGGAGAGCCGGTCGATCACGCCCTTACTGCGGTCGAAGAAGAGGTCTTCCTTGGCCGGGAAGTAGTTGTACACGGTGTTCACGGACACATCGGCGGCGTCCGCGACGTCGACCATCGTCACGGTGACGAAGCCGTGCTCCAGGAACAGTCCCGTGGCGATGTCCGAGATGCGCTGCCTGGTCTCGCGCTTCTTCCGCTCCCTGAGCCCCTCTGCCATGGCCCCATCGTAGGCCGGAACCGGATTTTTTGGACTCCCTTAAATCTTGGTGGCATTGCAAAATTAAAGTGACTCTGTTTTTCTTGGCGCATGCCCATCATCAGCACGTCCGGCCTGGCCCGGACTTTTCAGACCAAACGCGGCCCCGTCGAGGCGGTCCGCGGCATCGACCTCACCGTGGCGCCGGGCGAGATCCTCGGCCTCCTCGGCCCGAACGGCGCCGGCAAGACGACCACACTCCGGATGCTCACGACCCTGCTGGCCCCCACCGGCGGCGCCGCCACCGTCGCGGGCCACGACCTGGCCGGCGACCCGGCGGGCGTCCGCCGCGTGTGCGGGTACGTGGCGCAGTCGGGCGGGGTCGACCCCCAGGTCTCCGTACGGGAGGAACTGGTCACGCAGGGCCGCCTCTACCGTCTGACGAAGCGGCAGGCGATCGAGCGCGCCGACGAATTGGCCCTCGACCTCGGCCTGACCGACCTTCTCGACCGGAAGACGGCGGCGCTCTCCGGCGGCCAGCGCCGCCGCCTCGACATCGCGCTCGGCCTCGCCCACCGCCCGAAGGTGCTGTTCCTCGACGAGCCGACCACCGGCCTCGACCCGGCGAGCCGCGCCGACCTCTGGGACCTCGTCCGCCGCCTCCGCGACCGGCACGGCACCACCGTCTTCCTCACCACGCACTACCTCGACGAGGCGGACGCGCTCGCCGACCGGCTCGTGATCGTCGACGGAGGGGTCGTGGTCGCGGAAGGCACGCCGAGCGCGCTCAAGCTCCGCCACGGCGGTTCGGTCGACGCGACGCTCCAGGACACGTTCCTGGCGATCACCGGCCGCACCCCGGAGCCGACGGCTCCCGCCCCCGCAACCGTCCAGCCGTCCGAACTTGTGAGGTCGTGACCGACATGCTTCTCCAGGACACCGCGCTGATCTTCGGGCGCTATCTCCGCCAGACCCTGCGCTCCAGATTCGCGATGCTCTTCGGCGTACTGATGCCGCTGCTGTACCTGCTCTTCTTCGGCCCCCTGCTCACCGATCTGCCGCTGGGCGGCGGCGGGAGCTCCTGGCAGATCCTGGTACCCGGTCTGCTGCTGCAACTCGGCCTGTTCGGCGCCGCGTTCGCCGGATTCATGATCATCGTGGAGAAGAACCACGGGGTCGTGGAGCGGATGCGCGTCACCCCGGTCAGCCGGCTCGCGCTCCTGCTCGGCCGGGTGCTGCGCGACACGGCCGTCTTCGTCTTCCAGGCGGTCCTGCTGGTCCTGGCCGCCGTGGTGATGGGCCTGCGCGCACCTGTGGCGGGCATCCTGATCGGCTTCGCCTTCGTCGCCCTTCTGACGGTCTCGCTGGCCTCGCTCTCCTACGCGCTCGCCATGCGCATCAGCTCACCCCACGCGTTCGGCCCGACGATCAACGCCCTGACCATGCCCTCCATGCTCCTGTCCGGCCTCATGCTCCCCATGTCGCTGGCACCGGGCTGGCTGGACGCCCTCTCGCACGTCATGCCGTTCCGCTATCTGGTGGACGCGATGCGGGACGGTTACGTCGGCTCGTACGCCACCGCCTCGATGGCGTACGGGGTCCTCGTGGCCGTCGGCCTCGCGGGACTCGCCGTGACAGTGGGCACACGCGTGTTCCGAACGGCTGGGGCGTAACTACGCTGGCCGCATGGTCAATCTGACGCGCATCTACACCAGGACCGGCGACCAGGGCACCACCGCCCTCGGCGACATGAGCCGCACCGCCAAGACGGATCCGCGGATCTCGGCGTACGCCGACGCCAACGAGGCGAACGCGGCGCTCGGCACGGCGATCGCCCTCGGCGACCTCGACGAGGAGATCGTGAAGGTCCTCTCCCGCGTCCAGAACGACCTGTTCGACGTGGGGGCGGACCTGTCGACGCCGGTCGTGGAGAACCCCGAGTTCCCACCTCTGCGCGTCGAGCAGTTCTACATCGACAAGCTGGAGGCGGACTGCGACCGCTTCAACGAGCAGCTGGAGAAGCTCCGCTCCTTCATCCTCCCCGGCGGCACTCCCGGAGCGGCCCTCCTGCACCAGGCGTGCACGGTGGTCCGCCGGGCGGAACGCTCGACCTGGACGGCCCTGGAATCCCACGCGGAGGTCATGAACCCCCTCACAGCGACCTACCTGAACCGCCTCTCGGACCTCCTCTTCATCCTGGCCAGAACGGCGAACAAGGAAGTAGGGGACGTCCTATGGATCCCGGGAGGCGACCGAGACTAGGGACGCGGGGAACGGCGCAATCTTGTCGCCTTGCGCCTGTTCTGGGGCGCGGGGAACGGCGCGACCAGCCCCCACCGGGCCCGCACCCCAGCCACCCCTTCGTCAGACCCCCGCAGGCGCCTTCTTCGGCCACACCAGATACGTCAACGCGATCACCCCGTGAACCCCGGCCACCCGCCAGGCCACATACCGCCAACTCTCCAGCGACCCGACCCGCCCCGGGTCATCGACGTACCAGATCGCGATCTGAAGCAGACCGGTCGCGACGGCAGCCGCCACCACCGTGCCGAGCCACACCACCCCTTCGTGCCGCGCCCGAGCCATCCCGTACTTCGGCGGCCCGGCCGGCCGAGGCCCCCCGCCGAGCCGATGCGCCGCATGCCCGTCGAGCCACGTCACGGTCCGGTGCCCGTGCCCGACGGTGTACCCGATGTACAGCGCGGCCAGCCCGTGCGTCCAGTTCGGCTCGGCCCCCGCCTTGAGATCCAGCGCGGTGACCACCAGCAGCACGACCTCAAGCAGCGGCTCGCACAGCAGCAGCGCCAGCCCCGTGCGGGGCATCTTCAGCAGATAGCGAAAGGCGAGTCCCCCGGCCAGCAGCACCCAGAAGCCGACCTCGCACACAACGATCAGCGTGACGATCACGACGAACTCCTCTCGGTCACCCTCCAAGGCTCGCGAGAGAACGACCGGAGATCGTCGTCGGCGATGACGAACCGCTCCTGCATCCTTCGATGTACTCGGACGGGCTCACGGACCGTTCTCCAGGAGCAGGCGACGAGCGGGCACGGCGTGTTGGATGGAGTCATGGCCATGCGACACCCCCGCCCGCACCGCGACGACGTGCGCATCGCGCTGGCGGGTCTGCTCGGCGGACTCCTCCTCTGGGGCGCCGGCCTCGGCACCCGCCCGGCCGCCGACCCGATCGTGCTCTGGTCGGGCCGCTGGCCGATCCTGCTGCCACTCGTCGTGATCGCGGGCTGCGAACTGCTGCGGCGCACCCACCCGCGCACCGGCCTGCTGGTCGGCGTCGCCGCACTGACCGTCGACACCGTCACGCAGGGCAACCTGGTGACCGTCGTGATGTTCACGGACCTCGTGTACGCGGCCGTCCTGTACGGCCCGCCCGCCACCGCCCGCCGCGTCCTGTGGATCAGCGGGGCGCTCACGGTACTCGGCACGGTGGTGCCGTTCGCGGTCTGGCGGGTCCCGGAGGCGCTGCTGATCGGCGTGGTCGTCGGTGTCGTGGCGTTCACGCCCGGCGCGACCGGGTGGGTGGTCCGCAACCACCGCGACGCCGCCGAGGCCGCCCGGCTGCGCGCCGAGCAGACCGCCCTGCTCGCCGAGATCGACCGCGTCCAGGCCGTCACCGCCGAACGCGCCCGGATGGCGAGGGAGTTGCACGACATGGTGGCCAACCACCTGTCGGCGATCGCCATCCACTCCACGGCCGCGCTCTCCCTCGACGACCCGGCCACCTCGAAACAGGCCCTCGGGGTGATCCGCGAGAACAGTGTCGAGGGGCTCGCCGAGATGCGCCGTCTCATCGGCATCCTGCGCGACAGCAGCGGGGACACCGAGCCGGCCGCCGCGCCCACCCTGGACGGGCTCGCCTCCCTGGTGGAGCACGCCCGCGGCAACGGCCTGGACGTCGCCCTCGACTGCGCCCACACCGCGCTCCCGGCCCCGGTCGAACTGGCCGCCTACCGCATCGTGCAGGAATCCCTGACCAACGCCCTCAAGCACGCCTCCCCCGGCCGGGTCACCGTCTCCCTCGTCCAGCGCGACCACGCCCTGGACGTGTGGGTGACCAGTCCTTTCGGCGAGGTCCGCCGCGACGGCCCCCGCGCCCCCGGTTCGGGCGCGGGACTGATCGGCATGCGCGAGCGGGTCGCCCTGCTGCAGGGCACGTTCGAGGCCGGACCCGGGACCGAGGCAGCGCGGACCGGCCCGCACGACACGACGGGCGGCAGAACCTGGACGGTCCGCGCCACCCTCCCGATCACCGAAGGGGAAACCGCATGATCCGTGTGCTCGTCGCCGAGGACCAGTCCGCCGTACGCGCCGGTCTCGTCCTCATCCTGGGCAGCGCCCCCGACATCGAGGTGGTCGGCGAGGCCGCGGACGGCGAGCAGGCGGTGGCCATGGCCCGCGAACTCCGTCCCGACCTGGTCCTGATGGACGTGCAGATGCCCCGCCTGGACGGCGTCGCCGCCACCCGCCAGGTCGTCGGTGAAGGCCTCGCCGACGTCCTCGTACTCACCACGTTCGACCTGGACGAGTACGTGTTCGGCGCGCTGCGCGCGGGCGCCGCCGGTTTTCTGCTGAAGAACACCGAGGCCCGCCGGCTCATCGAGGCGGTCCGCACGGTGGCGGGCGGCGAGGGGCTGATCTCGCCCGCGGTCACCCGCCGGCTGATCGCCGAGTTCGCCGCGCGCCCCGTCCGCGAACCGTCGGCAGACCCCTCGGTCCTGGAGGCGCTGACCCGGCGCGAGCGGGAAGTCCTCTCCTGCCTGGGCGAAGGCCTGTCCAACGCGGAGATCGGGGTACGCCTCGACATGGCGGAGGCCACGGTGAAGACACACGTCAGCCGCCTCCTGGGCAAACTGAAACTGCGCAGCCGGGTGCAGGCGGCGGTACTGGCGCAGGAGTTGGGCGTGTAACAACTAGTCGCACCGCACCCCCACAGTGGTCTGGACCTATTGACCTATGGTCCAGACCTTTCTATTGTCCTGCGCACCTCATAAAACTCCCCCAAGGAGACGCGGATGCGCCTCAGACGCAGACTCGGACACAGAGCCATAGCGGGATTCACCACCCTGCTGCTGCCGTTCGCCGCCCTGGTCGGGCTCGCGAGCCCCGCCTCCGCCGCCACGTCGGCGACCGCCACCTACGCCAAGACCCAGGACTGGGGCACCGGCTTCGAGGGCAAGTGGACCGTCAAGAACACCGGCACGACGGCCCTCAGCTCCTGGACCGTCGAGTGGGACTTCCCCTCGGGCACCTCGGTCACCTCCGCCTGGGACGCCGACGTCACCAGCTCCGGCACCCACTGGACCGCCAAGAACAAGTCCTGGAACGGCACCCTCGCACCGGGCGCCTCCCTCTCCTTCGGCTTCAACGGCTCGGGCACCGGCTCCCCCGCCAACTGCAAGCTCAACGGCGGCAGTTGTGACGGCGGACCCACGGTCCCCGGCGACAACGCGCCCTCCGCCCCGGGCAAGCCGACCGCCTCCGACATCACCAACACCTCGGTGAAGCTCGCCTGGAGCGCGGCCACCGACGACAAGGGCGTCAAGAACTACGACGTCCTGCGCGACGGCGCCAAGGTCGCCACGGTGACCGGCACCTCGTACAGCGACACCGGTCTGACCGCCGGCACCGACTACTCGTACACCGTGCAGGCGCGTGACACGGCCGACCAGACCGGTCCGGTCAGCGGCGCGACCGCCGTGCACACCACGGGCGGCACCACCGACCCGCCGCCCACCGGCGACAAGGTCAAGCTCGGCTACTTCACCGAGTGGGGCGTCTACGGGCGCAACTACCACGTGAAGAACCTGGTCAGCTCCGGCTCCGCGTCGAAGATCACGCACATCAACTACGCGTTCGGCAACGTCAAGGGCGGCAAGTGCACCCTCGACGACGCCTACGCGGCCACCGACAAGGCGTACACCGCCGACCAGTCCGTCAGCGGCACCGCCGACACCTGGGACCAGCCCCTGCGCGGCAACTTCAACCAGCTGCGTCAGCTGAAGGCCAAGTACCCGAACATCAAGGTGCTGTGGTCGTTCGGCGGCTGGACCTACTCGGGCGGCTTCGGTGAGGCCGCCGCCAACCCGGCCGCCTTCGCCGCGTCCTGCAAGGCCCTCGTCGAGGACCCGCGCTGGGCCGACGTCTTCGACGGCATCGACATCGACTGGGAGTACCCGAACGCCTGCGGCCTGAGCTGCGACACGTCCGGCTTCAGCTCCTTCAAGACCCTCAGCCAGGCGCTGCGCACCGAGTTCGGCTCCAACTACCTGGTCACCGCCGCCATCACGGCGGACGGCTCCTCCGGCGGCAAGATCGACGCGGCCGACTACGGCGGCGCCAGCGCGAGCCTCGACTGGTACAACGTGATGACGTACGACTACTTCGGCGCCTTCGACGCGGACGGTCCGACCGCCCCGCACTCGCCGCTGACCTCGTACAGCGGCATCCCGGCGGCCGGCTTCAACTCGGCCGACGCCATCGCCAAGCTCAAGAGCAAGGGCGTACCCGCGAAGAAGCTGCTGCTCGGCATCGGCTTCTACGGGCGCGGCTGGACCGGCGTCACCCAGGCCGCCCCCGGCGGTTCGGCGACCGGCGCGGCACCCGGCACGTACGAGGCGGGCATCGAGGACTACAAGGTCCTCAAGAGCTCCTGCCCCGCCACCGGCACGATCGCGGGTACGGCGTACGCGTACTGCGGCAACAACTGGTGGAGCTACGACACCCCGGCCACCATCGGCTCCAAGATGACCTGGGCCAAGAACCAGGGCCTGGGCGGCGCGTTCTTCTGGGAGTTCAGCGGCGACACGAACAACGGCGAACTGGTGACGGCCATCAACAACGGCCTCAGCTAACAGCCCCAGCCCCGTAGGGGCGCGGGGAACTGCGCGCCCAGCCACGACGGACCCGCGGAATCCACACGACCCCAGCGGCGCTGAACCGAAACCGCCCGGGCAGTGAGTGAATGGTTAAGCCACATTCACTCGCTGCCCGGGCGGCGCGGCTTCCAGCCAGGCAAGGAAACCGGTCAGCGCGTCCTCGCTCATGGCGAGCTCAAGCCGCGTACCGCGATGGACACAGGCGAGAATGATCGCGTCGGACAGCAACGCCAGCTCCTCCTCGCCCTCGGGGGCCCGCCGGCCGGCCACCTCGATCGCCGAGCGTTCAAGACCACGCCGCGGCCGAAGCGCGTACGAGAAGACGCGGAACCACTCGATCCGGTCACCGCTGTAGCGGGCGATGCCGTAGCCCCAGCCCTTGCCGCTGGTGTCGGTCTTCTCCGGGACGTCCCACCGCAGGCTGCAGTCGAAGGTGCCGCCGGAGCGCTGGATCACTCTGCGACGCAGGCCGAAGACGAAGAGTCCGAGGGCCACCAGCAGTACTACCGACCCGACCACAGTCAGAGCGAGGACCATCGACACCGACCTCCTCGTCTCCTAGGTAACGGAAAGGAAAAAAGCACCCGCATCGCCTCAGCCGCGACCCGGTCCGGAAAAGCTCCGGTCCTGGCCGCGGCTGAGTCACTTCCTTCTGCGCGCTGGTCTCAGTGCGCCGACACCGCCCGCAGTCGGACGTCCGCGCGACGCTCGGCGGACGCGTCGGCGTCCGACTTCGCGCGCTCCATCGCCCGCTCCGCACGCCGGACGTCGATCTCGTCCGACAGCTCGGCGATCTCGGCCAGCAGGGACAGCTTGTTGTCCGCGAAAGAGATGAAACCGCCGTGCACCGCGGCGACGACCGTTCCACCATCACTCGTACGGATGGTCACCGGGCCCGACTCCAGCACACCGAGCAGCGGCTGGTGACCGGGCATGACGCCGATGTCGCCGGACGTGGTACGCGCGACGACCAGGGTGGCCTCGCCGGACCAGACACTGCGGTCCGCGGCGACGAGCTCGACATGCAGCTCAGCAGCCAAGGTGGGCTCCTCGGGTCACCACCCGGCGTTCGCTGCCGGGTGTTGGGTCAAAGTCTAATGGGCGTAGTGAGAAGGGCGGGACCCGCCCCGCGAGGCACGGCCCCGCCCCCTCACTCAGAACACGCGGTTCAGGAGACGCCGAGTTCCTTGGCGTTGGCCTTGAGGTCCTCGATGCCACCGCACATGAAGAACGCCTGCTCCGGGAAGTGGTCGTACTCCCCGTCGATGATCGAGTTGAACGCCGCGATGGACTCCTCCAGCGGAACGTCCGACCCGTCCACACCGGTGAACTGCTTGGCGGCGTGGGTGTTCTGGGACAGGAAGCGCTCCACACGACGGGCACGGTGGACGACGAGCTTGTCCTCCTCGCCCAGTTCGTCGATACCGAGGATCGCGATGATGTCCTGGAGGTCCTTGTACTTCTGCAGGACCGTCTTGACGCGCATGGCGGCGTCGTAGTGCTCCTGCGCGATGTAGCGCGGGTCCAGGATGCGGGACGTGGAGTCCAGCGGGTCCACGGCCGGGTAGATGCCCTTCTCGGAGATCGGACGGGAGAGCACCGTCGTCGCGTCGAGGTGGGCGAACGTGGTGGCCGGGGCCGGGTCGGTCAGGTCGTCCGCGGGAACGTAGATCGCCTGCATCGACGTGATCGAGTGACCACGCGTCGAGGTGATGCGCTCCTGCAGCTGACCCATCTCGTCGGCCAGGGTCGGCTGGTAACCCACCGCGGACGGCATACGGCCGAGCAGGGTGGAGACCTCGGAACCTGCCTGGGTGAAGCGGAAGATGTTGTCGATGAAGAACAGCACGTCCTGCTTCTGCACATCGCGGAAGTACTCCGCCATGGTCAGACCGGCCAGGGCCACGCGCAGACGGGTGCCCGGGGGCTCGTCCATCTGACCGAAGACGAGAGCGGTCTTGTCGAGAACACCGCTCTCTTCCATCTCCGCGATGAGGTCGTTGCCCTCACGGGTGCGCTCACCGACGCCCGCGAAGACGGAGACGCCCTCGTGGAGGTTGGCGACACGCATGATCATTTCCTGGATCAGCACGGTCTTGCCGACACCGGCACCACCGAACAGACCGATCTTGCCGCCCTTGACGTACGGGGTGAGAAGGTCGACGACCTTCAGGCCCGTCTCGAACATCTCGGTCTTCGGCTCAAGCTGGTCGAACGAGGGGGCCTTGCGGTGGATGGTCCACCGGTCGCCCGTGTAGGCCTCGTCGGAGTTCAGCACCTCGCCGAGGGTGTTGAACACCTTGCCCTTGGTGAAGTCACCGACCGGGACGGAGATGCCCGTGCCCGTGTCGGTCACCGCGGCCTGGCGGACCAGACCGTCGGTGGGCTGCATGGAGATGGTGCGGACCAGACCGTCACCCAGGTGCTGGGCGACCTCAAGGGTCAGCGTCTTCTTCTCGCCGGCGTTGGCCGGGTCGGCCACCTCGACGTGAAGGGCGTTGTAGATCTCCGGCATGGCGTCGACGGGGAATTCCACGTCGACGACCGGGCCGATGACCCGGGCGACGCGGCCCGTGGCAACGGCCGTCTCAACTGTCGTCGTCATTACCTGTCACTCCCCGCGGTCGCGTCGGCCAGCGCTGCGGTGCCACCGACGATCTCGCTGATTTCCTGGGTGATTTCGGCCTGGCGGGCCGCGTTGGCAGATCGGGAGAGTGAAGTGATCAGGTCTCCCGCGTTGTCGGTCGCCGACTTCATCGCGCGGCGGGTGGCGGCGTGCTTGGAGGCAGCCGACTGGAGCAGCGCGTTGTAGATACGGCTCTCGACGTACCGCGGCAGAAGGGCGTCCAGGACGTCCTCCGCCGACGGCTCGAAGTCGTAGAGCGGGAGGATCTCGTCCTTGCCGGACGACTCCTCCGCGACCTCGTCGAGGCTGAGCGGCAGCAGACGGCTGTCGAGCGCCGTCTGCGTCATCATCGAGACGAACTCGGTGTAGACGATGTGGATCTCGTCCACGCCGCCCTCCGCCGTCTCCTTCTCGATGGCCTCGATCAGCGGAACGGCGACGTTCTTCGCGTCCGCGTACGAGGGCTCGTCGGTGAAGCCCGCCCACGAATCCGAGACCTTGCGCTCACGGAAGTTGTAGTGGGCGAGACCACGGCGGCCGACGATGTACGTGTCGACCTCCTTGCCCTCGGCCACCAGACGGGCGGTCAGCCGCTCCGCCGCCTTGATGGCGTTGGAGTTGAAGGCGCCGGCCAGTCCGCGGTCGCTCGTGAGGAGCAGCACCGCGGAACGGGTCGCCGTCTCGGCCTCCGTGGTCAGCGGATGCTTGGTGTTCGAACCGGTCCCGACCGCCGTGACCGCGCGGGTGAGCTCGGTCGCGTACGGCGAGGAGGCCCGTACCTTGCGCTGCGCCTTGACGACACGCGAGGCGGCGATCATCTCCATCGCCTTGGTGATCTTCTTGGTCGCGGTGACGGATTTGATGCGACGCTTGTAGACCCGGAGCTGGGCTCCCATGAGTCAGGTCCCTTCCGTCGTCACTTGCCCGCAGCGGCAGGAGTGTCCTCGCCGAGCAGCTTGCCGTCCGACGTCTCGAACTGCTTCTTGAAGTCCGCGATCGCGTCGGCGATGGCCTGCAGGGTGTCGTCCGACATCTTGCCGCCCTCCTTGATGGAGGTCATGAGGCCCTGCTCCTTGCGGTGCAGGTACTCCAGCAGCTCCTTCTCGAAGCGGCGGATGTCGTTGACCGGAACCTCGTCCATCTTGCCGGTGGTACCGGCCCACACGGAGACGACCTGGTCCTCGGTGGCCATCGGCTGGTACTGAGCCTGCTTGAGCAGCTCGACCATCCGCTGACCGCGGTCCAGCTGCGACTTCGACGCGGCGTCCAGGTCGGAACCGAAGGCGGCGAACGCCTCAAGCTCACGGAACTGGGCCAGGTCCACGCGCAGTCGGCCGGAGACCTGCTTCATCGCCTTGTGCTGCGCGGAACCGCCGACTCGGGAGACGGAGATACCGACGTTCAGCGCGGGGCGCTGACCGGCGTTGAACAGGTCCGACTCCAGGAAGCACTGGCCGTCGGTGATGGAGATGACGTTGGTCGGGATGAACGCCGAGACGTCGTTGGCCTTCGTCTCGACGATCGGCAGACCGGTCATCGAGCCCGCGCCCAGCTCGTCCGAGAGCTTCGCGCAACGCTCAAGGAGACGGGAGTGCAGGTAGAAGACGTCACCGGGGTAGGCCTCGCGCCCCGGCGGACGGCGGAGCAGCAGGGACACGGCGCGGTAGGCGTCGGCCTGCTTCGAGAGGTCGTCGAAGATGATGAGGACGTGCTTGCCCTCGTACATCCACTGCTGGCCGATGGCCGAACCGGTGTACGGCGCCAGGTACTTGAAGCCGGCCGGGTCGGACGCCGGGGCGGCGACGATGGTCGTGTACTCCAGCGCGCCGGCCTCTTCGAGGGCGCCACGCACGGAGGCGATGGTCGAGCCCTTCTGGCCGATGGCGACGTAGACGCAGCGGACCTGCTTCTTCGGGTCGCCGGTGCGCCAGTTGTCACGCTGGTTGATGATCGTGTCGACGGCCAGCGCGGTCTTGCCGGTCTGACGGTCGCCGATGACCAGCTGACGCTGGCCACGGCCGATCGGGGTCATCGCGTCGACGGCCTTGTAGCCGGTCTCCATCGGCTCGTGGACCGACTTACGGGCCATGACGCCCGGTGCCTGCAGTTCGAGCGCGCGGCGTCCGGACGTCTCGATCTCGCCGAGACCGTCGATCGGGGTGCCGAGCGGGTCGACAACGCGGCCGAGGTAGCCCTCGCCGACGGCCACGGACAGGACCTCGCCGGTACGCGTGACCGGCTGCCCCTCCTCGATACCGCTGAACTCGCCGAGGACGACCGCACCGATCTCGCGCTCTTCCAGGTTCAGCGCGAGACCGAGAGTGCCGTCCTCGAACTTCAGCAGTTCGTTGGCCATGGCCGAGGGCAGGCCCTCGACCTTCGCGATGCCGTCGCCGGCAAGGGTGACCGTACCGACCTCCTCGCGCGAGGCCGCGTCCGGCTTGTACGACTGGACAAAGTTCTCCAGCGCATCCCGGATCTCCTCCGGCCGGATCGTGAGCTCCGCCATCTGGGTTCCCTGCTCTCCTTGTTGGGCCCGAAGTTTTCTTGGGGGGTCTGGGGCTTTTTCCCTCAGCGGCTGCGCCGCGGGCCCCCAGGAATCCTCTGCACGGCCCAACGAGGGCCGTAGTACTGCGTGGTTACGTGTATTCAGTTGCTGCTAGCTCGCCATGCGGCGGCTGACTGCTTCCAGCCGGTCCGCGATGGAGCCGTTGATGATCTCGTCTCCGACCTGCACCCGGATCCCGCCGAGGACCTCGGGGTCCACGTCGAGGTTGAGGTGCATCGGGTGGCCGTAGAGCTTCGCGAGGGCGGCGCCGAGGCGCTGCTTCTGCACGTCGCTCAGCGGAACCGCCGAGGTGACGACGGCGACCATGCGGTTTCGACGGTCGGCCGCGAGCTTGGACAGGGATTCGAGTCCCGACTCCAGGCTACGTCCCCGGGGCGCGGTCACAAGGCGCGTGACCAGCCGCTCGGTGACGGCGTCGGCCCGGCCGCCGAGCAGGCTGCGCAGCAGCTCGCTCTTGGCCGCGGCCGTGGCGCCGCGGTCGGTCAGCGCGGCGCGCAGCCCGGTGTCCGAGGCGACGATCCGGCCGAACCGGAACAGCTCGTCCTCGACGTCGTCGAGCCTGCCCAGCCGCTGCGCCGCCGTGAGGTCGGCGGTGTCGGCCAGCTCCTCTACGGAGTCGACCAGATCACGCGAACGCGACCAGCGGGAGCGCACCAGACCGGCCACCAGGTCGGCGGTGGTGCCGCTGACCTGACCGCTGAGGAGGCGCCCGGCCAGTTCGGCCTTCGCCTCGCCGGCCTGCGCCGGGTCGGTGAGGACCCGACGCAGGGACACCTCACGGTCGAGCAGCGCGGTGACGGAGGCCAGCTCGTCGGCGAGCTGCGCCGCGTCGACGGACGTGGAGTCCGTCAGCGCGTCGAGACGCTCACGTGCGGTGGCCAGCGCGTCGCGGCTCGCTCCGTTCATCGCGTGGCCTCGGCCTTCGACGCGGTCTCGTCGAGACCGTCGAGGAACCGGTCGATCGTGCGGCTCTGCCGGGCGTGGTCCTCAAGGGACTCGCCGACGAGCTTGCCGGCCAGTTCGGTGGCCAGCTGGCCCACGTCCTGGCGCAGCGCGGACGCGGCGGCCTTGCGGTCGGCGGCGAGCTGCGAGTGACCGGCGGCGATGATTTCCTCACGCTGCCGCTGGCCTTCCGCGCGCATCTCGGCGATGAGCGTGGCACCCTGCTCCTGCGCCTCCTGGCGCAGACGCGCGGCCTCGTGCCGGGCCTCGGCGAGCTGGGCCTTGTACTGCTCCAGCACGCTCTGGGCTTCGGTCTGAGCGGCCTCGGCCTTCTCGATACCGCCCTCGATGGCCTCGCGGCGCTGCTCCAGAACCTTGTTGATGTTCGGGAGCAGCTTCTTGGCGAGGAAGCCGAAGACGATGACGAAGGCGATCAGGCCGATGACCAGCTCGGGGATCGGCGGGATGAGGGGATTTTCCATCTCCTCGGCCGCGACAGTGAGCAGCTGGCTCATATCAGTGCCTTTCGTCTAGTGGGCGGTCTGTCGTGAATCCGACGTCAGACGCCGTAGACGAACGGCATGACCAGACCGATGAGGGCGAGCGCCTCACAGAAGGCGAAGCCGAGAATCTGGTTGGCACGGATCAGGCCGGCAGCCTCGGGCTGACGGGCAAGGGCCTGGGTGCCGTTACCGAAGATGATGCCGACGCCGACGCCGGGGCCGATCGCGGCAAGGCCGTAGCCGATGGAGCCGAGGGAGCCGGAGACAGCGGCGAGGGTCTCAGTGGCAGCCATGCTGATTCTTCCTTCTCTGTACGGACCGGCGGGGGTTGACCACCGGACGTTTAGGGGGTTTTACCGGGGGTGGCTCAGTGGTGCTCGGCGAGCGCGCCCTGGATGAAGGTGCAGGTCAGAAGCACGAAGACGTACGCCTGCAGGGCCTGGATGAACAACTCGAACGCCGTCATGACGATCACCATGATGAACGAGACGCCCGCGTAGGCGATCCCGATGCCGTTGAGCAGGTACCAGCTGGCGATCGTGAACAGCAGCAGCAGGGTGTGACCCGCGAACATGTTCGCGAACAGTCGCACCGCGTGCGTGAACGGCCGGACGATCAGGTTCGAGAGAAGCTCGATGCCCATGGCCAGCGGAAGAACCGGGCCCAGCGACTTGTCGTAGCCGGAGAAGTTCTTGAACGCACCGACGAATCCGTGCCGCTTGAAGGTCAGCGAGACCCACAGGACGTACACGATCAGGGCGAGGACCGCGGGGTACGAGATGATCGACGTGACCGGGAACTGGGCGACCGGGACGATCGACCAGATGTTCATCATCCAGATGAAGAAGAACAGCGAGACAACCAGCGGTACGTACTTCTCGCCCTCCTTCTTGCCGATCGTCTCGTAGACGACGCCGCGCCGGACGAAGTCGTATCCGGCTTCGGCGACCATCTGCAGCTTGCCCGGGACGACCTTCGGCTTACGGAAGGCGGCCCAGAAGAAGCCGATGACGATGACGGAGCCGAGCAGCGCCAGGAGCATCGTCTTGTTGAAATAGACGCTGCTGTCCGCATCGCCCACGAGGGGCTCGAACAGGAACGAGTGCAGGCCGGGAGCCGGGAATCCACAGCCGTCGAAGATGTGGCAGTCGGTCTCGAAGGCGAGCACCTGCGTCGGGTCAGCACTCACCGCGGGCTCCTTCAGCGTGGCGCATAGGTACGGCAACCTCGTTGTGTCGGCGCGGCGCGCAGCCGCGGTTCGGCACTGGACTGGTGTAACGGATGTGAGGGCGGCTGGGGGGCATCAAGCCTCGCGATTGAGCAGGCGTCAGCTCAGATGCCCGCGCCCGCGATGCCGCAGTTGGCACCGGACGATAGCAGGGTCTTCTACGAGCACTTATCCCGGCCCTACCCCTCACGACGAGTGCCCTGTCTTTTCGGGCCTGTCGCCCTTCGAGGACTCGGGTTCGACGTAGAGGATCTTGGCTTTCATCTGGGCACGCGCCTGTGCGCCGATCCACGCGAGCGTGGTGGCGACGATCGAGATCGCGAAGGCCTTCGGGTTGAACAGCGTCGTGTTCTTGAACGCGGCGACAAAGATGAACAGCAGAAGGATCTGTGCCGTGTAGAGCATCAGACCCATCGCCTGGAACAGGTGCGGAAGCAATTTGGCGGTGCGCTGCAGAACGTACAGCCCGACACCCATGAAGAGGATCACGACCAGCGTCGCCACAAGCGCCCCGACCGCCCCCTTGCCCCCGGCGACCACACCGCTGACCACGGCGGCGATCGCGCCGACGGCAGCTGTGGGCACAGCGGCTTGGAGGAGGATCCGGACGTCATTGGAGGGCATGGCGGCAACTCCGCTTTGCTCAAGGGGGCAGGTGTCGTCATGGACGAGCGTAGTCCCGGACAGCGAGAGAACCTCACCGCCGGTGAACCGTCGCACTGCGGTCCTTCGGCTCTGTCCTGGGTTCTCGTGAACCGTATCACAAACTATTTGATGAGGTCTTTACCTGGTTGGTGTGCTCGGCGTCACACATGAGAGTGAACATGCACGTCTGTGCACCCAGGGGACCAACTTGTCTGGTAATGAGGCGCTTTTGGAGAGCCGCCCAGGGGACGGCTCTTGCGAAACTCTTACCCGGCGTCAGCGCGAGGTCCCGGCCCCTCGCTCGTCCAGGAGACGCGAACGGGCGCCGACCGCGCTCGCCCCGTTGACTCCTGAGACACCGACAGCGACCGGAGTACGGCGCTCCCCGTCCTGTTCCGCGTCCTGTTCCCCACCGTGTTCACCGGTGTGCGCGTGGTCCCCGTCGGCTTCGTCGTACGCGACCGCCGGGCCGCCCTCCGCGGGCAGGTCCACGGCCCTGCGCCGGCGGTAGCGCGGCGGCACGAAGTGCTCGGCCCAGCGCGGGGTACGCGGCGTGAACCGCGGCAGCAGGAGCAGGAGGAGGCCCACCGCGCTGAGCGCCATGATGCCGAGCACGATCCACATGGCGCCCGAGTTCACCGAGTAGGCGAGGGCTCCGAAGGCGATCAGCGCCGACCAGAAGTACATGATGAGCACGGCCCGGCTGTGCGAGTGCCCGATCTCCAGGAGCCGGTGGTGCAGGTGTCCGCGGTCGGCCGCGAACGGGGACTGGCCGCGCCAGGTGCGCCGCACGATGGCGAGCACCAGGTCCGCCGCCGGGACGGCGATGATCGTCAGCGGCAGCAGCAGCGGGATGTAGACCGGCACCGTCTGGTGCACGGCCTCCTTCTCGGACCCTGCGAACAGGTTCATCGCGTCCGGGTCGACCTGGCCGGTGATGGAGATGGCGCCGGCCGCCAGCACGAGCCCGATGAGCATCGAGCCCGAGTCGCCCATGAAGATCCGCGCGGGGTGCATGTTGTGCGGCAGGAAGCCGAGGCACATGCCCATCAGGAGCGCGGAGAAGAGCGTTGCGGGGGCGGCGGACTCCAGCCCGTACCCGTACCAGATGCGGTAGCCGTACATGAAGAACGCGGCGGCCGCGATGCACACCATGCCCGCGGCGAGGCCGTCGAGGCCGTCGGCGAAGTTCACGGCGTTGATGGTGATCACGACGAGCGCGACCGTCAGCAGCGTGCCCTGCCACTGGGTCAGCGAGACCGAGCCGACGCCGGGGATGGGCAGCCACAGGATCGTCAGACCCTGCATGACCATGACGCCCGCGGCGATCATCTGGGCGCCCAGCTTGATGAGGGCGTCGATCTCGAACTTGTCGTCCAGGACGCCGATCAGCCAGATCAGGGCGGCGCCGGACAGCAGCGCCCGCGGCTCGTTCGAGTTCTCGAAGACCACGCTGAGGTTCGTCAGATGGTCCGCGACCAGCAGGCCCGCGCACAGTCCGAAGAACATCGCGATGCCGCCGAGGCGCGGTGTGGGTTCTCGGTGCACGTCACGTGCCCGGATCTCCGGCATCGCTCCGGCCACGATCGCGAACTTCCGCACCGGCCCGGTCAGCAGGTACGTCACCGCGGCCGTGACGCAGAGCGTCAGGAGGTATTCACGCACGGGCATTCCCCACAGGTCTCGCTGGCCATCTCAGCCCCACACCATAGCTTCGTGCGCATACGGTTGAGGACTTCCGGGTAGAGCCGATGGTTGCACGAGTGGATGTGCTCCCATGATCGCCCACCCCCCGCTAGCCGGGATAAGGGGGAAATCTCCCGGTCAGATCCCGTACTTCTTCACGTACGCGCCGGCCCGCGGACTCGTCCCGCACGGCCGCGCCGAACAGCACCGCGATCCGGGCCATCTCGGCCTCACCCATGCCCTGCGTGGTGACGGCGGCCGTGCCCAGGCGCAGGCCCCGTACGTCGGGATGGGGCAGCGCGCAGGTGTCGAGGACCATTCCGGCGGCGGCGAGCCGGCCGCGGGCGGTACGGCCGTCCACGCCGAGCGGCGCCGGGTCGACGGTCAGCAGATGGGTGTCGGTGCCGCCGGTGGTGACCGGGAGTCCCTCGGCGGCCAGCCCCTGTGCCAGCGCCCTCGCGT
Organism: Streptomyces sp. NPDC017991; assembly: GCF_044328075.1. Classification (NCBI taxonomy): domain Bacteria; kingdom Bacillati; phylum Actinomycetota; class Actinomycetes; order Kitasatosporales; family Streptomycetaceae; genus Streptomyces; species Streptomyces sp. NPDC017991. The sequence continues at coordinate 844,126 of NZ_JBIRGP010000003.1, read as the reverse complement.
TCGCGACCACCTGATGGGCGTACGCCGTGAACGCCGGTGTTGCCGCCTCGCCGAACGCGACGGCCTTCGCGGCGACGGTGTGCATCTGCGCGCCGCCCTGGGTGAAGGGGAAGACGGCCCGGTCGACCCGGTCGGCCAGCTCGCTCCCGCACAGCAGCATGCCGCCGCGCGGCCCGCGCAGCACCTTGTGGGTGGTCGCGCACACGACGTCGGCGTACGGGACCGGGCTGGGCGCCGCTCCCCCGGCGACGAGGCCGATGGGGTGGGCGGCGTCGGCGATGAGATACGCGCCGACCTCGTCCGCCACCGCACGGAACGCCTCGTAGTCGATGTGCCGGGGATACGAGATGGAGCCGCACACGACGGCCTTCGGCCGGTGGGTACGGGCCAGCGCCCGGACCTGCTCGTGGTCGATGAGGCCGCTCTCCGGATCGACGCCGTATCCGACGAAGTCGAACCAGCGGCCCGAGAAGTTCGCGGGCGACCCGTGGGTGAGGTGCCCGCCGTGCGGCAGGCCCATCGCGAGGACGGTGTCCCCGGGGCGCAGCAGGGCGGCGTACGCGGCCAGCACGGCCGAACTCCCGGAGTGGGACTGCACGTTGGCGTGTTCGGCGCCGAAGAGGCCCTTGGCGCGCTCCACGGCCACCCGCTCGGCCACATCGACGATCTCGCAGCCGCCGTGGTGCCGGGCGCCGGGGTATCCCTCGGCGTACTTGTTGGCGAGCGGCGAGCCCAGGGCGGCCAGCGCGGCCGGCGAGGTGAAGTTCTCGGCGGCGATCAGCTGGAGCGTCGTGGTCTGCCGTGTCAGCTCCGCGAGGAGGATCTCGGCCAGCTCCGGATCCTGCCGGCCGAGCACATCGGCGGACGGCGGGCCTTCAAGCGTGTGTGTGACCGGCATGGCGGACTCCGGACCTCGGCGGGGGATCGCTATGTCCAATGTAGGACCCAGTCCCCTGCCGCGCCCGGTGCTACGCCCGGGCACCGCCCACGACATCCGAACAGCCCTCCCCACCCGCCCCGCACAGGGCGCACGCCCCCGCCCCTCAGGCCCGGGCCGGCGCCCCCGTCAGGGCCGTCACCACCGGGTCCAGCGCCTGGTTGATCTCGACCGATCCCCCACGTGCCCCTCGCACCGCTCGGCCCCGGAGGGCCTCCCCGGCTTCGAGCCACTGCGCCGGACTCCGCCCGCCGGAAACCGTCCCCCGCCCCTCAGGCCCGGGCCGGCGCCCCCGTCAGGGCCGTGACCACCGGGTCCAGCGCCTGGTTGATCTCGTCGCCCACCGAGCGGAAGAACGGGAGGGGGGCGCCGTACGGGTCGTAGACCTCGTCCGCTTCCGCCGTGGGGGCCAGGAGCCACCCGCGTAGCGCCGCCGCGGCGCGGACCAGGGCACGGGCGCGTTCGACCATGCCGTCGTCCAGCGGCGGCAGTGTCGTGGGGTCTATCGCGCGGACCAGGCGGGTGAACTCCTTCAGGGTGAAGGTGCGCAGGCCCGCCGAGTGGCCCATCGAGATGACCTGGGCGCGGTGGTCACGGGTGGCGGTCAGGACCAGGTCCGCCCGGATGACGTGCTCGTCCAGCAGTTCGCGGCCCACGAAGCCGGAGGCGTCCGCGCCGAAGTCCGCGAGGACCGCCTCCGCGTTGGCCTCCATGGGCGCGCCCTCGTGCCCCCAGGTACCGGCGCTCTCCACGATCAGGCCGCCCCACAGGGGGTCGCCGAGCCGGTCCGCCAGGGCATGGCGGGTCAGCCGCTCGGTGATCGGCGAGCGGCACACATTGCCGGTGCTGACGTGGAGGATGCGAAAAGAGGAGTCGCCCGAGGCCCCGTCGCCGTAAGCCCCCGTGTACCCCGTCCCCGTACCTATGCCACGCCCCGCGTCAGGGGCTGTCAATTCGCCACCTCAAGGTCGGGTACGACCTTTCGCAGCTCCTCGGCCGACAGCGCGCCGGCCCGCAGCAGCACCGGCACCTTGCCCGTCACGTCGACGATCGACGAGGGGACGATGCCGGGGGTGGGACCGCCGTCCAGGTACACGGAGACGGAGTCGCCGAGCATCTCCTGCGCGGCGTCGCAGTCCTCGGGGGACGCGTGTCCGGTGAGGTTGGCGGACGAGACGGCCATCGGGCCTGTCTCGGTCAGCAGCTCGATGGCGACCGGGTGCAGCGGCATGCGCACGGCGACGGTCCCACGGGTGTCCCCGAGGTCCCACTGGAGGGACGGCTGGTGCTTGGCGACCAGGGTCAGCGCGCCCGGCCAGAAGGCGTCGACGAGTTCCCAGGCCATCTCGGAGAAGTCCGTGACCAGCCCGTGCAGCGTGTTCGGGGAGCCGATGAGGACGGGCGTCGGCATGTTCCGGCCGCGGCCCTTGGCCTCCAGCAGGTCCGACACGGCCTCCGAGCTGAACGCGTCGGCGCCGACCCCGTACACGGTGTCGGTCGGCAGCACGACCAGCTCGCCCCGGCGCACGGCGGACGCGGCCTCGCGCAGACCCGTCGAACGGTCGGTCGCGTCATTGGTGTCGTATCGCCGTGCCATCAGCAAGCCTCCTCGCACACGCGGACCCCGGTGGCCGCGCGTCTAACGGTTTCCACGTCGTCCACACGGGACATCGCCGTGGTCATGGCGTCGCCCTGCGGGCGGTCGCGAACCGCGGCCGGTTGTTGAGGTCCGGGTGGTCGGCCGCGTCGGCCCAGCCCCGCTCCTCGGTGAAGATCCACGGCACCTGACCGCCCTGGGTGTCGGCGTGCTCGACGACGACGACACCGCCCGGCCGCAGCAGCCGGTGAGCGGTGCGCTCCAGACCGCGGATCAGGTCGAGGCCGTCCTCCCCCGAGAACAGGGAGAGTTCGGGATCGTAGTCCCGGGCCTCCGGAGCGACGTACTCCCATTCCGTGAGCGGGATGTACGGCGGGTTGGTGATGACGAGGTCGACCTGGCCGTCGAGGTCGGGGAAGGCGTCCAGGGCGTTGCCCTGGCGCAGGTCGACCCGGGATCCCTCGACGTTCTTACGGGTCCACTGCAGGGCGTCCTCGGACAGCTCCACGGCGTGCACGCGCGAGCGGGGCACCTCCTGTGCGAGGGCGAGCGCGATGGCGCCCGAACCGGTGCACAGGTCCACGATCAGCGGCTCCACGACGTCCATCGCGCGGACGGCGTCTATGGCCCAGCCGACGACGGACTCGGTCTCGGGCCGGGGCACGAACACACCCGGCCCGACCTGGAGTTCCAGATAGCGGAAGTAGGCCAGCCCGGTGATGTGCTGGAGCGGTTCGCGTGCCTCGCGGCGCGCGATCACCTCCCAGTACCGGGCGTCGAAGTCCGCGTCCTTCACGGTGTGCAGCTCGCCCCGCTTCACACCGTGCACGAACGCGGCGAGCTCCTCGGCGTCGTTGCGCGGCGAGGGCACGCCGGCGTCGGCCAGCCGCTGGGTGGCCTGGGCCACTTCCGCGAGCAGCAGGTTCACGCGTCCTCCGGGCTGAGCTGTTGTCCGTCGTGCGGATGTGTAGTGCGACTGTCCACTGCGGCCGTGCCGGTACGCGTCCTAGGCCGCGGCGAGCTTGGCCGCCGAGTCGGCGTCCACGCAGGCCTGGATCATCGCATCGAGGTCACCGTCGAGGACCTGGTCCAAGTTGTACGCCTTGAAGCCGACGCGGTGGTCCGAGATGCGGTTCTCCGGGAAGTTGTACGTACGGATCTTCTCGGAGCGGTCCACGGTGCGCACCTGGCTGCGGCGGGCGTCCGCGGCGTTGCGCTCCGCCTCCTCCTGTGCCGCGGCGAGGAGCCTGGAGCGCAGGATACGCATCGCCTGCTCCTTGTTCTGCAGCTGGCTCTTCTCGTTCTGGCAGGAGGCGACGACTCCGGTGGGAACGTGCGTGATGCGCACCGCGGAGTCGGTGGTGTTGACGGACTGGCCGCCGGGTCCGGAGGAGCGGTAGACGTCGATCCGCAGGTCGTTCGCGTGGATCTCGACGTCGACCTCCTCGGCCTCGGGCGTGACCAGCACACCGGCGGCGGAGGTGTGGATACGGCCCTGCGACTCGGTCGAGGGCACCCGCTGCACGCGGTGCACCCCGCCCTCGTACTTCATCCGCGCCCAGACGCCCTGGCCGGGCTCGGTGGCACCGTTGCCGCCCTTGGTCTTCACGGCGACCTGGACGTCCTTGTAGCCGCCCAGCTCGGACTCGGTGGAGTCGATGATCTCGGTCTTCCAGCCGACGCGCTCCGCGTACCGCAGGTACATGCGCAGCAGGTCACCGGCGAACAGGGCCGACTCGTCGCCGCCCGCGCCCGCCTTGATCTCAAGGATGACGTCCTTGTCGTCGCTGGGGTCGCGCGGGACCAGCAGCAGCCGGAGCTTCTCGGTGAGCTCCTCGCGCCGCTTCTCCAGGTCCTTGACCTCGGCGGCGAAGTCGGGGTCGTCGACCGCGAACTCCTTCGCCGTCTCGATGTCGTCCCCGGTCTGCTTCCAGGAGCGGTACGTCGCGATGATCGGGGTCAGCTCGGCGTAGCGCTTGTTGAGCTTGCGCGCGTTGGCCTGATCGGCGTGGACCGACGGGTCAGCGAGCTCCTTCTCCAGATCGGCGTGCTCGCCGATGAGTTCCTCGACCGCCTCGAACATCTCCGGCTCCAATGGACTGCCCCCGGCACCATCACGGGCTCGGGGACGTAGGTACGGCATGGGGGTTCCCCTGCTCGATCGAACTGCTCGATCGAACTGCTCGGTCGCGTTCGAGAGCGGGGGTGGGGGCTGCACCGCAAAGCGCCGGTCCCAGCGCCCCCGGACGGAGGCACCGAAGACCGGCGCTGTGAGCTCGCTACTTGGTGTCGGCCGCGGCCTTGGCCTTGCCGAAGCGGGCCTCGAAGCGGGCCACGCGGCCACCGGTGTCGAGGATCTTCTGCTTGCCCGTGTAGAACGGGTGGCACTCGGAGCAGACCTCGGCGCGGACGGTGCCGCTGGAGATCGTGCTGCGGGTGGTGAACGACGCGCCGCAGGTGCAGCTGACCTGCGTCTCGACGTACTCGGGGTGGATGTCGCGCTTCAAGGTGTCTCCTAGTTTCGGGAGGGCGCCGGGTCGCTGCCGCGGATTGCGGGGGCGTGAACCGGGGCCGACTGTCCAGTCTGCCAGGACTGGTGCCATCTCCCCAAACCGGGGGACGGCCGGTGGTATTCCCCGGGCCTCCGAGGGGCCCCCGTAAGGGGCGCGGGGAACTGCGCGACCAGCCACGACGGACCGGCACCGCCCCTCCGGCACAAGCCCACCCGCCCCTGAGAAGCGGGCGCCGGTCACGAAGTGACGACGCCCTTGGCGTCACCACTCGCCGTGCCCTCCGTCGCCGACTTCGGGATCGCGCGGTCGTTCCTCAAGGCGGTCCAGACCGACTCGGCCTTGTCCTTCTCGACGAGAACGCGATTGGCGTCGGCCGAGTCGTACTGGACCGGCAGCGTGACCATGTTCATCTTCGACGGGCCGATGCCCTTGAGCCCGTTGGCGAAGGACGCCAGTTCCTTGACCGAGGCCAGGTCGGAGTCGGTGGTGACCGTCTTCGTCGCGGTGTCGGCGAGGTCGTACAGCTTCTTCGGGCTGGTCAGTACGCCGACGTCCTTGACCTGCTCGACCAGCGCCTTGATGAACGCCTGCTGGAGCTGGATGCGGCCGAGGTCGGAGCCGTCGCCGACCCCGTGCCGCGTACGGACCAGGCCGAGCGACTGCTTGCCGGTCAGCCGGTGTGTGCCGGCCTCCAGGTCGAGGTGGCTCTCCTTGTCGGTGATGTCCTCGGTCGTGGTGACCTCGACACCGCCGAGTTCGTCGATCAGCTTCTGGAAGCCGCTGAAGTCGACCTCGACGTAGTGGTCCATGCGGATGCCGGTCATCGACTCGACGGTCTTGACCGCGCAGGCGGCGCCGCCCGTCGAGTACGCCGAGTTGAACATCGCCAGGGACGCGGCGTCGTGCCGCACGCCCTCGCTGTCGGTGCACTCGGGACGGGGGACGAGCGTGTCGCGAGGTATGGAGACCACGCCGGCCTTCTTGTGGCCCTCGTAGACGTGCACGACCATCGCGGTGTCCGAGCGGGCGCTGCCGTCGTCGGTGCCGCCGCCCAGTTCCTTGTTGCTGCCGGAGCGGGTGTCGGAGCCGAGCACGAGGATGTCCTGCGAGCCGTTGTCGACGTCCAGGGGCCGGTCGGTGCCGAGTGCCTGGTCGATGTCGACGCTCTTGATGTTGTCGTTGAGGTTGAAGTACACGTACCCGAGACCCGTACCGCCCAGAACGAAGACACCCGCCGCGGACCAGGCCGCGACGACGAGCGCCTTGTGACGCCTGCTCCGCGGTTTACGGCGGTGGCCGGATTTGGGTGTGCGCTCGGCAGCCATGTGCTCCTCAGTTCTCGCCGGTCGGCTCGGTTACCCCCTGCGGTCGGGGTCAGGCGTGGTCATGTGCCGTGACGTCTCTGTCAGGACCCGTCCGTTCAGACGGTGAAACCGGAAAAAGGGTTGCACAACGCACTGTGACCGTACTGTGCGAACCCGGACACAAGGGGTGAGCGGCGACAGGGGCCGTCGGCGGCTCACCTGCGCTTACGACGGCGGACACCCCGCTTTCGCGCCACCGTGTCGACCTTCACATCTGTGGCGAAGATCTCCCGTATCCCCCGCGACGACAAGCGCCTGCACCCGCTCCGGCGGCACCAGCCGGGACAACGCGGAGGGCCGCCCCCGATGTGACGGGGACGGCCCTCCGCGGTACCGGCTGTCTGCGCCGGCTGAGACCTCAGTCGTTGCCGTTGCCCGGCATCGGCGTCGTCTTCTGGATCTGCAGCAGGAACTCGGCGTTCGACTTCGTCTGCTTCATTTTGTCGAGCAGCAGCTCGATCGCCTGCTGCTGGTCGAGCGCGTGCAGCACGCGACGCAGCTTCCAGGTGATGGCGAGTTCGTCGCTGCCGAGCAGGATCTCTTCCTTACGGGTACCGGACGCGTCGACGTCCACCGCCGGGAAGATGCGCTTGTCGGCGAGCTTGCGGTCGAGCTTGAGCTCCGCGTTGCCGGTGCCCTTGAACTCCTCGAAGATGACCTCGTCCATGCGCGAGCCGGTGTCGACCAGCGCGGTGGCCAGGATCGTCAGCGAGCCGCCGTCCTCGATGTTGCGCGCGGCACCGAAGAAGCGCTTCGGCGGGTACAGCGCGGTCGAGTCGACACCACCGGACAGGATGCGGCCGGAGGCCGGGGCGGCGAGGTTGTACGCACGGCCCAGACGCGTGATCGAGTCGAGCAGCACGACGACGTCGTGGCCCAGCTCCACCAGTCGCTTGGCACGCTCGATGGCCAGCTCGGCGACCGTGGTGTGGTCCTCGGCCGGGCGGTCGAAGGTCGAGGAGATGACCTCGCCCTTCACCGACCGCTGCATGTCGGTGACCTCTTCCGGACGCTCGTCGACCAGGACGACCATCAGGTGGCACTCGGGGTTGTTGACGGTGATCGCGTTGGCGATCGCCTGCAGGATCATGGTCTTGCCGGTCTTCGGCGGGGCCACGATCAGACCGCGCTGGCCCTTGCCGATGGGCGCGACGAGGTCGATGATGCGGGTCGTCAGCACACCCGGGTCGGTCTCCAGACGGAGCCGGTCCTGCGGGTAGAGCGGCGTCAGCTTGTTGAACTCCGGCCGTCCGCGCCCCGATTCGGGCGCCATGCCGTTCTGCGAGTCCAGGCGGACCAGCGCGTTGAACTTCTCGCGGCGCTCGCCGTCCTTGGGCTGCCGGACGGCGCCGGTGACGTGGTCACCCTTGCGCAGACCGTTCTTGCGGACCTGGGCGAGGGAGACGTACACGTCGTTCGGACCGGGGAGGTAGCCCGACGTACGGATGAACGCGTAGTTGTCGAGGATGTCCAGGATGCCCGCGACGGGGATCAGGACGTCGTCGTCGGCGACCTGCGGCTCGTTCGGGCCGAACTCTTCGCGGCCACGACGGCCACGGCGGTCGCGGTAACGACCGCGGCGGCCACGGCGGCCACCCTCGAAGTCGTCGTCGTCCTGCGGGCCGTTGTCGCGCTGACGGTCCTGACGGTCCTGCCGGCCGCCGCCCTGCTGACGGTCCTGACGGTCCTGACGCGGCTGGTTGCCGCCGCCCTGACCCTGGCCGCCCTGGCCGCCCTGATTGCTCTGGCCGCCCTGCTGCTCGTCGCCCTTGCCACCACGGCGGTCGCGGTCGCGGCCCCCGCGGTCACGGTCGCCGCGCTCACCGCGGTCGGCCCGGTCGCCACGGTCGGCGCGGTCACGACGGTCGCGGCGGCCCTGACGGCCGTCGGCTCCGCCGTCCGAGCCGTCGCCCTTGGCCTCGCCCTGGGACTGCGCGGGCTCCTCGGTCCTGACCTCGGTCTTCGCCTCGGCGGTGATGGTCTCGGGGCTGCCCGCCTCGGCGGTGGCGCGACGCCGGCGGCGCTCGGCCGGAGCATCGTCCCCACCGCGCTCGCCGCCCTCGCTCGCCCGGGCGGGGCCGCCGGCCGGCTGGCCGGGGATCTCGATCTGCTGCTGAGCCACGGCCTTCTCGGCCTTGGCCTCCGCCTTCTTGTCGGCGGGAGAGACGGCCTCGTCGCCCGTACGGGCCTTCGAGGTGGCCCGGCGCTTGGGCTTCGTCTCGGTGGCGTCCCCGGCGGAGGTCGCGGCCTTGGCCGAGGCACCCCCTCCCCCAGAGCCTGAAACGGCCTGGGAGGTGCCCCCGCCCTGCGCGTCCTTGATGACCTCGATCAGCTGGCTCTTGCGCATCCGCGCGGTGCCCCTGATGCCGAGGCCGGATGCGACCTGCTGCAGCTCGGCCAGCACCATGCCCTCAAGGCCGGTACCGCGGCGCCGACGGGAGCCGGCACCGGTGGCAGGCGCGGAGGCGTCCGTGGCGGGCGCGGCAGCGGTCTCCTCGACACGTGCGCCCATCAGATCGGTGGTGTCGCTCACGAAGGGTCCTTCCCTGGAGCGGACGTCGGCCTGTCTGGCTCGGCGACCGGTTGTGCTGTCCGACAGTGGTCCGTCATGTGTGGACCGTGCCGGGGCGGTGGTCCGCCAAAAGGCGGAGGGAATTTCTGGGATGACGTTTCCCGGGGCCGCGGACTTGAGTTTCTGTGTCCATCGGCTCGTTCACGCCGGTTCCGGAGCGTACTCAGCACCGCTCAGCGCCTAGCACCCAATGCATGGCACAAAGCGATTTGGGGGGCTCCCGGAAGAATGATTGTCCCGGACGGGGACGTGAAGCACCTCGCCATGGTGGGGTCGGGTGCAGACTTGAGGTTAACACTACCGGATCCAACAAACATTCCCCCTCTCGAAATCCGGCAACCGAGTGTCACGGAGCAAGCGGCAGCACGCTCGCTCCGGTGGCGTCGAGGCCCAGCCGGTTGGCCGCCCAGCCCTCTCCCGCCAGTTGTGCGACCTTGTCGGCCGCGGCCTCGTCGGCGAGCGCCAGCACGGTGGGCCCGGCGCCCGAGATGACCGCGGGGATCCCGTCCGCCCGCAGCCGCTCCACCAGCGCCGCGCTCTCCGGCATGGCCGGGGCGCGGTACTCCTGGTGCAGTCGGTCCTCGGTGGCGGGCAGCAGCAGCTCGGGGCGCCTGGTGAGGGCCTCCACGAGCAGTGCGGCGCGGCCCGCGTTGGTGGCGGCGTCGACGTGCGGGACGGTACGGGGAAGGAGTCCGCGGGCGGTCTCCGTCAGCACCGCCTTGCCGGGGACGAAAACCACCGGAACGATGGAATCGGCGGGTTCCATCCTGATGGCGCGCGCCGCCCCGTTCTCCAGCCAGGACAACGTGAACCCGCCGAGGAGACAGGCCGCGACGTTGTCGGGGTGGCCCTCGATCTCGGTGGCGAGCTCCAGCAGCGCGGTGTCGTCGAGCTTGCTGTCGCCGCCTATGGTCACGGCGCGTGCGGCGACGATGCCGGCGCAGATCGCCGCGGACGAGGAGCCGAGCCCGCGGCCGTGCGGGATGCGGTTGGCGCACACGATCTCCAGACCGCGGGGCTGTCCGCCCAGCAGGTCGAAGGCGGTGCGCAGGGACCGTACGAGGAGGTGGCGCTCGTCGCGCGGCAGCGTCTCGCTTCCCTCGCCCGCGATGTCGATGTGCAGGCCGGCATCGGCCACGCGGACGACCACGTCGTCGTACAGCCCCAGTGACAGGCCGAGGGCGTCGAAGCCCGGGCCGAGGTTGGCACTGGTGGCGGGGACGCGCACCCGGACGGCGGCGGCGCGGAACGCTGGACCGGCCATCGCTCGATGACTCTCCTTGAGCTTGAGCTGCGAGATTGTCGAAATCCTGCGAGACGTACGGAGAATGCGGAAGACCCGGAGGCCGCAGGGGCGGCGCGGCACCGCGGCATATGCGGCGGGCGGGTTCGGTACAGCTTATCGAAGGAAGGTTCAGTGGCGACATAGGGCGCACAGGAGGCGCACGATGCGTGTCGTACACCCCATGTGCAACCCCCCTTTTTCTTAGAGCTCGGTTCGCCTCCGGGGCGCTGCAGCCTGTGTCGAGAGGGCGACCGTGCTCGACCCTCCTTCGTCGGGCCTCCGCGCGGTCACCCTCTCGACACAGGCGCGCCCCTTCGGCTCACTCGCTGCCGCCAGTAGGGGCCAGGCCCCTCGTTACGCGAGGCCCAGGCGCTCTGCGGCCGTGGCGGCGTCGACCGGGACCGTGACGGGCTGCGGGGCGCCCGCGACGGCCCAGTCGGGGTCCTTGAGGCCGTTTCCGGTCACCGTGCAGACGATGCGCTGTCCCGGGTCGACCTTGCCCTGCTCGGCGGCCTTGAGCAGACCGGCGACGGAAGCCGCGGAGGCCGGCTCGACGAAGACACCCTCCTGCGCGGCCAACAGCCGGTAGGCGCGCAGGATCTCACGGTCCGTCACCTCGTCGATGAAGCCGCCCGACTCGTCCCGCGCGGCGAGCGCGTACTGCCACGAGGCCGGGTTGCCGATGCGGATCGCGGTGGCGATCGTCGAGGGGTCCTTGACGACCTCGCCGCGCACGATGGGCGCGGACCCGGACGCCTGGAAGCCCCACATGCGCGGAGTCCGCGCGGCGATCTTGTCGGCGGCGTACTCGGTGTACCCCTTCCAGTACGCGGTGATGTTGCCCGCGTTGCCCACCGGAAGGACATGGATGTCGGGGGCGTCGCCGAGCATGTCCACGATCTCGAACGCCGCGGTCTTCTGCCCCTCGATACGCACCGGGTTCACCGAATTGACCAGTGCCACCGGGTAGTTGTCCGAGAGGTTGCGCGCCAGGGTGAGGCAGTCGTCGAAGTTGCCGTCGACCTGGAGGATCTTCGCGCCGTGCACGAGGGCCTGGCCCATCTTGCCGAGCGCGATCTTGCCCTGCGGCACGAGGACGGCACAGACCATCCCGGCCCGTACGGCGTAGGCCGCCGCCGAGGCAGAGGTGTTGCCCGTGGAGGCACAGATGACGGCCTTCGCGCCTTCCTCCTTGGCCCGGGTGATGGCCATGGTCATACCGCGGTCCTTGAAGGACCCGGTGGGGTTGGCACCCTCGACCTTGAGGTGGACCTCGCAGCCCGTGCGCTCGGAGAGCACCTGCGCGGGCACGAGCGGCGTACCGCCCTCACGCAGCGAGACGACCTGCGTGGTGTCGGACACCGGCAGCCGGTCCCGGTACTCCTCGATGATTCCGCGCCACTGGTGGGTCATTGCTCGTTACTCTCCTTCAACCCGCATGATGCTGGCGACACCCCGGACGGTGTCGAGGTTGCGCAGCGCCTCCACGGTCCCGGTCAGGGACGCGTCGGACGCGCGATGGGTGACGACCACGAGGGAGGCATCGCCGCCTCCGTCCTGCCGCCCCTGCTGGCGAACCGTATCGATCGACACTCCGTGTTCGGCGAAGACGGTCGCCACCTGGGCGAGAACGCCCGGTTTGTCGGCCACATCGAGACTGATGTGGTAGCGGGTCACGACCTCACCCATCGGCGACACCGGCAGCTGGGTGTACGCCGAGTCGCCGGGCCCGGTCGCGCCGCTGAGCTTGTTGCGACAGACGGCGACCAGGTCCCCGAGGACGGCGGACGCGGTCGGCGCACCACCGGCGCCCGGTCCGTAGAACATGAGCTGCCCGGCGGCGTCGGACTCGACGAACACGGCGTTGTACGCGCCGCGCACGGAGGCCAGCGGGTGGCTCAGCGGGATCATCGCGGGATGCACCCGCGCGGTGACCGATCCCCCGTCGGCGGCCCGCTCGCAGATGGCGAGCAGTTTGATGGTGCAGCCCATGGCCTTCGCCGAGGCGAAGTCGGCGGAGGTGACCTCGATCATGCCCTCGCGGTACACGTCGTCGAGGCGTACGCGCGTGTGGAAGGCGATCCCGGCGAGGATGGCGGCCTTGGCGGCGGCGTCGAACCCCTCGACATCGGCGGTGGGGTCGGCCTCCGCGTACCCGAGGGCGGTGGCCTCGTCGAGGGCCTCCTGGTAGCCGGCGCCCGTCGAGTCCATCTTGTCGAGGATGAAGTTGGTGGTGCCGTTGACGATGCCGAGCACGCGGTTGACCTTGTCGCCGGCGAGGGACTCGCGCAGCGGCCGGATCAGCGGGATGGCACCGGCGACGGCGGCCTCGTAATAGAGGTCCGCGTCGTGGTCGTCGGCCGCCGCGTGCAGCGCGGCGCCGTCCTGCGCGAGGAGCGCCTTGTTGGCGGAGACCACGGACGCGCCGTGCTCGAAGGCGGTGGTGATGAGGGAGCGGGCCGGCTCGATACCGCCGATGACCTCGACGACCACGTCGATGTCACCCCGCTTGACCAGGGCGGTCGCGTCGGTGGTGACCAGGTCGGGGTCGATGCCCGCGCGCACCTTGGAGGGGCGCCGCACGGCCACGCCCGCCAGTTCGACGGGGGCTCCGATACGCGCGGCGAGGTCGTCGGCGTGCGTCGTCATGATGCGCGCCACCTCTGAGCCGACAACCCCACAGCCCAGCAGCGCCACCTTCAGCGGACGCGTACGCATCATCCGACCTCGTTTCCTCATACCGTCACGGTGGGACCAGTCTCACTCACCGGACGGGGGTTTCTACCCTTCGTCCGGATCGTGAGATGTCGATTTCATTTGCGCGAGGCCGGAAAACAGGAGATCTTCCGTCCTCGCTCATTCGTCCATGTCAGCCGACGTCGAGACGCAGCAGGTCCTCCTCGGTCTCGCGGCGGACGATGACCCTGGCCTCGCCGTCGCGGACCGCGACGACGGGCGGACGCAGGGCGTGGTTGTAGTTGCTCGCCATCGAGCGGCAGTACGCGCCGGTGGCCGGCACCGCGATGAGGTCACCGGGCGCGAGGTCGGACGGCAGGAAAGCGTCCTTCACCACGATGTCCCCGCTCTCGCAGTGCTTGCCGACCACGCGTACGAGCATGGGCTCGGCCTCGCTCGTACGGGAGACGAGGGCGACGCTGTACTCGGCGTCGTACAGCGCGGTACGGATGTTGTCGGACATGCCGCCGTCGACGGAGACGTACGTACGCAGTCCTTCGAGGGGCTTGACGGTGCCGACCTCGTAGAGCGTGAAGGCGGTCGGTCCCACGATGGCGCGCCCGGGCTCGACCGAGATCCGAGGAGTCCTCAGCTTCGCGGCCTCGCACTCCCTGGTCACGATCTCCCCGAGCGCCTTGGCGATCTCGTGGGGCTCGCGGGGGTCGTCGTCGCTGGTGTAGGCGATACCGAGGCCGCCGCCGAGGTCGATCTCGGGCAGTTCGACACCGTGCTCGTCACGGACCTGGGCGAGCAGGGACACGACACGACGGGCGGCCACCTCGAAGCCGGCCATGTCGAAGATCTGCGACCCGATGTGGGAGTGGATGCCGATCAGTTCGAGCCCGTCGAGGGTGAGCGCGCGCCGGACGGCCTCGGCGGCCTGTCCGTCCGCGAGGGCGATCCCGAACTTCTGGTCCTCGTGCGCGGTGGCGATGAACTCGTGCGTGTGAGCCTCGACGCCGACGGTCACCCGGATCTGCACGCGCTGCCGCCTGCCTAGGCTCTGCGCGATGTGCGCGACCCGCACGATCTCCTGGAAGGAGTCGAGGACGATACGCCCGACGCCGACCTCGATGGCCTTGGTGATCTCCTCCACTGACTTGTTGTTGCCGTGGAAGGCGATGCGGTCGGCGGGCATCCCGGCGGACAGCGCGGTGGCGAGCTCACCGCCGGAGCACACATCCAGATTGAGGCCCTCCTCGTCCAGCCAGCGCACGATGGCACGCGAGAGGAACGCCTTCCCGGCGTAGAACACGTCGGCGTCGTGCCCGAAGGCGGTACGCCAGGCGCGCGCCCGCGCCCTGAAGTCGGTCTCGTCGACGAAGTAGGCGGGCGTCCCGAACTCCTCGGCGAGCGTCGCCACATCGATCCCGCCGACGCTGACCGAACCGCTCCCGGTACGCGTCACGGTCTGCGCCCAGACCTTCGGGTCGAGGACGTTGAGGTCGGCCGCCGGGGCGGTGTAGTGACCCTCGGGCAGGACATCGGCGTGACGGGGCCCGGCGGGGTGTGCGGATCGGCTCATGTCTTTTGGGCTTTCTAGAAGATCTCAGATCGAATCAAATCAGACCGGATCAAATCAATATCAAATCAATAGGATCAGATCTGATCAGCTCAGAGATGTGTCGGTGCGTCGATGCCGAGCAGGGACAGGCCACCGGCCAGCACCGTCCCGGCGGCTTCGGCGAGCGAGAGCCGGGAACGGTGGGCGGCCGAGGGTTTCTCGTCCCCCAGCGGGAGCACGGTGTGCTGGAAGGCGAGCAGCGCGTCGGCGACGGTGACGAGATGCCGCGCGACCCGGTCGGGCGCGCGGTGGCGCGCGGCGGCGGCGAGGGCGTGGGGGTAGGTGTCGAGGGCGTCGAGAAGCGGGCTGGAGCCGCTGCCGGGACCGCCGCTGGGGCCGCTTGCGCGGTTTCCGGGAGCGGCGGCGAACCCGAGAGCGGCGGCGTTACGGCCGAGGGCCTGGCAGCGGGCGTACGCGTACCGGACCCGGAAGAGGGGGTTGCCCTCCGTCTGGACGAGGTGTTCCTCGGTGATCCGCGGCCGGTCGTGGGGCGCGGGGTGGAGGAGTGCCCAGCGGCCGGCGTCCCGGCCGAGGTGGCTGGGGTCCTGGCCGGCGGGCACGGGCCGGAGATCGACTTCGAGCGGCGCGGGCGCGCCGGACGCGCCGTGGGCGTCGAGGGTGACGTCGACGGTGACGCCGAGGGGGCCGGCCCAGGCGAGGTCGAGCGCGGCCTCGCAGGAGGTACGGACGAGGGCGCCCTGGGACCGCAGGATCCGGGCGAGCACCTGCCCGGTGACGGCGGCGCGCACTTCGCGCGGGTAATGCAGCTGGACGACTTGCCCGGTCGGCTCTTCGGCGTACCCGTACCGCTCGCGGCGCCGCAGAATCTCCGCGACGAGGGCGGGCCCCCGGCCGCTGAGGGTGATGTTGAGGAACCCGGGACCGGTGATGTCGACCCGCGCGACACCCGCCACTCCACTGAGGTGCGGTCGCAGGATCTCGGCGACTTCCTGCGGCGGCCGACCCGCGGGCCGGGCCAGTCGCAGGGCGATGTTGCTGGCGTAGTCCCCGCGCCCGCCGGGCCCGGGCGGCACGACCTGCGCCCGCTCGGGCACGGAGACGGCGAGCTCACCATCGTCCACCGCACGCCGCACGGCGCGCAGAACGGTGCTGGAGAGCTCGACGGGGGTCACGGGACAAGCGTAGGGGAGGAGGGGGGTGGGTAGGCGAATGGGTTTGGACAAGGGTCCGGCATATGGACGGCAGGCCTGCTTCCGCGCTGCCTTCTCTCCCTGCCCTCGTCGCGTGGGGCTCAGTTCCCGGCGCGGCCGGCGCGCTCGTGGCCGCCGGGCCCGTAAAGGCTCTCGGCACTGTCGAACGACGAACCGGCCCCACTGCCGGAGGCACTGCCCACACCGGTGTCGGCGCTCTCCCGCCGCTCAAGCAACTGGCGTACGAGCCGGACCAGATCCGCGGGCTCGAAGGGCTTGGCGAGGAAGGCGTCGACGCCGACGTCGAGGCCGCTCTCGACCTCGTACTGGGTACAGGCGCTGATGATGGCGAGGGGGAGGTTACGGGTACGCGGATCGGCCCGGAGCCGGGCGGCGGTACGCAGCCCGTCGAGCCGGGGCATGACCACGTCGAGGGTGACCACATCGGGGCGCACCTGGTGGATGACGTCCAGGCACTCGACACCGTCAGCCGCGGTCACGACCTCGAAACCCTCCAGTTCGAGGTTGACCCTGATCAGTTGCCGGATGACCTTGTTGTCGTCCACAACAAGCACCCGACCCGACGCGCCTGGCACAACTTGAGAGTAGGTCGGCGCGCGGGTTCGCGTCCGGCTTTTCCCTACTTCCACCCCACGCGGGGGATCCCGGGCTCGCGCCCGGACCCGGACCCAACCAAGATCCAACCAACCGCCGAGCCACCTCCGACGCCCCCTCCCCGACCCCCCGAAATCCGTTCATGAACACCCGGAGAGAGCTGGTAGGGTTCAACCCGTCACCGCAACCACAGCGGCCGACACGCCCCCGTAGCTCAGGGGATAGAGCAACGGCCTCCGGAGCCGTGTGCGCAGGTTCGAATCCTGCCGGGGGCACCCTGTATGAGGTGCCCAAAGACCCCGCCATCAGTGCTCTCGCTGAAGACGGGGTCTTGGCGTATGTGCAGCCGGGTGCCGTTTAAGCGGGCGTTCGCCAGCGATCACGTTGCAGGCTGGAAGATGAGCAGCATGCCCGGGACCGTCCGCAAGTATTCGATCACGATGCCGCGCGACGTCGCGGAAGCAGCCAGGGCCCGCAGCGGCCTCTCTGGCCTGTCCGCCTGTGTAGCCGCCGACGTGGCCCGCCAGATCGAACGTGACGACCTCAACGACATCATTCAGGCTGCAGAGGCCGAGCATGGGCCCGTCACAGACGAGGAAATCCACGCTCTGCGCGGCCGGCTTCACCAGGCCCGTCGGGAGTAGACGCCAGGCGTGGGGGCGTCGCGTGGCCCGCTCCCCGCCGTCCAGGGCCACGCCCTGATCCTTGCTGGTTAGGGCTGTTGCGTGGCCACGCCGTCATTGACCGGCGCTCCCTCGCCCTGGTGAGACGCGGCACTCCTGCCCTGCCTCAGTCCCTGTGAGGGCTGCGGCTCGTTTTTATCGTCGTCGGGTGTGGCCGTGATGATTGCCGCCGCTGACTGGTGGGCCTGGAGTACACGTAGACGTACACCACTATCAGGCCCGGCATGTCCTCGCGACGTTCGAGGCGGGTTCGGTAGACGAACGTCTCGCCGTTGCCCTGTGCCGGGCCCCGTCATATGCCGAGCTCGATGGTTCGGCTCACTCCTGATTGCCCCTCTTGATCTCGGCGATGAGGTCAAGCCCCTCTTGCAGCGCGTCGTCGAACTCAGGGTCGCTGTAGGCGCGGATGCTGCCGGTGTACGTCTTGATGGGGCGGTCACGAGCTGGATTGCCGCACACTCATACGTTCCCTGCGTCCTCCTCTCGTTGCCGGACGGTGAGCGGTTCGGTTGCCTGGACTCGTAGCGCCGGGCCCTCGTCCAGGCTCAGCAGCACTGCGGGGTCGTCCCCGTCACGCTGTTCGCTTCGTGCGCTGACGACCGCGCGCCACTCGCCCCACACCTTCACCAGCTGGTCCGGGCGCACCATCGCCGCCGCGACCTCCCGTTCGGCGGGCTCGGCAATGATGTCCGGCGCCTTCAGCTCGGCCCATACCGTTTTTCCGGTACCGCCTTCGCGTTCCTCGACGCCCCAGCGGTGAGCCAGTGCCTCCACCAGCAATAGCCCACGACCGCCGGTCTCGTCGTCGCTGGGCGTCCGCACTTCGGGCCGGCCCGGGGCCTCGTCGCTGACCTCCAGTCTCAGCAGACCGTCTGCCGTTGATCTCGCGATCCTGACGCCAACCTGTTGGTTACTCGGTGCGTGCGCGCGCAGCGCGTTTGTCACCAGTTCGGAGAGCAGCAATTCCGCGACGTCCAGTACGTCTTGGGCGACGCCCCATTCGCCGAGCACGGCGTGTGCCAGCGCTCGCGTTCTCGGCACGCTGCGACGGCAGTTGCTCAGCTGAAAAGTGACTTCGTTCGAGCCCGGGCTCCCTGCCATGGCACTCCCTGATGGTCGATAGGTGGCGATCGCATCCCCGCGCCGCGGCGGCAGTTAATGGCGCACCGAAGCAGACGTTCCGCAGCATATGCATTGGCGCAACGTTGCATAGAGGTTGATAGTCTCGTTTCACCTTTTCGAGTACCTTCGCGGCCTGAAAGCCCGGCCTCTGGTAGGAGTCACACATGCCTACTGTCAAACCATCCACCGTGCTCGGACGCCAACTCGGCGACGAACTGCGCAAGTTCCGTGAGGCCTCGGGTGTGTCCATGGCAGACGCCGCCGAGTTGCTCGACTGCACCAAGGGAAAGATCAGCCGGATGGAGAACGGGCACGTTCCCGTCCGCGCTCCGGATCTGAACGCGCTCATGCAGGCGTACCAAGTCCAAGACTTCGAGACACGCGCCCGCCTCAGCGCCATGGCGCAACGCGCCAACCGACGTCGCCGCGACGGATGGTGGCACCCGTACGACGCCGTTCTAGGGGACTCGTACCGGGATCAGATCGAACTGGAGGCCATCTGCGACAGCGTCCGAACATACGAGGTGCAATTGATCCCCGGGCTGCTTCAGACCGCCGAGTACGGCCGTGCGGTGACAGTCGCCTCGCGGGCTTGGCAGACGCCTGCGGAGATCGACCAGTTCGTGCAGGTCCGGCTCGCCCGGCAGCGTCGGCTTACCGACAAGGACCCCATGTCGCTCTGGGCGGTACTGGCAGAAGGAGTCCTGCGCCAGCACGTGGGCGGCCCCACCGTGATGCAGGCACAGTTGGAGCACCTACTCGCCATGGCGGAGCGGCCCAACATCACTGTCCAGGTGCTGCCGTTCGCGCGTGGCGCACACTCAGGCATGTTCGGCCCGTACCTGCTGCTGAGCTTCCCTCAGGTGACGTCGCTCGACCTTGTATTGACGGAGACCCCGACCGGCAACATCTGGGTGGAGCGCGAACCGGCCGTCGCCTATTACCGCACTCTCTTCGACGACGCCCGTACCACGGCGCTGCCTCCCACGGAATCACGCACGCTGATCAGCCGCATCGCCAAGGAGTACCAAGCATGAGCCAGGACCACCACATACAGCCCGTACTCACGGACGCCGTATGGCATGCCAGTAGCTACAGCGGCGGCCAAGGCAACTGCGTCGAGGTCGCCGGCAACCTCGCTCCCCTCATACCCGTCCGCGACAGCAAACGCCCCACCGGCCCCACCCTCGCCTTTTCTCTCGGCGCATGGAGCGTCTTCGTCGATCATCTGCGCTGAGCAACGCCCCTCGCCAAAGCCGCAGTCCGCAGCGGAGTGGCGTTCGCGGCGGCCGGGGAATGTCCGGCCGGTCCGGTCGGTCCATCGACACGCGACGGCCTCGCTCGTACATTTCCTTGCAGAAGCGCTCTCTCGGGAGAGTGCGGTCTCCGTGGCGAGGTGAGGGATGTCGACGGCCGACGCGATGTTGATCTTCACGATCGTCTTTCTCGTCGTCGGCTGGGTTCTGCTCCTCATCCTCGCCGCCCTCCTCGTGCTGATCTTCCGTGGCGTGCGCTCGATCGTCGACCGGGTCTGGGGGCCGTTCGACTGGTGGCATTCGGTGCCTGCCAGCCGTTCAGCCCCACCAGCACGTCCGGAGGACGAACCCGCCGCACCCCAGGACGCCGTACCGCCCGGTTACGAAGACGTCCGGCCCGGTGGGCCAAATCCGCGCGAGTGCAAAATTTACCCTGAGCAATGATTGGCCCGTGCTTCTCGTACGTACCTCCTGTGGACCGGGTCGTTCAGCTCAGGAGGCAGCATGCGTGTCACGCAACGCACGGCAGGGACCGTATTCGTGATCGGTGGGCTGGTCGTGACGCTTGCCGCGCTCACGTATCCGGCTCTCGTCGGTGTGGAGACCACCACGACCAGCCAGGACCGCATCATCGCCAACACCCGGTACGGGCCCCTGACCGAAGCCGATCGCGACTTCGTCGTCAAGGTTCGGGCCGCCGGACTCTGGGAGCATCCCCTCGGCCTGATGGCCATGGAGCGGGGGACCACTCCCGCCATGAAGGAGGCCGGGAAGCATCTCGTCGCCGGGCACTCCGGGCTCGACGAGATGTGTCGGAAGATCGCACCCGAGCTGGGCGTCACCCTGCCCAACCAGGCCAGCCCGCAACAGCAGCAGTTCGTGGCCACCGTGGACGGAAGCACCGGGCAGCAGTTCGACACGACCGCCGTCAACATCATGCGCGTCACGCATGGGCAGATCTTCCCCGTCATCGCGAAGATCCGCGCCAACACCAAGAACACCATGATCCGTGAACTCGCCGACCTGGCCAACGACACCGTCCTCGACCACATCACCGTGCTGGAGAAGACCGACCTCGTCAACTACGACCAGGTCAACTTCCAGCAGACCACCCCGCCCAAGCTCCCCAAGGCAGAGTTGACCCCGCCCGCCCCGCAGCCCGGCTCGCCCGTCCTCGTCCTCAACGAGCCCGAGGGGCTGGACGTCAATACGACCTCTCCGACCCCGACCCCCACTCCGACCCCCGCCGTCGGGTGAACGGCAGAGGTCTACGCGTCGTGACCCGTCGGCGGGTCCACCCAGCCCAGCGGGTGCGGCACCCCGTCCTCCGCGTCGTCCACGTCCGGGACCGGTGGCTCGCCGCCCGCCTCGTTGAAGGCGGTCAAGGCCTCCACTATCGCCGTCCGTTGGCCAGGAGTGAGGCGTTCCACGATCGTGGCGATCTCCGCCCGCCGGCGGGCCGTGACGTCCTCGACCGTGCGCCGACCCTCGTCCGTGAGCCGCAGCAGGGTCTCGCGGCGGTTGCCGGGATTGGTCTGCCGGTCGGCGAGACCGGCGGTGATGAGCCGGTCGACCATGCGCATGGCCGTGGACGGGGCGACCTGGAGCAGTTCGGCGAGTGTGACCAGTTTGGTGGCGCCGCGCGTGGACAGCACGACCAGCATCCGGACCTGCGGCAGTGTCACCCGTTCCTCGACCTCGGCGAGCGAACGCGCCGAGACCGCGACCAGCACGCGCGAGGCGGTCAGCACCGCCCGGGTCACCGCGTCGACGTCGTCGACGCCCGCGCCGGCAACAACTGTGGTTCCCACCGCCACTTCACTCACGTCCTTCATGACGTCCAGGTCCTCGGTGACGGCCAAGCCCTCGGTGACGGCAAGGTCCTCGGTGACATCGGCGTCATCTGTGGCTCCGACAGGGGTCTCGTGCTCCGGCATGTGTCCTTTCTATATCGCCGAAGTGCCTGCCCACTCACCTGATCCACACAGATTTTCCTCGTCCATGACCCGTGTGAGCACGCAATCGCTCAACGGGTCGGCGCCGGACCCGTACTCCTGCGCACGATCAGTTCGACCGGCACCACCCGGCCCAGTTCCGGTTCCGGCGGGCCGTCCAGCTGGGACAGGAGCAGGCGCAGGGAACGCGTACCGATCTCGGGGAAGTCGGTACGGACCGTGGTCAGGGGAGGAAGCAGGTGCGCGGCCTCGGGGATGTCGTCGTAGCCGACCACGCTGACGTCGTCCGGGACCCGGCGGCCCGACTCGTACAGGGCGCGGAGCACGCCGAGCGCCATCTGGTCGTTGGACGCGAAGATCGCGGTGACGTCGGGGTCGTCGGCCAGTCTGCGGCCCAGTTCGTAGCCCGAGTCGGCGCTCCAGTCGCCGACGAGGGGCTCGTGGACCGCGGCCCCCGCCGCCTTCAGCGTGGCCCGCCAGGCCTCCACCCTGCGGTCCGCCGACAGCCAGCCCGTGGGTCCCGCGATGTGCTGGACCGTCGCGTGGCCGAGGTCCAGCAGGTGCTCGGTCGCCTTGCGAGCGCCCGCCCAGTTGTCCGCGGTGACGAACGACGCGTCCTTGCCGAGGTCGTTCTCCAGGACCATCAGCGGGGTGTCGAGCCGCGCGTCCGCCAGCGCCTTGCCCACCCAGCGCTGGGGGGCGATGGCGATCACGCCGTCCGCTCCCTCGGCCGACAGGGTGCCCACGGCCCGTACGACGGTGGCCCGGTCCGCCGTGTCGAGCGCGATGGAGCTGACCAGGTAACCCGCGTCCTGGGCCGCGCTGTTGATCGCGGTCAGGATGGAGGCGGGACCGAAACGGGCCGCGTCGAAGGAGATCACGCCCAGCATGCGGGTCCGGCCGCTGGCCAGGGAGCGTGCGCTGCGGCTCGGGCGGTAGCCGAGGGTCCGCATGGCGGTCAGGACCACCTCGCGGGTCTCGGGGCGGACGGCCGGGTTGTCGTTGAGTACCCGGGAGACCGTCTGCTTGGAGACACCGGCGAGCCGCGCCACGTCGTCCATCACCGGCCGCGCGCCCGCGAAGTTGCGCCGACTGCGGCCCTTGGGGGCACCCCCGGAGGGTCCGGGCCCGGACACTGGCCCGGGTCCGGATACTGGCCCGGATCCGGATACTGGCCCGGATCCGGATACTGGCCCGGATCCGGATACTGGCCCGGGTCCGGTTCCAGGTCCTTGGAGCGGCACGCCGTCACCGGCACTTCGGGTCATGGCGAGTGGTGTCCTTCAGGCAGATTCACGGTTCGTCCCGCCGGTCGTACTCCCGCCCGGCTGGCCACAGAATAGGCCGCCGGGCGGGAGCGAGGGAAAAGGTGCGACGGGTTCAGACCTCCCCGATCACCCACGTACGCGTCGCCACCCACTCGACCCGCCCGACCGCCGCCACAGCCCCGTCGGCAGCGGACGCGTCCGCCACGTACACCCGCGCGTCCGGCGCCCTCGGCAGCACCCTCAGCCGCAGCCCCTCCCCCCGAAGGGCGAACGCCGGGAGCCGGTCCAGGGCGATGTCCCAGACCCGCCCCGCGTGGAACTGGTCCGCCACCAGCCTGTCGCCCACGTACGCGCGTGCCACGTCCCCGGACCAGTGGACGCGCAGGAGGGTTCCGGTGAGCGGGAGTCCGTCCGGGACGGTGAGGGCGTACTCGGCGGCGGTCGTGTCGTAGTGCTCGTCGGCGGGGGCGCTCGCCCGGCCCTGCACGCCTGTCACGGGTGCGGGCGCCGGCCCCGCGGCACGGACCAGCTCGGCCGATCCGAGCCCTGCTCCCCCTCCCCCTCCCACCTCCACTCCCCCTCCCCCGAAACGCGGGTCCCGGCCCTCGTCCGTCAGGTGGTATCGCGTGAACACCCCGTCTCCCGACTCCCGCACCCTCGCGCCCGTCACCACCGGAGGCCGTCGCGGCGCGGGCAGCACGGCGAGCGAAGTGTCACCGGCCGGACCGTGCACCCGTACCTCGCCCTGCCCGTCCCGCGCGTGCTCGTCGAAGACGACACCCACACCGACACCCGCTCCGAGGCCGAGGCCGGCGCCGGCCTCGCAGAGCACCAGCCGCTCCGCTCCCCAGGCGACTCCCTTGTAGGCGGTACGGGCCGTCTTCGCGTCCAGGACCAGGAGGCCGACCCGTTCGCCGTCCGCCGTGTCCACCTCCACCAGGGCGTCGGTGCCGGGACGCAGCCCCGTGATCAGGACGCGGTCGTCGAGTGTGGCGCTCTGCCCGGAAGGGACGCGCACCGAAGCCGATGTCCGTGCGTCCAGGGCCAGTTCGACCGGGATGCCGTCCGTCGCGGCGAGTACCAGGACCGTACGGCCGTCGGCGTCGACCGTGCAGACGGGCTGGGCCGTGGCCCAGTCCAGGCGCAGGCCGCCCACCTCCAGGCGCAGCGGCCAGCAGAAGTACGCGCCCGTCGGGACCGTGACCGATGTGCTGGGGAAGGTGAGCGCGGGCCCCGCCGGGAACTCGACCGTGAACGAGGTGTCCGGGTGCTCCGGCAGCGCCTCGTGCGGCTGGTGGTTGTTGACGAAGAGGAAGCCGGAGTCCTCCGCGGCCCGGACCGCCCAGCGCAGGGTGTCCCGGTCGTCCTGCCCCACCGGCTGCCGCGCGGGGAGGAAGGACGCCATCGGCGCGACCAGATGACCGAAGTCCGCCAACAGCAGGTGCTGCAGGCGCAGTTCGTCGTACGAGGGGCGGTACTGGCCGTACTCGCCCAGCGGGGCCTGGAAGTCGTACGTGCGGACGGGGAGGTCGTTGGGGTAGCCCGTCGCGTGGGACTCCTGGAGGGTCGTCCGCTCGCCCACCGGATTCGTACCGCCGTGGAACATGTAGTAGCCCTGCCACACGGAACCGCAGCCGATCTTCGTGAGGCCGAGCGCGCCGACGTCGGCCGCGTCGACCCGGGGGCGGCGGTGGTACGAGACCGCCATGCCGCCGCCCAACTCGCAGGTGGCCCAGGGGAATCGCCCCTCCGTAGTGATCGGCTCGGTGCCGCGGACCGTCGTCGGGCGCAGATCGGCGCCGATGCCCTCGTCGTCGCGCTGGTGGGTGAAGAAGAAGTGTGTGCGGCAGGTGTCGGGCCAGCCGCCGTCGGCCTCGGTCCAGAAGGTCTCGGGGTAGCCGCCGTACAGCGGAAGCAGTTCGTCGGGCGGGAGTCGGACGCCTCCCCACGCCGTCGACGTCCACAGCGGGGCGCTCAGGCCGGCCGCCTGGGCCATGCGCTTCAGCGTCAGCAGGTGACCGGGCCGGTCGTACAGCTCGTTCTCGATCTGGATGGCGATGATCGGGCCGCCGTGCGCGCGGTCGAGCCCGCTCAGCTGCCCCGCGATCGCCTCGTACCAGGTGCGTACGGGTTCCAGGTAGGCCGGATTGTCGGTGCGCGGGGTGCGGGCGCGGGCCAGGAGCCAGTCGGGTAAGCCGCCGTTGCGGACCTCCGCGTGGGACCAGGGGCCGATGCGCGGGACGAAGTCCAGGCCATGGCGGGCGCAGAGTCCCGCGAAGCGCCGCAGGTCCCGGTCGCCGTCGAAGCGGATCCGGCCCTCGACCTCCTCGTGGTGGATCCAGATGACGTAACTCGCGACGGCCGTCACCCCGCCCGCCTTCATCTTCAGCAACTCCTCCTCCCACTCCCCCGCCGGGTAGCGGGAGTAGTGGAACTCGCCGGAGACCGGGAACCAGGGCCGCCCGCCGCGGGTGAGGCAGCGGCTGGTCACCTCGATCGGGTCGGGGACTCCGGGGGCGTCGGAGAAGGGGAGGTGGCCGGTGAGAGGTGGCTCGGCCGGTGTGGACGACTTCAGGCGAAGCGGCGGCATCAGGGCTTCACCGGGCCGAGGTCGGGCGTGTCGGTGAGGTGGACGCGTGGCTCGGTCGTGGCCTGCAGTTCCAGCAGGACGAGTTCGTTGGTGCCGGGGCGCAGGACGGGCGCGGGCACGTACAGCGTGCGCTGCGGGCCGCGGTTCCAGTAGCGGCCGAGGTGGAAGCCGTTGATCCAGGCCTGGCCCTTGGTCCAGCCGGGCAGGGCGAGGAAGGTGTCGGCGGGCGTGCGGACCTCGAAGGTGCCGCGGTGGAAGACGGGCCCGGCGTCGGACGGCAAGTCCGCGGCCGGCGCGAAGGGAACCGCACCCGCGGTGTCCAGGGCCAGGGGGTGGCAGTCCCAGCCGTGCAGGGCGTCGCCGTCGAAGGTGACGGGACCGAGCAGGCCCTTCGGGGCGCCGATGCGCGGGCCGTAGTTGACCCCGCCCATGTTCTCGACGAGCACGTCGAGCGTGGCACCGGCCCGCGGAACGCGCACGGACAGGGCTTCCTCATGCCGTTCTCGTTCCAGTACGCCGGCGGGGGTGCCGTCCACGAAGACCTGGGCGCGGTCACCGACCCCGCCCGCGAAGTGCAGGACACCGTCGCCGGATACGGGGACCGTGGTGCGGTAGAGGGTGTATCCGGCCCGCAGGCCCAGCTCCTCCGTCGTCACCGGGCCGGCGTCGACGCGTACCGGCTCGGCCAGGACGCTCGCGTGCGGGAGGAGCGACGCACGGTCGCCCAACTCCACGACCGTGGGCGGCAGTTTGGGACTCGGCGCCGGGGCGGGCTCATCGGGAACCGGGGCGTGGCGGGCGATGACCTCCCGGAAGGCGTCGTACTTGGGGCCCGGGTCGCCCGATTCGGTGAGGGCGGCGTCGTAGTCGTACGAGGTCACGACGGGCGCGTACGCGTGGTCGTGGTTGGCGCCGTTCGTGAAGCCGAAGTTGGTGCCGCCGTGGAACATGTAGATGTTGACCGAGGCGCCCGCGGAGAGCAGCCGGTCGAGGTCGGCGGCGGCGTCGGCCGCGTCGCGCACGTGGTGCGGTTCGCCCCAGTGGTCGAACCAGCCGATCCAGAACTCCGCGCACATCAGCGGCCCTTCGGGCTGATGGGCCCGCAACTGCTCAAGGGACTCGGTGATCCTGCTGCCGAAGGTGCCGGTCGTGAGGACACCGGGGAGGCTCCCGGCCGCCAGGTGCGCCGGGTCGGCCTGGTCGCAGGTGAAGAGAAGTTCCTCGACACCCCGGGCGCGGAATGCCTCGGCAAGGTGTTCCAGGTACGCGCGGTCGTCGCCGTACGCCCCGTACTCGTTCTCCACCTGTACGGCGATCACCGGGCCGCCGTTCGCGGCCAGTCGGGGCAGGAGCGGGGGCAGCAGCAGGTCGAGATAGCGGTCGAGGGCGTCGGTGAAGCGGGGGTCTCCGGTGCGCAGCCGGATGTCCGTGTCCGCGGTGAGCCAGGACGGCAGACCGCCGCCGTCCCACTCGGCGCAGATGTACGGGCCCGGGCGCAGCAGGACGTGCAGGCCCTCGGCCTGGGCCAGCCGCAGGTAGCGGGGCAGGTCGAGGATGCCGTCGAGGACGAGGGTGCCGGGTTCGGGCTGGTGGAGGTTCCACGGGACGTACGTCTCCACCGTGTTGAGGCCCATCAGCCGGGCCTTGCGGAGCCGGTCGGCCCACTGGGCGGGGTGGACGCGGAAGTAGTGCATCGCACCGGAGATGATCCGGAACGGCTCTCCATGGAGCCGGAACCCGTCGGAGGACGTACTCAGAACAGTCATCAGGATGCTGCTTCCCTTCGGCTCGGACAGGGGATCGGTGCGGGGATCGGTGTGGGGAATCGCGGCTGCGGTCGACGCCGCGGGGCTTCAGCGGTCGGCCGCCGCCGGGCGCGTGGCACGGACCAGCCAGAGCGTGGCGGCCAGGCACAGTGCCGAGACCGCGCCCAGCAGGAGCGGGACGGCACGCACCCCGGACCACTCGATGGCCTTGCCGAGCGCGGGTCCGGCCACGACTCCGCCGATCATCGAGGCGGCGATGACCACCGCGCCCGCTCTGCGGGCCTTCGGGGCGGCCCGGTTGAGCCAGGGCAGACCGGTGGGGAAGATCGGCGCGATGAAGAGGCCGACTCCGGCGTACGCGTAGGGGGCGAGGCCCGGGATCGTGGCCAGCAGCAGGCAGGCCGTCATGCCGGCGCACGAGACGGTGAGGATCGACTGGGCGGAGTGGCGCAGCGCGAGCGGTGCCGCGAGGAAGCGGCCGACGGTCATCATCAGCCAGTACACGGAGGTGGCGGTGGCCGCGGCGCCCGCACCGTACCCGACCGCCTCCAGGTGGGTGGGCTCCCAGCCGCCGACGCCCGCCTCGATGCCCACGTGCAGCACGTACAGGGTGACGAACAGGGCGAGCACCGACCCCAGGCTGCGGCCGAGAGCGGACGTACCGCCCACCGGCTGCTCCCCCGCACCCGGCTGGGGCGCGTGCTCGCGTACTCCCCTGAGGCACAGCAGCAGCGGCAGATTGACGACGGCGAAGACGAGGAAGACGACCGGATAGTGCTCGGCGCCGACCACGCCGATCACGGCCGGTCCGAGGATCGCGCCCACGCCGAAGTGCGCGTTGAGGATGTTGAGCATGGCGGTCGAACGGTGGCCGAAGCCGACGGCGAACAGCTGGTTGAGCCCGTAGTCGACACCGCCGAAACCGAGCCCGGCGAGCAGGGCCGCGGTCAGCGCGACGGGCCAGTTCGGCGCGAGTGCGAAGCCCGCCGCGCCGAGGGCCATCAGCAGGTACGAGGCCCCGAGGATCTGCCGGTTGCCGAGCCGGCCGTACAGCCGGTCGAAGAGCAGCACTCCGGCGACGCCACCGACGAAGTGCGCGCTCAGCCCGAGCCCGGCGGCCGAGGGGGAGAGCCCGAACTCCTCGCGGAGGGCGGGGATCGAGGGCCCGTACAGCGCCTGGAGCGCGCCGATGAGCACGAACCCGCCGCAGGAGGCGACGACGGCCGCGGTGCTGAACACGGGCACGGGCCGCACAGCGTTCGGGACCGGTGGCACGGTCGACGGACCGGTGACGTCGTTGCTCACGCGGCCACTCACGTGGTCACTCACGCGGACTCCAGTTGGCGGTTGAAGGCCCGCGTTCCCGCGGGCGACGAGCCGACCGGGGCGTCGGCGACGGCGCTACGGCAACCATGATGTTACCGGTAACTCAAAGCCGTCAAGATCTCCGCGTCAGGATGCCGAAAGCAAGGAAACCGCCGGGCGGGCCCTGGATCGGATCAGGACAGGGTGAGGCGCAGGGCGGCGTGGAGGTGGACCGGGTCCGTCCAGTGCCGGGTCCTGGTCGGCGGCACGCGCCAGTGCAGACCGGGCGCGTACGTACGGTGCCGGGGCGGAACGGCCACGTGGGAGCCCGGGCCGAGAACGCGGGCCGGGTGAACGTCCCAGGTGGCGGCCTCGCCCGGCGGGACGAGCCAGTACAGGACGCCGCCGTAGCCGTCCTCGATCACCGCTCCCGTACGCGGGCCCAGATGTTCGAGGACGCCCAGGCCCGTGGCGAGCGGGACCCGGACCGCGTCCCACCACTGGCCGGCCGGGAGGGTCCGCACCTCCGGGCCCAGCGGTCGCAGCCACATCGGCGCATCACTGCTCGGCATGGTTCGGCCGCCTCCACCTGTCACCCGGGATCATGACCATAGAACGGACAGGCCGCCTCGACTTGCCTCTACGCGTAGGGAACTTGTCGGCGTGCGCAGTGGGTCTCGCGCGCTCTCGTTGGCGCGGGCCGCCGCCCCGTAACGTCACTCGGCGTCTTGCTGTTGCAGCGGTTCGAGTGTGCGTACCGGGAGGCTCCCATGTCAGAACAGGCAGAGCGGTTGGAACGGTCGGAGCAGGGGACCGTCGTCATCGACCCGTCGGGTCGCGACATCCACGGCGAGGCGGCACGGATACGCGAGCGCGGCCCGGTGACGCGGGTGGAACTCCCCGGCGGCGTCCAGGCCTGGGCGGTCAGCAGTACGGACCTGCTGAAACGGCTGCTCACGGACGCGCGGGTGTCCAAGGATCCACGGCAGCACTGGCCGCTGTGGATCAACGGGGAGATCTCCCCGGAGTGGCCGCTGTTCACCTGGGTCGCCGTGCGGAACATGTTCACGGCGTACGGCGGGGAGCACAAACGGCTGCGGGCCCTGGTGTCGAAGGCCTTCACCGCGCGTCGTACCGCCGCGCTGCGGCCTCGTATCGAGGAGATCACCAAGCAGCTGCTCGACCGGATCGAGGAGGCCGGACGGCGGTCCGAAGTCGTCGATCTGCGCGAGGAGTTCTGCTATCCGCTGCCGATCCAGGTGATCAGCGAGTTGTTCGGGCTGCCCGAGCAGAAGGGGGCGGAGCTGCGGGCCGTGGTGGACGGCGTCTTCAACACCGCGGCCACGCCGGAGGAGGTGACGGACATCTACGCGCGGCTGTACGCGGCACTCGGCGAACTCGTCGCCGCCAAGCGGGAGTCGCCCGGGGACGATCTCACCTCCGCGCTCATCTCGGCGCGGGACGACGAGGGCGGTACGCGGCTGAGTGAGCAGGAGTTACTCGACACGTTGGTGCTGATGATCAGCGCGGGGCATGAGACCACGGTCAACCTCATCGACAACGCGATCCATGCGCTGCTCACCCATCCGGAACAGCTCGCGCATGTCCGGGCGGGGCGGGCCGGCTGGGACGACGTGATCGAGGAGACGTTGCGGGTGCAGGCGCCGGTGGCGAGTCTGCCGTTGCGGTACGCGGTGGAGGACGTGGCGGTCGGGGGGCTGGGTGGGCCTTCGGGGGTGGTGATTCGCAAGGGGGAGGCGATTCTTGCGGCTTACGCCGCGGCGGGGCGCAATCCAGTGGATCACGGTGCGGATGCCGGTGTCTTCGATGTCACCCGGCTCGGTAAGGAGCATTTGGCGTTCGGGCACGGGGTGCACTTCTGTCTTGGGGCTCCCTTGGGGCGGATGGAGGCCCGGGTTGCGCTTCCCGCGCTTTTCGATCGGTTTCCGGGGATTCGGCTTGCGGCGGGTGGGAGTCGGTTGGAGCCGGTGGCGTCGTTCATCTCGAACGGGCATCGGACTCTGCCGGTCCGACTGGCCGCGGTTGGCTGAGGGGTCTGACCTCGGCGTCGGCTCGGGCTTCGTCTTCGGCTTCGGCTTCGGCTTCGGCCGGTGGGGGTTGTTGCGCAGTTCCCCGCGCCCCTGAAAGGCCTGGGGTGGCCGGAGGGGTTTGTACGTGCGGGTCGTACGTGGCTGGGTGCGCAGTTCCCCGCGCCCCTAGGGGGTGGGGGTGAGCGATGTGTGCGTACGTGCGGGTCGTGCGTGGCTGAGCGCGCCGTTCCCCGCGCCCCTAAAAGGCCGGGGGTGGGGCGGGCAGTTTCTGGGGGCTATGGGCGCTGATGTGTGCTGAGGGGGTGGTTCGGGATGTGTGGGCGGCGCGGCAAGGTTCGTTCACTTGTCGGCTCGGGAGCGCCGACCACATATCCCGGAGCGCCCCCGCCCCACACGCGACCGCAGGCGCGTTTTTAAGGGGCGCGGGGAACTGCGCGGCCAGCCACAGACGACCTGCGGTCGAGTCTCGGGGCCCGGTCAGGCCGATGCTCGTTTTCGGGGGGACGTCTTTTTGGGTGGGGGGGCGTCCGACGTCTTCTTCGTCGCGGTTTTCTTCGAGCCTGCCGCAGACTTCGTGGTCGTCTTCTTGGCCGGCGCCTTCTTCTTCCCGGAAGCCGGCTTGGAAGAGTTCGCGGCCGTCTTCCGCGCCGCCCCCTTGCGAAGGGGCTTCACCTCGGCCCCGCCCCCGCCGGAGGCGGCGTCGGCGTCGGCGTCCTCACCCCGCGCGACCCGCGCCTGCCGGACGCTGTTCTCCAGCGCGGACATCAGGTCGATGACCTTGCCGCCGGACTTCTCGGCGGAGGGAGCGGACGGCGCCGCCTCCCCGGACGCCTTCGCAGCGATCAGTTCCTCCACCGCCTCGCGGTAGTCGTCGTGCAGTTCCGTGAGGTCGACCTCCCCGAGCGTGTCCATCAACGCGTCGGCCAGGTCCAGTTCCTTGTCCCGGACGGTGACATCCGCGTCCGGGGCGACGTTCTCGGGCGCCCGGATCTCGTCCGGCCACAGCAGCCCGTGCATGGCGATGACGTCGTCGACGACCCGCAGCATGCCCAGCCGCTCGCGCCCGCGCAGCGCGAACTTCGCGATGGCGACCTTCCGGCTGCGCTTCAGCGCCTCCCGCAACAGGGTGTACGGCTTGGCCGCCGGCACCCCGTTCGCCGACAGGTAGTACGCCGTGTCCATCTGGAGCGGGTCGATCCGGTCGGCCGGCACGAAGGCCACGATCTCGATCGTCCGGGCGGTCGGGATCGGCAGGGAGGCCAGATCCTCGTCCGTGATGGGGATCATCGTGCCGTCCGCGTCCTCGTACGCCTTGCCGATCTCGGACGACGTCACCTCCCGCTCCTCCACCTCGCACACCTTGCGGTAGCGGATGCGGCCGCCGTCCTCGGTGTGGATCTGGCGGAAGGAGATCGAGTGGTTCTCCGTGGCGTTCACCAGCTTGATCGGGATGCTGACCAGGCCGAAGGAGATGGCACCGTTCCAAATGGATCTCACGTTCGACACCCTTCAGGTCGCTTCCACCCGTTTCCCACCCACCCGTTTTCGTATGAATACGTGGGATTGTCATCTTATGACGCCAATCACTGAGGTGGCCGGGCGAAAGGTGACCCTGAGCAACCTCGACAAGGTGCTCCACCCGGCGACGGGCTTCACCAAGGGCGAGCTGCTGCACTACTACGCGACGGCGGCGGAGGCGTTCCTCCCCCATCTCCGCGACCGCCCGGTCTCCCTGCTGCGCTATCCGGACGGCCCGGACGGCCAGGTCTTCTTCACCAAGAACGTCCCGCCCGGTACGCCCGACTGGGTCGCCACCACGGAGGTCCCCCGTTCGGAGGGTCCGGCCCGGATGGTCCTGGTCCAGGACCTGCCGTCCCTGATGTGGGCGGCGAACCTGGTCACCGAGTTCCACACCCCGCAGTGGTCGGCGCGGACCCCGGATGTCGCCGACCGGCTGGTCCTCGACCTGGACCCCGGCGCACCGGCCACGATCGTGGAGTGCTGCCGGGTCGCCGTATGGCTGCGCGACCGGCTGGCGGCGGACGGTCTGACGGCGTACGCGAAGACCTCCGGCTCCAAGGGGCTGCATCTGCTGGCCGCCCTGGAGCCGACCCCGTCCGCCGAGGTCTCCGCCTACGCCAAGGCTCTCGCGGTGGAGGCGCAGGCCGATCTGCCCAGTCTGGTCGTCCACCGTATGACCCGCAGCCTGCGCCCCTCCAAGGTCTTCGTCGACTTCAGCCAGAACGCGGCCCGCAAGACCACCGCCGCCCCGTACACGCTCAGGGCCCGCGAGTCCCCCACGGTCTCCACCCCGGTCACCTGGGACGAGGTCGAGTCCTGCGCCGCCCCTTCCGAGCTGGCCTTCACGGCCGAGGACATCGCACCTCGCCTGGAGCGCCACGGCGACCTGCTGGAGCCGTTGCTGGACGCCGGCCGGGCGGGATCACTGCCCTGACGCACAGCCTGCGGGCCGGTGGGGTGGGCCGCGCAGTTCCTCCCGCGCCCCTTCCGGGCGGCGGGGCCTCAGACCCGTACCCACGTCCCCCGGTCGCGGGCCATGGCGTGCAGCGCCTCGACGTCCGCCGGCTTGAGGACGCCTCCCGACCGGGCCAGCGACGTCACATCGGTGTCCAGCAGCATGCGCATCTCGCGCAGCGGGGCCGTCACCGAGACGACCCGGGGCGCGAAGAGGGCCAGTACGGGGCGCACCTCGGCGGTGAGGGCGTACGAGGCGCGGTCCGCGTCGGCGCGGACCCCGCGAAGTAGCGGCCGGGCCTCCCGGCGCCCCACCGTGACCATCGGATCGGCGACAAGGACGCGCTGCTTGCGGGCGGGCACCGTGCGCACGGCGAACAGGCCTCCCGGGCCGATCACCAGGTGATGGACGCGGCCCCCGCCAGGCAGCGGCACCGAGTGCAGGACGCGCCATCCGGCCCCCTCCAGCCGGTCCAGCGCCTCGCCCACCGCGAGTTCCGCCGCGAGGGCGTGCCGCCTGGGATCCGGTCGCAGCCGCCGCTGCGGACCCGGCTCGTGGTCGAGCACGGTCTGCAGGGCCTCTCCGGGCCGGTTCGGCGCGAGGTCGTCGTCCGGGTGCAGGGACAGCCGGGCGAGTTCGGCGGGGGTCGGCACCGGTGGCGGTCCGACCGTCACCGTTCCGGTCAGGAACGGCCCGAGCGCGTCGAGCACGTCCTCGCGCCCCTCCTCGCTGAGCAGATTGACCCGGGCGGCCTCCCTGTCGTACCAGGCGACGTTCCTGCCGTCCGTGCGGCAGACGTAGAGCCGTTCCTGACCGTGCCGCCAAGTCGGTATGACGCGCAGTGCGTTCATGCATCATCACCTCTCGACCATGGGAACAGGCGGGGTGCTCCAGGGGCAAGAAGGCGGTTACCTTTGGCAGTAGTTGGAGGGGGAGGCGCCGTTGCGGGCTCGCAGAAGGCAACCCGACGTACCGGTCCCGGACAGCCCGTGGAGCGAGATAGTGCCCGGTCTGTGGATGGGCGGGCACGAGTACACGGGCCGGTCGGGAGAACCGGAGTTCGCCGTCGTACACGACGAGTTCGACCTGGTGCTGACCCTGCTGCGACTACCCGGCCACGGCCCCGAGCCGGGCGTGGAGCACCATGTGTGGCCCATCCCCGACGGGCCACTGGACGGCACCCAGCTGGCCGGCGTGATACGGCTCGCCCGGACCGCGGCCGAGGCGCTGGACGAGGGCAGGAGCGTGCTGGTCCGCTGCTACCACGGCTACAACCGCTCGGGCCTCGTCGTCGCCCACGCCCTGGTCCTCGCGGGCCACACGGCCGACGAGGCGATCCGGCTGATCCGCTCCCGGCGCTCGCCTTGGGCCCTGCACAACGAGCGCTTCGTGGAGTATCTGCGGACCGGGCTGGCGACGGCTCGGCTCCTGGAGGAGCTGGCCGAGTAGCCCTCCGGCCGTGCCGACCCGGAGTGTTTGCCGGCGCGGCGCGGCGCGGTGGAGTCGCGTGTCGGCACGGTCCCGCGTCCCTCAAGACAAAAGATTGCGCCGTTCCCCGCGCCCCTAAAAGGCTGCGCCCCCCCAAGGCGAAAGACTGCGCCGTTCCCCGCGCCCCTGAGGGCTGCGCCCCCCAAAGACAAAGGACTGCGCCGTTCCCCGCGCCCCTGAGGGCTGCGGCCCCGAGAGCAAGCGTTGCGGTGCCCCGATGGCTCAGTGTGGCGGGCGGTTGTGGGAGGGGGATTCTAATGTGGCGGTTAGTCAGCCTTGGTCCCCATTTCGGAGGAGCCCGCCATGTCTCTGCGTACCGCTTTCATCCGTCTCGGCATAGCCGCCGCCGGCGGCGCTCTCGCCGTCGGGGCCGCCACGAGCCCCGCCCTCGCCGGTGACGACTGGGGCGACCACGACAGCAGCCACGACAGCAGCCACCCCAGGTACTACAAGGGCCGCATCAGCGCGCCCGGCGGGCTGAACCTGCGGGACAAGCCGACCCGCAGCAGTTCCGTCATCGGCTTCGCGGAGTACGGCGAGGTCGTCTCCATCTTCTGCAAGACCCCCGGCCAGAGCGTCCAGGGCAATCCCCTGTGGTACCTCCTCGCGGACGGCACCTGGGCCTGGGGAGCCGCCCGCTACATCGACAACATCGGCGCCTCGCCCCGCTGGTGCTGAGCGCTTCCCGAGCGCCTTCCGAGGCGCACCGGAACAGCCCACTTGTCGCTGTATAACAGGACATCGGGCGACCAGCTTGCTAACTTCCGGACATGCTCTCGCCCGGAACGACAGCGCAGGCGGACCCGCCGGCTCCCGCTGTACGCCTCCCCCGGCGCCGTGGCATCGAGTTCACCCTCCTCGTCATGGCCGTCCTGCTCTCCGTGTACGGCTACTGCGCTGTCGGGCTCGCCAGGACCGGATCCGTCCCGCCCGGCGCCGCCGGATACGGCGCCGGGCTGGGCGTGCTCGCGCTCCTCGCGCATCTCGCGGTGCGCCTGCGCGCCCCCTGCGCCGACCCGCTGCTGCTGCCGATCGCGGTCCTGCTCAACGGCCTGGGCCTGGTCCTGATCTACCGGCTCGACCTGGAGACCCCGGCCGACCGGGCGGCACCCACGCAACTCGTCTGGTCGACACTTGGCGTCGGCCTGTTCATCGCGGTGGTGGTGCTCCTGCGCGACCACCGGGTGCTCCAGCGCTACACGTACGTGTCCGTCGTCACCGCGCTGGCCCTCCTCGTCCTGCCGATCTTCTTCCCCTCGGTGAACGGCGCCCGGATCTGGATCAGGATCGCCGGGTTCTCCATCCAGCCGGGCGAGTTCGCGAAGGTCATGCTCGCGCTGTTCTTCGCCGGCTACCTCGCAGCCAACCGCAACGCCCTCGCGTACACCGGCCGGCGGATCCGGCTGCTCCAGCTGCCCACCGGGCGCGTACTCGGCCCGATCGTCGCGGTCTGGCTGCTGAGCGTGGGCGTACTGGTCCTCGAACGCGACCTCGGCACCTCGCTGCTCTTCTTCGGCCTCTTCGTGGTCCTGCTGTACGTGGCCACGGGCCGCACCGGCTGGATCGCGGTGGGCCTGCTGCTGGCGGCGTGCGGAGCCTTCGCCGTCGGCTGGCTGGAGCCGCACGTGCACAGCCGCGTGGAGGACTGGCTGCACCCCTTCGCCTCGATCGAGGCGGGCCGGGGCCCGAACCAACTCGCCCAGTCCCTCTTCGCGTTCGCCGCCGGCGGGTTCCTCGGCACGGGCCTCGGCGCCGGCCACTCGATCCTCATCGGCTTCGCCGTCAAGTCGGACTTCATCCTGGCCACGGCGGGCGAGGAACTGGGCCTGGCCGGCCTCTCCGCGATCTTCATCCTGTACGGGCTGCTGGTCGAGCGCGGCATCCGGGCGGGCCTCGCCCTGCGCGACCCCTTCGGCCGGCTGCTCGCGGTCGGGCTCGCCTCGATCGTGGCGCTCCAGGTCTTCGTGATCGCCGGCGGGGTGACGGGACTGATCCCGCTGACCGGGATGGCCATGCCGTTTCTCGCGCAGGGCGGTTCGTCGGTCGTCACCAACTGGATCATCGTGGCCCTGCTGATGCGCCTCAGCGACTCGGCACGCGGCCGGTCCGAGGAGAAGCAGCAGGGCGGGGAGGTCGCGCCGTGACGGGCAACGGACGGCCCATGACCCGCTACATCCGGCACGCCGCCGCCTTCTGCGCGCTCCTGCTGCTGGCCCTCCTCGTCAACGCCACCCGGGTACAGCTCGTCCAGGCCCGCGCGTACGACGAGAATCCGGCCAACCGCCGCCACACGATCGCCCGCTACGGGCAGCCGCGCGGCGACATCCTCGTCGGCGGGCGCGCGGTCACCGGCTCCCGGGACTCCGGTCAGCAGTTCCGCTACGAACGGACCTACAAGAACGGCCCGTTGTACGCCCCCGTCACCGGCTTCGCCTCCCAGGTGTACGGGACGTCCCTGCTGGAGGGCGCCGCGGACGGCGTTCTGGCGGGCACCGACCCGGCGCTCTCGCTGCTCCCGCTCTGGAACGACCTCGCACGGGCCCGTAACCCCGGCGGTCACGTGGTCACGACCCTCGACGCGGCAGCGCAGCAAGCGGCGTACGCCGGGCTCGGTGCGCGGCGGGGCGCGGTGGCCGCGCTCGAACCGTCCACCGGCCGGATCCTGGCCCTGGTCTCCACCCCCTCCTACGACCCCGGGGAACTCTCCGGGACGGACTCCGGCGTGGCCGGGGCATGGGCGCGGCTGAACGGCGCGGCGGACAAGCCGATGCTCAACCGGGCGATCCGGCAGACGTATCCGCCGGGTTCGACCTTCAAGGTGGTCACCGCGGCGGCGGCGCTCGACTCGGGCGTGGTGCGTGATCCGGACGCGCCCACCGACTCCCCGGACCCGTACCGGCTGCCGGGCAGTTCGGCGCGGCTGACGAACGAGGTCGAGGGCTGCGCGGACGCGTCGCTGCGGTACGCCTTCCAGTGGTCGTGCAACACGGTCTTCGCCGGGCTGGGTGTGCGGGTGGGCCGGGACGCGATGCGGACGACGGCGGCCGGCTTCGGCTTCAACGACCGCAGGCTCGGCATTCCCTTCCGGGTCTCCCCCAGCACCTTCGACACCCGGGTGGACACCGCGCAGCTCGCACTCTCCTCCATCGGCCAGTACAACACCCGTGCCACGCCCCTGCAGATGGCGATGGTCGCCGCGGCCGTCGCCGACCACGGTTCGGTGCGTACGCCGCATCTGGTGGAACGGACGACCACGGACGACGGCGACCTGGTGGCCGCGTCCGGGCAGCACACCCCGCGCCGGGCCATGAGTCCCGCCACGGCCGTACGACTGCGCGAGCTGATGACGGACGTGGTGGAGAAGGGCACCGGCACGAACGCGGCGATCCCCGGCGCCACGGTCGGCGGCAAGTCCGGCACGGCCCAGCACGGCATCCACAACTCCGGTACGCCGTACGCCTGGTTCATCTCCTGGGCGCAGGCCGACGACTCCGTGGAACCGGCGGTGGCCGTCGCCGTCGTCGTCGAGGACGCGGCGGCCGACCGGGGTGACATCAGCGGCGGCGGGGACGCCGCGCCGATCGCCCGGGCGGTGATGGAGGCCGTGCTCGACCGGTGAGACGGGGGTGGTGTCACCGTGGTGGCCCGACCTAACGTTCGGTCATGACTCAGCCGGCAGCCGCGTACGAACTCGCCCAGGTGAACATCTCACGACTTCAAGCCCCTCTGGACTCACCGCAGTTGAGGGACTTCGTCGACGCCCTCGACCCGGTGAACGCGGTCGCCGACGCCGCCGACGGATTCGTCTGGCGGCTGCAGAGCGGCGAGGGCAACGCGACGGACGTGTCCGTCTTCGGCGACGACTGGCTGATCATCAATCTGACCGTGTGGCGGGACACCGACGCCCTCACCGCCTTCATGTACCAGGGGCGGCACCGCGAGCTTCTCGCCCGGCGAAACGAATGGTTCGAGCGGATCCGGGAGGCGATGACGGCCCTGTGGTGGGTGCCGGCCGGGCATCGGCCGACGGTGGCCGAGGCGGAGGAGCGCCTGCTGCATCTACGGGCGCACGGGGCCACGGCGTACGCGTTCACCCTGCGGACGCCGTTCCCGCCCGGGCAGGCCCGGCCCCTCCTTGAGCCCCAGGGTGCTTCCTGAGCGCCAAAGGGCTTGGGTGCTTCCTGAAAGCTAGGGGGCTTCCTCCCCCGCCCGGATCGCGTCGCCCACCTCCGTCACCCGCGCTTGCTCCTCCGCCGCGAAGCGGTCCGCGTCGAGCTTCTCGGCGAGTTCCTCGTCCTGGGACATCAGGAGGTCGAGGTTGGAGTTGCCCATGTCGAAGACGCCCATGTCGACGTAGGCCTGCTGGAGGCGTTTGCCCCACAGGCCGATGTCCCGGACGCAGGGCACGATGCGGGAGAACAGCAGTTGCCGGAAGAGGGCCAGGAACTCCGACTGCTCGGTGTACTCCTCGGCCTCCGCCCTGGGAACGCCGAAGTTCTCCAGGACCTCCGTACCGCGCAGGCGGTCCCGCATCAGGTAGCAGCCCTCAATGACGAACTCCTCGCGTTCGCGCAGTTCGGCGTCGGAGAGCTGCTGGTAGTAGTCGCGCAGCGCCATCCGGCCGAAGGCCACGTGGCGGGCCTCGTCCTGCATGACGTACGCCAGTATCTGCTTGGGCAGCGGCTTCTCGGTGGTGTCCCTGATCAGGCCGAACGCGGCCAGGGCGAGCCCTTCGATGAGGACCTGCATCCCGAGGTACGGCATGTCCCAGCGGGAGTCGCGCAGGGTGTCGCCGAGCAGCGACTGGAGGTTGTCGTCGATCGGGTAGACCATCCCGACCTTCTCGTGGAGGAAGCGGGCGTAGATCTCCGCGTGCCGTGCCTCGTCCATCGTCTGGGTCGCCGAGTAGAACTTGGCGTCCAGGTCGGGCACGGACTCGACGATGCGGGCCGCGCAGACCATGGCGCCCTGTTCGCCGTGCAGGAACTGGCTGAACTGCCATGAGGCGACGTGCTTGCGGAGTTCACCCCTGTCGCGGTCGTTCATCTTCTCCCAGTACGGCGTGCCGTAGATGGAGATCGACTCGTCGGGGGTGCCGATGGGGTCGTGCGGGTCGACTTCCAGGTCCCAGTCGATCCGCTTCTGCCCGTCCCACTGCTTGTCCTTGCCCTTCTGGTAGAGGGCCAGCAGTCGGTCGCGCCCTTCGTCGTACTCCCAGCTGAACCGTGCCGCGCCGGTCGCGGGCACCTGCCAGAGGGGAGCTCCGGGGTCCTTGGCGTACAGGTCGTAGGTCGGCATGTCTCGCAGGCTCACACGTGGTAGACGACGGGTCAACAAGTTGCGCAGGGGGGATTGACGGGCTTACTGACAAGCAGTCTCATAAGACGTGACCCCCGGTAACACAGATGACTTCCGGTACGCCCGGACACCACGAGGCACGACGACGTACGGCGAGGTGGGCACAGCCATGACGACCGTGACGGGCAGGACGACCGTGACGACCGCGACGACGGAGGACAGTGCGGTCGCGGGTCCGCGCGACGCGCTCGGCCTGCTCAAGGACCGGGAACAGGTGGCCGAGCGGCTGCTCGAATCCTCCGCGAAGCACTCCTTCGACCCGGACAAGGAGCTGGACTGGGACGCGCCGTTCGAGGACGGCAAGTGGTTCTGGCCGCCGGAGCTGGTGTCGCTCTACGGCACCCCGATGTGGAAGCGGATGAGCGAGGAGCAGCGGATCCTGCTCTCCCGGCACGAGGCCGCGGCACTGGCCTCGCTGGGGATCTGGTTCGAGATCATCCTCATGCAGCTGCTGGTGCGGCACATCTACGACAAGGCGGCGACGAGCGCGCACGTGCGGTACGCGCTGACCGAGATCGAGGACGAGTGCCGTCACTCGAAGATGTTCGCGCGGCTGATCAGCCGGGGCGGGACACCGCACTACCCGGTGAGCCGGGCGCACCAGAACCTGGGCCGGCTCTTCAAGACGGTGTCCACGACCCCCGGTTCGTTCACGGCCACGCTGCTGGGCGAGGAGGTGCTCGACTGGATGCAGCGGCTGACGTTCCCGGACGAGCGGGTGCAGACGCTGGTGCGCGGGGTGACGCGGATCCACGTCGTGGAGGAGGCGCGTCACGTCCGGTACGCCCGTGAGGAACTGCGCCGCCAGATGATGACCGCGCCGCGCTGGTCGCAGGAGTTCACCCGGATCACCTCGGGCGAGTTCGCCCGCGTCTTCTCGGTCGCCTTCGTCAACCCGTAGGTCTACACGAACATCGGCCTCGACAGGCGGGCGGCCGTCGCCCAGGTGAAGGCGAGCGGCCACCGCCGGGAGATCATGCAGACGGGTTCGAAACGCCTCACGGACTTCCTGGACGACATAGGCGTCCTACGAGGCCCGGGCCGCCGCCTGTGGAAGTCCTCGGGCTTGCTGGCCTGAACGACTCGGCCCCGGCGCGGGCTGAAAGGCAGGGGCGCAGCCCCGCTTTTCAGGGGCGCGGGGTGAAAGGCAGGGGCGCAGCCCCGCTTTTCAGGGGCGCGGGGAACTGCGCGACAAGCCCCCACCGAACCCGCACCCACCCCCGAACCCCCACCCACCTCCCACCCCACTCCGCACCCGCGGGAACGGACTACGCTGCGAGACATGACCTCGCAGGCCCCCACCCGCGCATACCGACGCCTCAGCGTCGAGGAACGACGCAGTCAGCTCCTCGACGCCGCGCTGTCACTGTTCGCGGTACGGGCCCCGGAGGACATCTCCCTGGACGACGTGGCGGAGGCGGCGGGCGTCTCCCGACCGCTGGTCTACCGCTACTTCCCCGGCGGCAAGCAGCAGTTGTACGAGGCCGCCCTCCGCTCCGCCGCCGAGGAGCTGGAGCACTGCTTCGCCGAGCCGCCCGACGGACCCCTCACCCGCCGCCTCTCCAACGCCCTGGACCGCTACCTCGCCTTCGTGGCCCAGCACGACGCCGGTTTCAGCGCCCTGCTGCAGGGCGGCAGCGTGGTCGAGACGTCGAGGACGACGGCCATCGTGGACGGCGTACGACGGGCCGCCGCCGAGCACATCCTCAGTCATCTGGCCGTCGAGGAGCCCGGCAACCGGCTGCGGATGACCGTCCGGATGTGGATCACGGCCGTCGAGGCGGCCTCGCTGATCTGGCTGGACGAGGAGAAGGAACCCCCGCTGGACGAGCTGCGCGACTGGCTCGTCGAGCAGTTCGTGGCGTGCCTGGTGGCGACGGCCGCCCGCGACGAGCAGACCGCCGCGGTCGTACGGGCCGCGCTGGCGCTGGAGTCCGCGGACGGACCGATGGGCTCGCTGGCCCGCCGGGTGCTGCCCGTGGTGGGCGACGCGGCGCACCTGCTGTGACACTGGCCAGGTGAAGAGCGAAGACACCCCCTTCGAGGGCGGCCCCCTGGACGGCCGCGTGCTGCCCGTCCTGCTCGGCCCGACCGGCCACCCTCCGAAGGTGTACCGCGTCCCGGTGCCGGCCGGTGACGGCGGCCCGCCCACCCTCCTGGTCTACCGCCGTGTAGAGGCGGGCGCGAGCAGCCGCCTCGGCCTGCACCAGGGATGGAAGTACGCGTACGACCCCACGGGCCGCGCCGGCAAACTCAAGTGGCCGTGGTCGAAGCCGGACCCCACGCCGGACAGCACGCCGGACGCCACGCCGGACGGCAAGCCGAGAGACACCCACGAGTGACTTCGTTGGGCCGGTCCGCCCACGGTCGGCGCGCGCGGCTCGCGCGGACGTCTGATGCTCACGGTGCGGAGGAGCGGAGATACCGCCCCGCACCGGAGGTGACGACGTGTCAGGGAGACTTCTGCGACTGGTCTGCACGGCGGCGATCGCGGCCGGCGCGGTGCTGGTGCCCGCACCCGCACCGGCCTCGGCGGCGCCCGACCCCGACGAGAGCCACTCCCCCGCGTCCGGGCGTCCCGCGGCCGACCGCCCCGTGGCCGAGCTGCTGACGGACCTTCAGCGGCTCTACCGGGAGGCCGAGAAGGCCACCGAGGCGTACAACGCGACCGAGGAGCGGCTGAAGCGGCAGCGGGCCGAGGTCGCGAAGCTCAACGGCCGGCTCGCCGCGGCCCGCCGCGCGCTCCACGGCAGCCGCGGCGCGGCGGGACGGCTCGCCCGGCAGCAGTACCAGGGCACGAGCGAGATCTCCTCCTACGTACGGCTGCTGCTCGCCCGTGACCCGCAGCACGCGCTCGACCAGGGCCACGTCATCCGGCAGGTCTCGCAGGAACGGGCCGGGACGATGGAGCGGCTGGCGGGGGACGAACAGCGGACCGGCGAGCTGGCACGCCGGGCCCGGACCGCCCTCGACGGCCGGCTCGCCCTCGCCGAGAAGCAGGGGAAGGACCGCGACCTCGTACGCGAACGGCTGAAGGAGGTCGAGGAGCTGCTGGCCTCGCTCACCGAGGAGCAGCTCGCGCGGGTGGCCGAGCTGGAGAGGTCCGGGGTGGCGAAGGCCCAGGACGAGCTGGTGGCGTCGGGCGCGCTCAGCAGCACGCGCCGGCCCACCCCGGAAGGGGGTGAGGCACTGCGTTACGCCGTGGCCCAGATCGGCAAGCCGTACGAGTGGGGCGCCGAGGGCCCGGACTCGTACGACTGCTCGGGCCTCACCTCACAGGCCTGGGCCGGCGCGGGCCGCCCCATCCCCCGCACCAGCCAGGAACAGTGGGCCGAACTCCCCCGCGTCCCCCTGCCCGACCTGCGCCCCGGCGACCTGGTGGTCTACTTCCCCGAAGCCACCCATGTGGCGATGTACCTGGGCGACGGCCTGGTCGTACAGGCGCCGAGGCCGGGGGCGAGGATCAAGGTGTCCCCGATCGCGGCGAACCCGGTCCTGGGCGCGGTCCGCCCCGACCCGTCCGGGAAGCCCCTGCGGCAGTACACACCGCCGAAGCTCCCCGAGAACGCGACGGACGGCTCGGACGAGGGCTACGACACGTACTAGGACGCCTGCTTGCATGGGCGCGGGGAACTGCGCGACCGGCCACGACGGCGCAGAAGGCGGAAGCGGCCCTCAGCCACCCGCCACGGAGGCCAGGTACGCCCCCGTCTTCTCGGGCTCGTAGAAGAAGTTCTCGAAGTCCGACGGGTCGTTGAAGCCGTTGGCGAAGCGGTCGGCGACCGGCGGCAGCTGGCCCGCCGCGCCGATCAGGTTCAGGACGTGCTCCGGCGGCGGGCCGAGCATGGCGTTCGTCCACTTCGTGACGTGCTGGGCCGTGTCCCAGTAGCGCTCGAAGGTGGCGCGCATCCACGCCTCGTCGAACTCCTTCTCCCCGTGGCCGAGGATCGAGTCGAGGTACGAGGCGGCGCACTTGGAGGCCGAGTTGGAGCCCTGGCCGGTGATCGGGTCGTTCGCCACGACGACGTCCGCGACGCCGAGGACGAGGCCGCCACCGGGCAGCCGGCCGACCGGATTGCGGACGGTCGGCGCGTAGCGTCCGGCCAGCGTGCCGCCCGCGTCGGTGAGTTCGACCTTGGTGGCCCTGGCGTACTCCCACGGCGTGAACCGCTCCATGAGTTCCAGGGTCAGGGAGAGGTGTTCGGCCGGGTCCTTGACGCCTTGGAAGACGTCCATCGGGCCGCCGGGTATGCCCTCCAGGAAGAGGATGTCCGCCCGGCCGGAGGTGGTGAACGTGGGCATGACGAACAGTTCACCGACGCCCGGTACGAGGTTGCAGCGGACCGCGTCGAACTCCGGGTGCTCGGGGCGCGGCCCCAGACCGTGGACGTACGCGACGGCCAGCGCGCGCTGCGGCTCCGCGTACGGCGAGCGGGAGGCGTCGCGGCCGAACATCGACACCAGCTCGCCCTTGCCCGCCGAGACGAGGACCAGGTCGTACGTACGGGCGAAGTAGTCG
This sequence comes from Streptomyces sp. NPDC017991, assembly GCF_044328075.1. Classification (NCBI taxonomy): domain Bacteria; kingdom Bacillati; phylum Actinomycetota; class Actinomycetes; order Kitasatosporales; family Streptomycetaceae; genus Streptomyces; species Streptomyces sp. NPDC017991. Next base: position 799,955 of record NZ_JBIRGP010000003.1, on the reverse strand, counting down.
AGGTCGGAGACCGCGGCGCCGTGGATGACGAGCTGGCCGCCGCGCTGCGCGAACGTCTCCATCCAGCCGGCCATCTTCACGCGCTGGTCGACCGACTGCGCGTACCCGTCGAGCTTGCCCACCCAGTCGATGGCGCGCTGCGAGGGTCCCGGGTCGAAGGAGCCGGGGGCCGCGACCGAGACGCCGAGTCCTTCGATCTTCGGGGCCTGGGACTCCCAGAAGTTCAGCTGGAGGTCGCGCTCGTTCTGCAGTGCCGTGTGGAACATGCACTGGGTGGACATGACGCGCCCGGTACGGATCTCGTCCGCCGTCCGGTTGGACATCAGGGTGACCTCGTACCCGTTCGACTGGAGGCCGAGGGCGAGCTGGAGCCCGGACTGGCCGGCTCCGACGACGAGTATCTTCCGCATGCTGGTCCTCACTCTGCACTCTGCGTACGCGTACGCCTTGTTCGGGGCTGACGTCCCGTTCGGGCTATTCGGGGCTGACGTCGAGCGCGTGCCCCACCAGCGCCAGCAGTGCCTCGATCACCGAGATCCTGCGGCGCGCGTCCATGATCATGACAGGTATGTGCCGGGGGATCGTGAGCGCCTCCCGCACGTCGTCGGGGTCGAACCGCTCGCTGCCGTCGAAGTGGTTGACGGCGACGACGTACGGCAGCCCGCAGCTCTCGAAGTAGTCGAGTGCCGGCCAGCAGTCCTTGAGACGGCGGGTGTCGGCGAGGACCACGGCGCCTATCGCCCCGCGCACCAGGTCGTCCCACATGAACCAGAACCGCTGCTGCCCGGGCGTACCGAACAGGTACAGCACCAGGTCGTCGTCGAGCGTGATGCGGCCGAAGTCCATGGCCACGGTCGTGGTGGTCTTCTCCGGCGTCGAGCTGAGGTCGTCGGTGCCCTCGCTCGCCTGTGTCATCAACGCCTCCGTCTGGAGAGGCGTGATCTCGGAGACGGCGGTGACGAGGGTGGTCTTGCCCACCCCGAAGCCACCCGCCACCACGATCTTCGTGGCGATCGGCGCGCGGGTCCGATCCTTCTGCCAGGCCTTCAACTCCTCGTCGGGCTCCACGACTTCGGGGAGGCCGGACGATCGGGAGACATCCGAGACGCGGGAGACGTCAGAGACGACGGAGTCCACTCAGCACCCTTTCCAGCAGAGCGCGGTCCGGCTGTCCCGGGCCGTGACCTGTTCCGTACACACGGATCTTGCCCTGGTCCGCCAGGTCGCTGAGGAGCACCCGGACCACACCGAGCGGCATCTTCAGAAGGGCCGCGACCTCGGCCACCGTACGCATCCGGCGGCAGAGTTCGACGATGGCCCTCATCTCCGGCATCACCCGGGTGGAGAGTGAACCATTCTCCAGTTCACGCCGCTCATCCGGGGCCTCCAGCGCGGCCACGAACGTCTCGACGAGCAGCACGTGCCCGAAGCGCGTACGGCCGCCGGTGAGCGAGTAGGGGCGTACGCGGGCGGGTTTGCGTTCGCCGCCACCGCGGACCGGCAGCTTGGGCGTGCCGGAGGTGCCGGGCGTGCCGCTCACTTGGCCGTCTCCATCGTCGTGGCCGCGAGCGACTGGCGCAGCTCGCTGCGGAGTTCGGGAGTCAGGACGTGTCCCGCACGGCCCACGAAGAGCGCCATGTGGTACGCGACGACGCTCATGTCGCAGTCCGGGGCGCCGTGCACGCCGAGCAGCGAACCGTCGCTGATCGACATGACGAAGAGCCCGCCCTCCTCCATCGCGACCATCGTCTGCTTGACGGCGCCGCCGTCCATCAGTTTCGCGGCGCCGATGGCGAGGCTGCCGATGCCGGAGACGATGGTGGCCAGGTCCGCCGCGGACCCGCGGGGACCCGAGGGTCTCCCTTCGTCCTGCCGTGCCTGCGCGTTCCTCCCGGGGTCGGAGGAGAGGAGCAGCAGGCCGTCGGAGGAGACCACCGCGACCGACAGGAGGCCCGGCACCTCCTCGACGAGGTTCGTCAGCAGCCAGTGCAGGTTACGGGCTTCATGGCTCAGTCCGAAGGTACTCGGCGCGGTCAACTGCTTGCCTCCTCGACGGTGTCCCCCTTGGTTTCTACGGCATGTGCGGCGGGCGTCTGCAGCTCCGACGTCTGTTCGGTGATCTCCGCTTCGACATCGCGGCGGCCCTCACTGGCACCCCGGTGGAATCCGCCGAGACGGCGGCGCAGTGCCTCGGCGTCGACGGGCGTCTGGCGCGGGCCGGCGGCCGGCGCGGGCGCGGCGATCCTCGGGGTCCGCTTGGGCAGCCCCTTGTCGGTGGTCCGCTCCGACGACTCCTGCGACTCCTGGGTCCCCTGTGACGTCTGTACGTCGTCCGGGGCGCGCTCGTGGGCGTCGGGGCCGATCGCGTACGGGTCGCTGGTACGCCGGGTTTCGGCGCGGTGGTCCGTGGTGGCCTGGGCCGGGAGCCGGATCGCCGGGGCGTCCGACGGGGACGGGGCGCCGGGCTCGGCGGACTCGGTGGGCCCGGCGGGTTCGTCCGTCGGAGAGACGGGAGGCACGGGGGCCATGAGGACCATGGTGGTCTCGGGGCCGCCGGGCTGTTCCGGCTCCGGCTCCGGGACGGTCGGCCCGACGGGGGCCGCGGGCGGGGCGGTCGCCGCCGACTCGTTGGCGGCAGCCGGCTCGGGGGCGGCAGCCGTGCCCGCCCCGTCGGTCTCGCGCAGGGTGTCCTCCGCCGCCGCGATCAGCGGGTCGCGGCCCTGACGGCCGTACAGGACGTTGGAGTTGACCTCGGCGTCCGCTCCCGGCAGGGACATCGCGGAGGCGCCCCCGGGCGTGCGGGCGGTGGTCGCCTGGGGCACGGCCACGGCGGGCGCGGCGGCGAGCAGCGCCTTGGGCAGGACCACGACGGCCGTGATGCCACCCTGCTTCTGCTCGCGCAACTGCACGCGTACGCCGTGCCGGTGGGCGAGCCGGGCCACCACGTACAGGCCGAGCCCGAGGCCCTCGCCGCTCTCCTCGTCGTACGGGTCCTCGGCGTCGAAGGCCGCGAGGCGGGTGTTGAGCCGCTCCAGCCGCTCACCGGTCATGCCGATGCCCTCGTCCTGGACGGAGAGCATGACCTCGCCGCTCTCCAGGAGCCAGCCGGAGACCTCGACGGGGATGTCGGGCGGCGAGAAGGAGGAGGCGTTCTCCAGGAGTTCGGCCACCAGGTGGCTGATGTCGTCCGCCGCGAACCCGGCGAGGTGCGCGTGCGGCGGCAGCGCGGAGATACGGACGCGCTCGTACCGTTCGACCTCGCTGACGGCCGCGCGGACGACGTCGACCAGCGGGACGGGCCCGGGGTGCTGGTGGCCGTGCTCCGCGCCCGCGAGGACCAGCAGGTTCTCGCTGTGGCGGCGCATGACGGTGGCGAAGTGGTCGAGCTTGAAGAGGGTGGCGAGGCGCTCGGGGTCCTGCTCGCGCTCTTCGAGGCCCTCGATGACGCTCAGCTGCCGCTCGACCAGGCCCAGGGTGCGCAGGGCCAGGCTGACGAAGGTGCCGTGGATGTTCTGCCGGACCTGCTCCAGACGGGCGGTGGCCTCGGCGAGTTCGGTACGGAACCTGTCGCGTTCGTCGGCCATCTTCTGGCGCTGGCCGATGAGGTGCTTGCGGTCGCCCTCCAGCGTGCCCAGGCGTTCCTGGAACGCGAGGGCGTGCGTGTGGAGCGTGTTGACGGAGCGCACGACCTGGGCGAACTCGTCGTTGCGGCCGGTGAACTTGACCGGGTCGCCGGTGCCGGGCTCGGCTGCCAGACGTGCCGAACCGCGGCGCAGGACGGACAGCGGACGCGTGAGCGACCGGGCCATCCCGGTGGAGACGCCCACGGCGAGCAGCATCAGCGCGCCGAGGATCGCGACCCGGATCTCCAGCGCGGTGACGTCGTCGTCGCGCAGTTGGGCGAGCTCCTTGGCCCGCTGGGTGTTGAGGGACGCCTCGACACCGCGCATCAGCTCGACGCGCGAGGAGAGCGCCGCGTCCAGCTTCTTGGTGCTGGTGGCCAGTTCGTCGTCGGAGAGCGTGGGCTGGTCCGCCAGGCCCGCGAGGTACTTCTCGGCGGACGCGACATCCGGCCCGTTGACCGTGGAGTCGTACGAGGTGCGGTCCGCCTTGGGCGCGGTGCCGGCGAAGTCGGCCAGGGCGGCCTGCTCACGGACGTTGGCCTGCTGGGCCGCGGCGGTGAGCGCGTCGCGCTGCTTGGTCGCGGCGGCCGACGACGTGGTGGTCGTGGTGGGCAGGCCCGTGATGGGGTCGGTGGTGGTCTGCCTGCTGGTGGGCACGCTCAGCGCGGCGAGGAGCAGACCACGGGTCGAGGCGGCCTGCTGGACGGCGGTGTCGAGGTCGGCGAGGGCGTGCGCGCCGGAGCCCGCGCGGGGCGGAATCTTCTCGGCCAGGTCCTCGGCGAGCCCGTGGAGTTCGGTGAGGGCCGTCGAGTACGCCCGGTGGGCTTCGAGGGAGCTGCTCTCTCCGGTGAGCGCCGCCCTGCGGACGGCGGCGATCGCGTCGAGCGTCTTCAGGAAGGACGCGGGGGCGTCCGCCTCGACGGCGGCGACCCGCAGTTCGTCGACCTGACGGTCCACGCGGGCGCTGCGGCGCTCCGAGGGGCCTTCGCCCTTGGGGCGGCCGGCCGCGAGATACGAGGTGACCTCGTCGCGTTCGTCGGCCAGTGAGTGGGCGAGGGCCAGGGCGTCCTGGGTCCGCTCGGCCGACGTCACCAGGTTCTGGGAGTCGTTCAGCTGTCCGGAGGCGGCGATCACGGACGGAGCGCCCGCTCCCGCGATCGCGGCGGCCACGACGGCGACGGCGACGATCAGCCGACTGCGTACGTGAGCGGGTCGACCTCGTCCCGCGGGGTCCGGAGTGTCCTGCGGTGCCGGTGAGTTCGGGGTGTGCCCGGAGGCTCCGCCCGAGGCCGGCTGCCTGCCATTGCGCCGAGGCCGCATTTTCTGCACCGGTGCTCGCATTCTTGACTCGTGTCCCCATGGGCCCGGGTGACGATCCGTCAACTCGCGTGTCGTCCCGGTTCGGCTCCCGACCTTCCCAGTGCCGGTGGGCAGTGGTCGCGCATCGCCTGACCCGCCACACGAAGGAGTGAACATCGCCGGGGAGCGGCCCGGCAAGTTCCGCCGGCGCGTGCGAGACCCCTGCGCGGCAGGTCGGTTGGACGTCCACGGCAACCGATGGCAGGATGCGCCGCCACGCTTCGCCGGAGTCGGTGAATCCGTCGCAAAACAGGCGCCTGACCTGCTTGTCCGGACCATTTGACCGACGGTTGCCAGCCTTTGGTGAAGCTCGTGGAGGGGTCGTGCAGACTGGCCGGATGCGCTCGGAACTGATCTCGGTACCCGGTGACCCCGCCCGCCCCGACGAGGACTACGCATCGGTCGGGCTTCCCGCCTCGGGACAAGGCGGTTCGATCGTCGTCCTGGACGGTGTGACGCCTCCCCCGACCGATCAGGGCTGTCTTCATTCCGTCCCCTGGTTCACCGCCCGGCTCGGTGGCGCGTTGCACGAACTGTCCGTTTCACGGCGGGATCTGACGCTCACTGAGGTCTTGGGTCATGCCATCACCCGTACCGCCGACGCCCATCGGACCACCTGTGACCTTTCTCACCCGCGCACCCCGCAGGCAACGGTGGTGCTGGCGCGCTGGTCAGAGGCGTCGGTCGAGTACTTGGTGCTCTCCGACTCGGCGCTGCTCATCGAATCGCCGGCGGGAGCGGTCATCCCCGTCCTGGACGACCGCCTCTCGCGGGTTCCGCACGCCACGTTGAGGTCGGCGGCGGCGACGGACGCGATCCTGCGCAACAAGGAGGGCGGCTTCTTCACGGCCGCGGCGGACCCCTCGGTGGCGGGTCGCGCCGTCACGGGCACGCTGCCCCGTTCCGAGGTCCGCGCCCTCACGGCCCTCACGGACGGCGCGACCCGCTGGGTGGAGAAGTTCGGCGAGGGCGACTGGACGGACCTGTTCACCCTGGTCCGCAAGGAGGGCGGCCAGTCCCTGATCGACCGGGTCCGCACCCTGGAACGATCGGACACGGCCGCCACATACCTGGGCCGCTCCAAACCACACGACGACGCGACGGTGGTCTACACAGAGCTGTAGCACCCCGAAGGGCCGAAGGGCCACAGAAAACGGCACGACCATCCACAACACACGGCCACCCCCCGCCTTCCAGGGGCGCGGGGAACTGCGCAACAAGCCACGACGCATGGCCACCCCCCGCCTTCCAGGGGCGCGGGAAACGGCGCAACAAGCCACAACACACGGCCACCCCCCGCCTTCCAGGGGCGCGGGGAACGGCGCGACCGCCCCCCACCGGCCCGCACCCGACGAACAACCCCTGCGGCCAGTCAGCCCCGCTCAACCCCACGGTTGAGCCGATGCAACAACCGAGCCAGCTCAGCCACCTCCGCCCGCTCCCAACTGGCCAGTTCGCGAACATAACGAGCCCGCCGAGCATCCCGCACAGTCCCGAACCGCTCCCGCCCCACGTCAGTGAGATGCACGAGCCAAGCCCGCCCGTCCGCGGGATCCGGCTCCCGGGCGACGAGCCCGAGCTCCTCCAGCGCCCGCAGCTGCCGGGACATCGTGGCCTTGCCGACCCCGATATAGGCGGCAAGCTCCGTCGCCCGCTGCCGCCCACGCTCCTCCAGCCGCACGAGCAGCCCGTACGCGGAGGACTCCAGGTCGGGATGCACCTCGCGAACCATCTCCCCGGAGGACGCGCGCGCCCGCCTCAGCAGAACGGACAGCTCACGCTCCAGAGCCAGGAACTCCTGATCAACGGCTCCGCCGCCCCCGGACCCGGCCCCGCCCCCGGCCCCCTGGTCCACACCATTCCCCGGAACGCCGGATCCCGCCCGGTGCCCCTCACCCTTGTCGCCCTCGTGCACGTCAGCACCCATGACCCGGTTTCCCGATCCTGAAAGTTTCCGCCAAAGACCGCCATTGCCGCAGCTCGGCCAGTATTTCGCAGGAATAGACCAACGGCAGCCGCCGAACCCTCTTTCCGCCCGTCGCCCGCGTGCGTAGCTTCTTCAACAAGTACCCGCATGGCATGTACACGCCACTTTATTGAGCACCCCCACCCGGCCAACACCCGGCCAACACCGAGCCTTCGGAGGCACGAACATGTCCGTGCACACATCCGGAACGGCCCACCGCTCGCGCGCACGCGACCACCTCAGAACGCGCCTCGGCGCGATGGGCACCCTGCTCCTGTCCCTCTCCCTGTCCCTCTCCCTGCTCATCGCCCATCCCGCCCATCCCGCCCACGCGGCCGACGTCCCGGCCCGCGGCTCGGCGTACATGGGCATGGGCGTCATCCCGCACGACGGCCAGGACGGCCTGCCGACGCCCGGTGACGCCACCCAGACCGAGGGCGTGGACGTCAGCAGCCACCAGGGCAACGTCGCCTGGTCGACCCTGTGGAGCAGCGGGGTCAGATGGGCCTACGCGAAGGCCACCGAGGGGACGTACTACACGAACCCCTACTTCACCCAGCAGTACAACGGCTCGTACAACGTCGGCATGATCCGGGGCGCGTACCACTTCGCGACCCCCGACACGACGGGCGGCGCCGCGCAGGCCAACTACTTCGTGGACAACGGCGGCGGCTGGTCGAAGGACGGCAGGACGCTGCCGGGCGCGCTCGACATCGAGTGGAACCCGTACGGGGCGGCCTGCTACGGCAAGACGCAGAGCGCGATGGTCACCTGGATCCGCGACTTCCTGAACCAGTACAAGGCCCGCACCGGCCGTGACGCGGTCATCTACTCGGCCACCAGCTGGTGGACCCAGTGCACCGGCGACCACGCCGGTTTCGCCTCCGCCAACCCGCTCTGGATCGCCCGTTACGCCTCGGCGGTGGGCGCGCTCCCGGCGGGCTGGGACTTCTACACGATGTGGCAGTACACGTCCTCCGGCCCCACGGTCGGCGACCACGACAGGTTCAACGGCGCCCTCGACCGCGTGGTGGCCCTGGCCAACGGCTGACCCCCGCGCCCCCGCGTACGCGGAAGGCCCGGGCCTCTCACGAAGAGGGACCCGGGCCTTCCTTGACCGGTGGCGTCCGTCACGCCGCCACCGGAACCTCCGTCGCCGCGCTGTTCGTCGCCGGCGCCAGCGCCAGTTCCAGGACCTGGCGGACGTCCGTCACCGCGTGGACGTCGAGCTTCTTCAGAACCTCGGCCGGGACGTCGTCCAGGTCGGCCTCGTTGCGCTTCGGGATGATCACCGTGGTGACACCCGCCCGGTGCGCGGCGAGCAGCTTCTGCTTGACGCCGCCGATCGGCAGCACCCGGCCGGTGAGCGAGACCTCGCCCGTCATGGCCACATCGGTACGGACCAGCCGGCCGGAGAGCAGCGAGGCCAGTGCGGTCGTCATCGTGACGCCCGCGCTCGGCCCGTCCTTCGGCACCGCGCCCGCCGGGAAGTGGATGTGCACGCCCCGGTCCTTGAGGTCGGCGACGGGCAGTTCCAGTTCCGCGCCGTGCGAGCGGAGGAAGGAGAGCGCGATCTGCGCCGACTCCTTCATCACGTCACCCAGCTGACCGGTGAGGGTCAGGCCCGCCGCGCCCGTCTCCGGGTCGGCGAGGGACGCCTCGACGAAGAGGACGTCACCGCCGGCGCCGGTGACCGCGAGGCCGGTCGCCACCCCGGGCACCGCCGTGCGGCGCTCGGCCGGGTCCTGGGCGGACTCGGGCACGTGGTGCGGCCTGCCGATCAGCGCGCGCAGATCGTCCGCGCCGACCGTGAACGGCAGCTTCCGCTCACCGAGTTCGTGCTGCGCCGCGATCTTGCGGAGCAGCCGTGCGACGGACCGCTCCAGGTTCCGGACGCCCGCCTCGCGGGTGTACTCGCCCGCCAGCCTGCGCAGCGCGCCCTCGTCCAGGGTGACCTCGGCCTGCTCAAGACCGGCCCGCTCCAGCTGGCGCGGGAGCAGGTGGTCGCGGGCGATGACGACCTTCTCGTCCTCGGTGTACCCGTCGAGCCGTACCAGTTCCATACGGTCGAGCAGGGCCTCCGGGATGGCCTCCAGCACATTGGCCGTGGCCAGGAAGACGACGTCGCTCAGGTCCAGCTCGACCTCCAGGTAGTGGTCCCGGAAGGTGTGGTTCTGGGCCGGGTCGAGGACTTCGAGGAGGGCCGCCGCCGGGTCGCCCCGGAAGTCGGAGCCCACCTTGTCGATCTCGTCGAGCAGGACCACCGGGTTCATGGACCCGGCCTCCTTGATCGCCCGTACGATCCGGCCGGGCAGCGCGCCGACGTACGTACGCCGGTGACCGCGGATCTCCGCCTCGTCCCGTACGCCGCCGAGGGCGACGCGGACGAACTTGCGGCCCATGGCGTGCGCGACGGACTCACCGAGCGAGGTCTTGCCGACGCCGGGAGGACCGACGAGCGCGAGCACGGCACCGCCGCGCCGGCCGCCCACGACACCGAGGCCCCGGTCGTTGCGCCGCTTACGGACCGCCAGGTACTCGGTGATCCGCTCCTTCACGTCGTCCAGGCCCGCGTGCTCGGCGTCCAGGACCGTCTTGGCGCCCTGGATGTCGTACTCGTCCTCCGTACGCTCGTTCCACGGGAGTTCGAGCACGGTGTCGAGCCAGGTGCGGATCCAGGAGCCCTCGGGCGACTGGTCGCTGGAGCGCTCCAGCTTCTCGACCTCTTTGAGCGCGGCCTCGCGGACCTTCTCGGGGAGGTCGGCGGCCTCGACGCGGGCCCGGTAGTCGTCGGACTCCTCGCCCTCGGCCTCGCCGTTCAGCTCGCGCAGCTCCTTGCGCACGGCCTCCAGCTGCCGCCGCAGCAGGAACTCCCGCTGCTGCTTGTCCACACCCTCCTGTACGTCCTTGGCGATGGACTCGGCGACGTCCTGCTCGGCGAGGTGCTCACGCAGCTGCTCGGTGGCGAGCTTCAGCCGGGTCACCGGATCGGTGGTCTCCAGCAGCTCGACCTTCTGGGCGGTCGTCAGGAACGGCGAGTATCCGGAGTTGTCGGCGAGCGCGGACACGTCGTCGATCTGCTGGACGCGGTCCACGACCTGCCAGGCCGCACGCTTCTTCAGCCAGTTCGTGGCCAGCGCCTTGTACTCCTTGACCAGCTCGGTCACGGAGCCGGGCAGCGGGTCGGGCACGGTCTCCTCGACCTGCGTGCCCTCCACCCACAGAGCGGCGCCGGGGCCGGTCGTACCGGCGCCGACACGCACCCGTCCGCGACCGCGGATCAGGGCACCGGGGTCGCCGTCGGCGAGGCGTCCGACCTGCTCGACCGTGGCGAGCACCCCCGTGTTCGCGTACGTGCCGTCGATCCGCGGAACAAGAAGCACCCTCGGCTTGCTGGCACCGGTGGAACGGGCGGCTGCCTGTGCGGCCTCCACCGCGGCGCGTACGTCGGCGTCGTTCAGGTCCAGGGGCACCACCATGCCGGGCAGCACGACCTCGTCGTCGAGCGGCAGCACGGGCAGAGTGAGCGGTTCGGACGTCAAAGTCATGATCTCCCCTTCGGCATTCAAGTTGAGCTATGCCGACTCAATGCACGTGAGCCTCCGATTGTTCCCCTACGGCTGTTCGCTGTGAGCGATCACTGGGGCAGGGAGTGCACGCCGGGGCTCATCACCGGCCTTTCGCCGTCCGGGGCCTGGGCCGGCTCGACGGTCGCTCGGACCTGGCGCGAGCGGTGCTTCCCGCTTCCCGATGGACGCCGCCGCCCTGCGGCCGGTGGGGGCCGAGCCAAAGGACTGCGCAGTACTCGCGCCACAGAAGGGGCACGGGGAACTGCGTGGCCGGCCACGACGGGGCCCTGGGTGTCAGAACATGACGATCATCTTGCCGGTGTGTTCGCCGACGCGGCGGAAAACGGCTGCCCGGCCGGGGGCGGCTTGCCAGGATGGGGCCATGACCGCGTACGACGTTCCGCACGGCAGCCCCGAAGTCGTCGACCGCCGCGAGGGACCGTACGGCGAGGTCGTGCTGCGCCGCCACGGCGGGCTGCTGCAGATCATCGCCAACGGCTGTTTCCTCATGGACACCTCCGACGGCCGCTCGGAGAGACTGCTGGTCGACGCCGCGCTCGGCGCGCTGGACGGGCGCCCCGCGCCGCGGATCCTGATCGGCGGCCTCGGCGTCGGCTTCTCCCTCGCCCACGCGGCGGCCGACCCCCGCTGGGGCCGCATCACGGTCGCCGAGCGGGAGCCGGCCGTCATCGACTGGCACCGGTCCGGGCCGCTCGCGGAGTTGTCGGCCCCCGCCCTCGCGGATCCGCGCACCGAGATCATCGAGGTCGATCTCGTCGCGCACGTCAATGAGACATCCGACACGTACGACGTACTGTGCCTCGACATCGACAACGGACCCGAGTGGACCGTCACTGAGGGCAACGAGACCCTGTACTCGCGGGCCGGACTCACCGCGTGCGCACGGGTGTTGAGCGACGGCGGGGTACTCGCTGTTTGGTCGGCCAAACCTTCGCCTGATTTCGCAAGAACCTTGCGGAATGCCGGGTTCCGACACGTGCGTACCGAAGAGATCCCGGTTGCCCGGGGCGTTCCGGACGTGGTGCATCTCGCGGTAAGACCTGGATAGCCGAGCGACGGTCACTGCCCGTACCCTGCTGCTCTGACGCGGATCATTCAAGCGTCAAGCGCAGTCATGGAATCACCCCACTGGTTCCGGAAAGCACACTCAGGGGCGGGCGATGGAGCAGACACACACCTCGCACAACGGCACGGCGGCCACGCCGGGCGCTCAGCGCCGGGTGCTGGTGGTCGAGGACGATCCGACGATCGTCGACGCCATCGCCGCCCGGCTTCGCGCCGAGGGGTTCCTCGTGCAAACAGCGGGTGACGGACCGGCCGCCGTCGACACGGCCGAGGCGTGGCAGCCCGACCTGCTGATTCTCGACATCATGCTGCCGGGCTTCGACGGCCTGGAGGTCTGCCGCCGCGTCCAGGCGGCCCGTCCGGTACCGGTGATGATGCTCACCGCCCGCGACGACGAGACGGACATGCTGGTCGGCCTCGGCGTGGGCGCCGACGACTACATGACGAAGCCGTTCTCGATGCGCGAGCTGGCCGCGCGCGTGCACGTACTGTTGCGCCGCGTGGAGCGGGCCGCGCTGGCCGCGTCCACACCGCGCTCCGGCATCCTGCGCCTCGGCGAGCTGGAGATCGACCACGCCCAGCGCCGGGTCCGGGTGCGCGCCGACGACGTACACCTCACGCCCACCGAGTTCGACCTGCTGGTCTGCCTGGCGAACACGCCCCGCGCGGTCCTCTCGCGCGAGCAGCTGCTGGCCGAGGTCTGGGACTGGGCGGACGCCTCCGGCACCCGGACCGTGGACAGCCACATCAAGGCGCTGCGCCGGAAGATCGGCGCGGAGCGGATCCGTACGGTGCACGGCGTGGGCTACGCGCTGGAGACCCCGACACCCTAGAGTCGGGCACCCTGACCGAGGGGGCGTATGTGATGAGGGGTCTCGGCGTACTGCGCAAGCGCGTCAAGGCGGGCGCGGGACGGGTCACCGACGCGCGTTCCGGCCCTGGGCCGGAATCCGGTCGGGGTCCAACCGTCGGCACAGGCGTCGGCAGCTTCCCGGCGCCGGGTGCTACGCCGGGCGCCGGTAGGACGTCCGGTACGACATCCGGCACCACGTCCGGCACGAGCGCGAATGCCGGCCCAGGTACCGGCTCCGGCTCCGGCTCCGGCTCCGGCTCGGCATCCTGGGGTGACGTGCGTCCCTTCTCGATCAAGACGAAGCTCGGCACGCTGGTCGTCGTCGCGGTCTTCATCACCACCGGTCTGCTGATGATCGCGGTCCGCACCGAGACGGAACTGCGCTTCATCACGGTCTTCTCGATGATCGCGACCCTGCTGATCACCCAGTTCGTGGCGCACTCGATCACCGCTCCGCTGGACGAGATGAACACCGTCGCGCGGGGCATCTCGCACGGCGACTACACCCGCCGGGTCCGGGGCGCCGACCGCCGCGACGAACTGGGCGACCTGGCCCAGACGATCAACCGCATGGCCGACGACCTGGAGGCCCAGGAGCGGCAGCGCAAGGAGCTCGTGGCGAACGTCTCGCACGAGCTGCGCACCCCCATCGCGGGCCTGCGGGCGGTCCTGGAGAACGTGGTGGACGGTGTCTCCGCCGCCGACCCCGAGACGATGCGCACCGCCCTGAAGCAGACGGAACGCCTCGGCCGGCTGGTGGAGACGCTGCTCGACCTCTCCCGCCTGGACAACGGCGTCGTACCGCTGCGCAAGCGCCGCTTCGAGGTGTGGCCGTACCTGTCGGGCGTGCTGAAGGAGGCCAACATGGTCGCTTCCGCGCGCGCGGGCATCGCTTCCGGCTCCGGCAGCCACACGCGTACGGACGTCCATCTGCACCTCGACGTGTCGCCGCCCGAGCTGACCGCGCACGCGGACCCGGAGCGGATCCACCAGGTCGTCGCCAACCTCATCGACAACGCGGTCAAGCACAGCCCGCCGCACGGCCGCGTCACGGTGAAGGCCCGGCGCGGCGACGGCCCCGAGTCCCTGGACCTCGAAGTCCTGGACGAGGGCCCCGGCATCCCGCGCTCGGAGTGGCACCGGGTCTTCGAGCGGTTCAACCGCGGCGGGGTCGTCGCGCCGCACGGCCCGGGCAGCGACGGCGGTACGGGTCTGGGGCTGGCGATCGCCCGCTGGGCCGTCGATCTGCACGGTGGCCGGATCGGCGTGGCCGAATCCCAGCGCGGTTGCCGGATCCAGGTCACTCTTCCGGGAGTGCCCTCGCCGGACAGGTTGACGTAGGGTTCGAAGCGAGAGCCCAAGATCCACGTGATGGGGCAGCAGGACACGTGTCATCGTGCGTTCCTGGCACGGAGGTTCGGCCTTCCGAGGTCGCAGCCCCGACCCGGCGCGTCCATTTCACATCAGAACCTCGCTTGTTTCCCGCCATTTCGAACGCCGAAACACGCTTTTCGATGTGACTTACGCGACGATGACCAGGCCCGGACTGACCTAGCCGGTCCGGGGGGCGTAGCCTTTATTCCCGCTGTCCATCACCTTGTGAAGCGGAAGAGGGCGGTTGCCGCCGTGTCGCCACAGTCCCCCAGTAACTCATCGAGCGTCTCGACCGAGGACCAAGCCGGGAAGAACCCTGCTGCCGCCTTCGGACCGAACGAGTGGCTCGTCGACGAGATCTATCAGCAGTACCTCCAGGACCCGAATTCCGTAGACCGAGCCTGGTGGGACTTCTTCGCCGACTACAAGCCCGGCGGCGTGGCCGCCTCGGCTCCGGCGGGTACCGCGGCCGCGGGGGCCGCGGGAACCACCACCGCGTCCAAGGCGGCTCCGGCCGCCCCTGCCGCACCCCAGGCCCAGGCCCAGGCCGCTCAGGCTCCGGCTCAGGCCGCTCCGGCCAAGGCTCCGGCCCCGGCCGCTCAGGCCCAGGCCGCACCGGCTGCCGCGAAGCCCGCCGCAGCCGCACCGGCCAAGGCGGCGGCTCCGGCCGCACCGGCGAAGCCCGCCGCGGCCAAGCCGGCCGCCGCGCAGGCCGCGCCCGCCTCCGGGGCCACCGCGTCTTCGGGCGGGCCGGAGTACGTGACGCTGCGCGGCCCGAGCGCCGCGGTCGCGAAGAACATGAACGCTTCCGTCGAGGTCCCCACGGCCACGTCCGTGCGCGCGGTCCCGGTGAAGCTGCTCTTCGACAACCGCATCGTCATCAACAACCACCTGAAGCGTGCCCGGGGCGGGAAGATCTCCTTCACCCACCTCATCGGCTACGCGATGGTGCAGGCCATCAAGGCCATGCCGTCGATGAACTACTCCTTCACGGAGAAGGACGGCAAGCCGACCCTGGTCAAGCCGGAGCACGTCAACTTCGGCCTCGCCATCGACCTGGTGAAGCCCAACGGCGACCGCCAGCTCGTCGTCGCGGGCATCAAGAAGGCCGAGACGCTGAACTTCTTCGAGTTCTGGCAGGCCTACGAGGACATCGTCCGCCGGGCCCGTGACGGCAAGCTGACGATGGACGACTTCACCGGTGTCACGGTCTCCCTGACCAACCCCGGCGGCCTCGGCACCGTCCACTCGGTCCCGCGTCTGATGCCCGGACAGTCGGTCATCATGGGCGTCGGCTCGATGGACTACCCGGCGGAGTTCCAGGGCACCTCCCAGGACACCCTGAACAAGCTCGGCATCGCCAAGGTCATGACGCTCACGTCGACCTACGACCACCGGGTCATCCAGGGCGCCGCGTCCGGCGAGTTCCTGCGCGTCGTCGCGAACTACCTGCTCGGCGAGCAGGGCTTCTACGACGAGATCTTCGAGGCCCTGCGCATTCCGTACGAGCCGGTCCGCTGGCTCAAGGACATCGACGCCTCGCACGACGACGACGTCACGAAGGCCGCCCGCGTCTTCGAGCTGATCCACTCCTACCGGGTCCGCGGCCACGTCATGGCCGACACCGACCCGCTGGAGTACCGCCAGCGCAAGCACCCCGACCTGGACATCACCGAGCACGGGCTCACCCTGTGGGACCTGGAGCGCGAGTTCGCGGTCGGCGGGTTCGCGGGCAAGTCCCTGATGAAGCTGCGCGACATCCTCGGCGTGCTGCGCGACTCGTACTGCCGCACCACGGGCGTCGAGTTCATGCACATCCAGGACCCGAAGCAGCGCCGGTGGATCCAGGACCGTATCGAGCGCCCGCACTCCAAGCCGGAGCGCGAGGAGCAGCTGCGGATCCTGCGCAGGCTGAACGCTGCGGAAGCCTTCGAGACCTTCCTGCAGACGAAGTACGTCGGCCAGAAGCGTTTCTCCCTGGAGGGCGGCGAGTCCGTCATCCCGCTGCTCGACGCGGTGCTCGACTCCGCCGCCGAGTCGCGTCTCGACGAGGTCGTCATCGGCATGGCCCACCGAGGCCGCCTGAACGTCCTGGCGAACATCGTCGGCAAGTCGTACGCGCAGATCTTCCGGGAGTTCGAGGGCAACCTCGACCCGAAGTCGATGCACGGCTCCGGCGACGTCAAGTACCACCTGGGCGCCGAGGGTGTCTTCACGGGTCTGGACGGCGAGCAGATCAAGGTCTCGCTGGCCGCGAACCCCTCGCACCTGGAGGCGGTCGACCCGATCCTGGAGGGCGTCGCCCGCGCCAAGCAGGACATCATCAACAAGGGCGGCACGGACTTCACCGTCCTGCCCGTCGCCCTGCACGGTGACGCGGCCTTCGCGGGCCAGGGCGTGGTGGCCGAGACCCTGAACATGTCGCAGCTGCGCGGCTACCGCACCGGCGGCACGGTCCACGTGGTCATCAACAACCAGGTCGGCTTCACCGCCGCCCCGGAGTCGTCACGCTCCTCCATGTACGCCACCGACGTGGCCCGCATGATCGAGGCACCGATCTTCCACGTGAACGGCGACGACCCCGAGGCCGTCGTCCGCGTCGCGCGGCTGGCCTTCGAGTTCCGGCAGGCGTTCAACAAGGACGTCGTCATCGACCTCATCTGCTACCGCCGCCGCGGTCACAACGAGTCGGACAACCCGGCGTTCACCCAGCCGCTGATGTACGACCTGATCGACAAGAAGCGCTCGGTGCGCAAGCTCTACACCGAGTCGCTGATCGGCCGGGGCGACATCACGCTGGAAGAGGCCGAGCAGGCGCTGCAGGACTACCAGGGCCAGCTGGAGAAGGTCTTCACGGAGGTCCGTGAGGCCGCTTCGGCGCCGGGTGAGGCGCACGCCCCCGACGTGAAGCCCGAGTTCCCGGTGGCGGTCACCACGGCCGTCTCCCAGGAGGTCGTCAAGCGGATCGCCGAGTCCCAGGTCAACATCCCCGAGCGCGTCACCGTCCACCCGCGTCTGCTGCCCCAGCTGCAGCGCCGCGCGGCGATGGTCGAGGACGGCACGATCGACTGGGGCATGGGCGAGACGCTCGCGATCGGCTCCCTGCTCCTGGAGGGCACTCCGGTGCGCCTCTCGGGCCAGGACTCCCGCCGCGGCACGTTCGGCCAGCGCCACGCGGTGCTGATCGACCGGGAGACGGCCGAGGACTTCACCCCCCTCCAGTACCTCTCGGAGGACCAGGCCCGCTACAACTGCTACGACTCACTTCTCTCCGAGTACGCGGCGATGGGCTTCGAGTACGGCTACTCGCTGGCGCGTCCCGAGTCCCTCGTGATGTGGGAGGCGCAGTTCGGCGACTTCGTCAACGGCGCCCAGACGGTGGTGGACGAGTTCATCTCGTCGGCGGAGCAGAAGTGGGGCCAGACGTCCGGCGTCACGCTGCTCCTCCCGCACGGCTACGAGGGCCAGGGCCCGGACCACTCGTCCGCGCGCCCTGAGCGCTTCCTCCAGATGTGCGCGCAGAACAACATGACGGTCGCCATGCCGACGCTCCCGTCGAACTACTTCCATCTCCTGCGGTGGCAGGTGCACAACCCGCACCACAAGCCGCTGGTGGTCTTCACCCCGAAGTCGATGCTCCGCCTCAAGGCGGCCGCGTCGAAGGCGGAGGAGTTCACGACGGGCGGCTTCCGCCCCGTCATCGGCGACTCCTCGGTGGACCCGGCGGCCGTCAAGAAGGTCGTCTTCACCGCGGGCAAGGTGTACTACGACCTCGACGCCGAGCGTAAGAAGCGCGGCATCACGGACACGGCCGTCATCCGCATCGAGCGCCTGTACCCCCTCCCGGGTGCCGAGCTCCAGGCGGAGATCGCCAAGTACCCGAACGCCGAGAAGTACCTGTGGGCCCAGGAGGAGCCGGCGAACCAGGGCGCGTGGCCGTTCATCGCCCTGAACCTCATCGACCACCTGGACCTGGCGGTCGGCGCGGACGTCCCCCACGGGGAGCGCCTCCGCCGCATCTCCCGCCCGGCGGGCTCGTCCCCGGCGGTCGGCTCCGCCAAGCGCCACCAGGCGGAACAGGAACAACTGGTCCGCGAGGTGTTCGACGCCTGAAGGTAGGCACACGGCACAAACGAAGGGCCCGGCCCGCGACCCACGCGGCCGGGCCCTCCGTCATCCGACGTCCACTCTTGGTCCCGTCCGACGGTCATCTTTCAGCTTGTCCGACGGTCACTTCCCAGCCCGTCCGACGGTCACCTCTCAGCCCGTCCGGCGTTTGAGGACAAGGCCGTTCAGCGGTCATCTTTCAGCCCGTCCGGCGTTTGAGGACAAGGCCGTTCAGGCCGACAGGGGGGTCTGGGGGCGCAGCCCCCAGGGGAGCGGCAGGCACACCCTCAAGCACTCGGCTTGTCCCGACAGGAGCGCGCGTCAATAGACTCGTCACTCGGCTTGTAGTCACTGATCCACCCCGGCTCCTGCGCAGGAATGTCCGGCAACGACGTCACCACGTCGTTGATCCAGTCACTGCTCTCGACATACCGCTTCACGAACTCACGCAGCTCGACACAGTCCGCCCGGTGCCCCTTCGGCAGCCCGATCCCATAGTGCTGCGGGGCACCGATGGTGACGTCGGGCACGACCCGCAGCCCCTCCTTCGCATAGTGGCGCGCGAAGCCGTAGAGGATCATCTGGTCGGTCGAGACGGCCTGCACCTCACCGCGCTTGAGGGCGTCGATGCAGTCGGAGGCGTCGACGAGCTCCTTGATCTCGATGCCCTCGCGCCGGAACTCCTGGAGGGTCGCCACGGACGTGGTGCCCTCCCACGAGCAGACGGCCTTGCCCTTGAAGTCGTTCAGCTCGTGGACCGTCGACCTGGGCCCGACCAGGAATCCCTGCCGGGTGGTGGCGTACGGTCCCACGAAGTCGATCTCCTTCATGCGCTCGGGCGTGATGGAGAAGGCCGCGATCACCAGGTCGACCTCGCCCTTCTCCAACGCCGGGAAACGCCCCTCCGAGGACACGTTGGACGGCGAGGCGGACTTGATGCCCAGCCCCTCCTTGATCTGCTCGAACACCAACTGGTCGAGGCCCGACCGCCGGTAGTTCTCCTCGTAGGAGATACCGGGCAGGTCGTTGTGCATGCCGACGCTGATCCGCTCCTTGCCCAGAAAGGTGTCGTCCTGTTCGTCCGAGCCCGAACTGACCGCGAGCGTCAGCCCGACCGCGACAATGACGCAGAAGGCGGCCACCGCCACGTACACCCGGGTTTTCGAGCCCACTTTCGTACTCACCCTGTACTCACCTTGTACTCCCCCGTACCCCTCAGCCGTGCAGCACGGCGTCGTCGACGAACACGTTCATCCGGCAGCCGGCGTCGGTGTGGACCGTGACGGTGACGCGTATGCCGTCCCGGACTCCGCCCAGCCGCATGTCGACCGGCCGGCCCGACCGGACGTCGTCGACCGTGCTCGGGCCGCCGCCGAGCCGCAGGGCGAGCCGGGTCTCCGGAGTGCAGGACTGCATGTCAGGGGCGGCGTCGTCGACCCTGAGGACGAGACGCAGATGCGTACGGACTGGGCCTCCGTCCACCCCCACGACGAGCGTCTCCCCGTCTCGCAGCGGCCGGGTCGGCGTCACCGTGGTAAGACCGGCGACGTCGACCTCCCCGTGGCCGCGCACCTGTTCCACCCAGACCGTCCCGCCCACGGCGAGGGCGACGGACAGCGCGGAGGCAAGGGCCTGGGCCCCGGCGCGCCCCTGTATGCCGACCACCCGCACGAGGGCGATCAGCACCGCGATACCGATCATCAGATAGGGCTGGAGGACCTGGTCGCCCGGCCCCTCGGGAGTCCTCAGCAGGGCGGCGCCGCCGAGGCCGAGGACGACGAAGAACGGCGGCCAGTTCCACACCCGCCAGTTCCGGGCGCCGTCGAGGGTGCTCTGCAGCGCGTCGCCGACGACGAGGCTGACGACGAAGTTGCCGAGCACCTGCCCGACGGCCGTGACCCAGGTACCCTCGCCCCGCACACTGGGGCCCTCTCCCCCAGAGGCCCCCGCAGGGACACCTTCGCGAGCGCCTTCGCGGACTCCTTCGGCGGGTTTGGTCATCTGCCGCTCAAAGGATCGACGCGATCAGCCCGTTCGTCCCGTTCGTCGCACTCACTTTCTCGTGCATGAGGCGGATGAGGCGGATGAGGCGGATAAGAGAGATTGAAATCCCCCTGAACCTGCCCGACGGCGACGGCGTGGCGCCCGGTGGCCGTCACATGAATATCTCCGCCCGGCCGAAGCGCGGCGGCTTTCGCCACCCACCCCTCAAGAGCGGACGCGCTCAGATCACCACCCGCGAGCCAGCGCCCGACGGCCGCTTCCAGCACCTCACGCTCAGCACCAGACAACCGCGCGAGAACGCCTCCCACCCCAGCGCCACCACCCCGCTCACCCTCCCCACCCTGCTCAGCATCCCGCCCCAGGGCCGCATCCAGGAAGGTACGACCGCCCTGCACGACGCTCTCGGCGAGCCGGTCCCGGGCGGTCACGAGCACGGCCGTCCCCATCGACGCGGCCGCGGCGCTCAGAAAGGGAGCCAGCTGACCGGCGGCCGTCATCAGTTCGGACATCTCACCGCTCCGTATCGCGGCGCTCGGCAGCACCAGAACCGCACGACTGGACAAGGATGAACAGGCTTTCGGGAAAGGGGAGTTACCCATTCTGTGCCAGATGCACACCTTAGTCACGGGATCGTCCCACCGAGGGGCATCGACCGGTTTCGTAGGCTGTGCGCAGGAGAACGACCGGTACGCACGCAGGAGAGCAACCACCATGTACTTCACCGACCGCGGTATCGAGGAACTTGAGAAGCGGCGCGGCCAGGAGGAGGTCACTTTCGAGTGGCTCGCCGAGCAGCTGCGCACATTCGTCGACCTCAACCCGGACTTCGAGGTCCCGGTGGAACGCCTCGCAACCTGGCTGGCCCGCCTGGACGACGAGGACGAGGACGACGAGTAACCCCCGCACCCCAGCCCGTCCGGCGCTTGAGGACGAGCACGAAGCACGCCAACCCAGCCGGTCCGGCGCTTGAGGACAAGCGCGAAGCACGCCAACCCAGCCGGTCCGGCGCTTGAGGACGAGCACGAAGCACGCCAACCCAGCCCGTCCGGCGTTTGAGGACGAGCGCGAAGCGCGATTACGGGGGCGAGGGGGCGAAGCCCCCATGCGTGGACGGGAACGGGAAGGGGCGGCGGGGGCGAAAACCCCCAGTCGCGACAGGACGGGACACCCGGCCCGGACGGTCAACGCAAGGTCAATTCGTCCATATATAGCACCAATGAGACCCCACAAACCACCAGAACGAGCACCTTGACTTCCCGGATCCGCGATATATCGTGTCTATCAGAAGACGCGATATGGCGCGTCACGCAACACACCACCCCCGTCCGAGGAGGTCAGCACCATGTCCGAGTGGTCCGTCGCAGAGCCAAGGAAGCTCACATTCGACGAACCGGTGACGGCTCTCCACGTGCGCATCGCCAACGGCACGGTGAACGTGGTGGGCATCGACGAGGGCCCCGCCCGCCTAGAAGTCTCCTCGATAGAGGGACCGCCCCTGATAGTCACCCAGGAGAACGGCACCCTGACGGTCGCGTACGAGGACCTGCCCTGGAAGGGCTTCCTCAAGTGGCTCGACCGCAAGGGCTGGCGCCGCAGCGCGGTGGTCTCCCTGGCCGTACCTGCCCGCACCCGCGTCGAGGTGGGCGTGGTCAGCGCCACCGCCGTGGTCTCCGGCATCGACGGCCGCGCGGTGGTGAAGGGCGTCTCCGGCGACACCACACTCGTGGGCCTCTCGGGCCCGGTCCGCGCGGACACGGTATCGGGGAACGTGGAGGCCCAGGCCCTCACCGGCGACCTCCGGCTCAACTCCGTCTCCGGCGACCTGACCGTCATCGACGGCTCCAGCCCGTCCGTGCGGGTCGACTCGGTCAGCGGCTCCGTGATCGTCGACCTGGACCCGGCCGGTCGGCCGAGTGACATGCGGCTGACCAGCATCTCGGGGGAGATCGCCGTCCGCCTGCCGCATCCGGCGGACGCGGAGGTCGAGGTGGACTCGGCGAGCGGTACGGTCTCCAGCGCCTTCGAGGACCTGCGGATCGACGGCCAGTGGGGCGCCAAGAAGATCACCGGCAGGCTCGGCGCGGGGAACGGCCGCCTGAAGGCGACCACCATCTCCGGTTCGATCGCACTGTTGCGCAGGCCCCCGGCGGAGGACGAACCGTGGGACGAAGGTGTGGATTTCGAGAAGAAGGCGGACGTCGGGGAGGATGAACCGCGGGACACGGCTCCTGCCCCGCCCGGAACCGGACCCGCCTCCGAGACGCCCGCGCCGGCCAGCCTCGCCACCCCCGCTCAACAGGCACCCGCCGACGCCTCGGACGTCACTGATGCCACCGACGCCACCGACGGATCACCCGACGGCCCGACCCACCAGAAGGGGCTCTGACATGGCTCCCGTCTTTGCCCATGGCCGCCTGCGGCTCTACCTGCTCAAGCTGCTCGACGAGGCACCACGCCACGGTTACGAAGTGATCCGCCTCCTGGAGGAGCGCTTCCAGGGGCTGTACGCGCCGTCGGCCGGCACCGTCTACCCCCGGCTGGCCAAGCTGGAGGCCGAGGGCCTGGTCACCCACACCACCGAGGGCGGCCGGAAGGTGTACGCGATCACGGACGCCGGCCGTGCCGAGCTGGCCGACCGGAGCGGCGAACTGGCCGATCTGGAGCTGGAGATCCGCGAATCGGTCGCCGAGCTGGCCGCGGAGATCCGTGCCGACGTACGCGGTGCCGCGGGGGATCTGCGCCGCGAGATGCGTGCTGCGGCGAGCGAGGCACGGCGGGGTTCCACGGGAGCCGGTGCCAAGGCGCACGGCGAACACGAGGGCACGGGCGGCGACTTCACGGACCTCGGGGACAGGGAGGCCTGGCGCGCCGCCAAGGAGGAGATGCGTCGCGTCAAGCAGGAGTGGAAGGAGCAGGCCCGGCGCGCCAAGGACGAGAGCCGGCGGGCCCGCGAGGAGGCCCAGCGGGCCCGGCACCAGGCCAAGGAAACCCAGGAGCGGGTCCGGGTGCAGGCACAGGAGGAGCTCCAGCGCATCGCCAAGCGCGTGCAGGACCAGGTGCAGGACCACTTCACCCGGGGCGACTGGCCGACGGGGGTCCGGGAGGGCCTCACCGAGCTCGCCAAGGAGTTCGGCGATTTCGGCAAGGACTTCGGCAAGGAGTTCGGAAAGGACTTCGGCTTCGGCAGGCCGGGGGCGGGCGCCGGGACGGGCGCCGGGACGGAGTCGCGGAAGCCCGACTACACGGACACGCCTGAGGACTTCCCCGCCGGTTACGAGCCCTCCTGGGCCCATGAGGACTCCACGGGCGACCCCACCCGGGACCTGGACCGCCTGCTGGACCGCTTCCGCGACGACATCCGCGACGCGGCCCGCGATCACGGGGTGACGGAGGAACAACTGCGCGATGCCCGCCGACACCTGTCGTCGGCCGCGGCGCACATAGGTGCGGTGCTGCGGGCACCCAAGGGCTGAGCGACGGTCGAGGCGGTCCGGAAGCGGACCGCCTCACCCCCTCAGCCCGCCTTCGCCTCTCCCCCGCCGTACAGCACGCGCCGCAGTGCCACGTAGGTCACGCCGTGGTCGGCCAGGACCTCCGACGGGACGCCGGGGCGGGCGGCGAGAGCGAGAAGGAGATGCTCGTCACCGATGTGCCGGTCCTGCTGGGCGAGGGCCATGCGCAGGGACTCGGTGAGGACGTCTTTGGCACCGCGCGCGAAGGGACGTCGCTGACCGACGAAGCCGGCCCACCACCCCTTGCCACGCCCACTGTCGTTGCCGTCGCCTCTCCCATCCCCCTTACCGTTCCCGTGGGCCGCCTCCAAGGCGCCCTCACCATGGGCTTCCTCGACCCGGGAGACGATCGCCGAGACGTCGATGCCCAGACCCGAGAGGGCGTCGGTGTCCGCGCGGGAGAGCCCGCCGCGACGGCGTGCCTCGGCCAGAGCCCGCTGGACGGACTCCCTGCGTCCTCCGAGGCCCAGCGACGTCAGGGCGAACGACGCACGGCTGGCCTCGCGGTCGAGGAGCGCCAGCAGCAGGTGCTGTTCCTCGACCGTCTCCGCGTCCAGGCGCTCGGCATGGCCGACCGCGCCGAGGACCACCGCGCGGGCGTCCTTGGTGAACCGTTCGAACATCACTGCCTCCCGTACTTCTTGTGCACGGCCTGCCTGCTGACACCCAGTTCCGCGGCGATCTCCTGCCACGACCAACCCTGATGGCGCGCACTGCGCACCTGCACCGCTTCGAGCTGCTCCAGGAGCCGCCGCAACGCGGAGACGGCCCGCAGCCCGATCCGCGGATCGCGGTCACCCGCGCGCTCGGCGAGATCCGTTGCTTCGGTCATGATGTCAACTTAGATTGACACACAAGGCTTTGTCAACGCCAGTTGACGCCCCAGAGGCATCAGGAGGTGGTCAGCACGACCTTGCCGAAGAGTTCGCCGGACTCCATCCGCGCGAAGCCCTCGCGGGCGCGGTCCAGCGGGAGGACCTCGTCGATGACGGGGCGGACGCCGGTGGCGGCGCAGAAGGACAGCAGGTCCTCCAGCTCGTCCTTCGTGCCCATCGTGGAGCCGACGACCTTGAGTTCGAGGAAGAAGATGCGGGTCAGCTCGGCGTGCGGGGGCCGGTCACCGCTCGTGGCACCCGAGATGACCAGGGTGCCGCCCGGCTTCAGGGACTTGACCGAGTGGGACCAGGTGGCGGCGCCGACCGTCTCGATGACGGCGTCCACGCGCTGCGGCAGCCGGGTGCCGGGCTCCACGGCCTCGACGGCGCCGAGTTCCAGGGCGCGCTTGCGCTTCGCCTCGTCCCGGCTGGTGGCGAAGACGCGCAGCCCGGCGGCCTTGCCGAGCGCGATCGCGGCAGTGGCGACACCGCCGCCGGCTCCCTGGACGAGAACCGAGTCACCGGGTCGTACACCCGCGTTGGTGAAGAGCATGCGATACGCCGTCAGCCAGGCGGTGGGCAGGCAGGCGGCCTCTTCGAAGGAGAGTTCGGCGGGTTTGGGCAGGACGTTCCAGGTGGGGACCGAGACCTGTTCCGCGAAGGTTCCCTGGTAGCGCTCGGTGAGGATGGAGCGTGGCTCCTTCGGGCCGACCCCGTGGCCCGTCTGCCCGATGACGGAGTGCAGGACGACCTCGTTGCCGTCCTCGTCGATCCCCGCGGCGTCGCACCCGAGGATCATCGGCAGCTTGTCCTCGGCGAGGCCGACCCCGCGCAGCGACCAGAGATCGTGATGGTTCAGGGAGGCGGCCTTGACGTTCACGGTCGTCCAGCCGGGGCGGGCCTCGGGAGCGGGGCGGTCACCCGACTCAAGGCCGTTCAGGGGCTGGTCGCGGTCGATACGGGCGGCGTAGGCAGCGAACATGTGCCGACCCTAGGTGGCAGGTGCCTCCGACGGAACCGCCCTCGCCTGTGACACGCGTCCCCCACCGGACCTCGCCCCCACGCGTCCCCTGGCAGCGCCCACACCCCAAAAGATTGCGCAGTTCCCCGCGCCCCCAGAAACAAAAGCCGGGCCCCACCTACCCAGGGGCGCGAGGAACGGCGCGACCAGCCCCCACCCGCCCGCACCCCACACACCACCCCCACCACCCCCCACCCAAGGGGCGCGGGGAACGGCGCGACCAGCCCCCACCCGGCCGCACCCAACACACCACCCCGACCACCCCCACCCCAGGGGCGCGAGGAACGGCGCGAGCAACCCCCACCGACCCGCACCCGACCGCCGGGCGAACCCGCGGCCACCCACCCAGCCGAACCCCCGGCAAAAACCTCCGGGCACAGCTTCGGGCCCCGCCCACATGGACGGGACCCGAAGCCGGCAGCCGGTAAGCCGGAAGCCAGCGGCCGGCAGCAAGTACCCGGCGACCGACCGCCCGCGGCCGGCAGCCGCAGGCCAGAAGGAAACGCCTACCGGCGAGCCACACCCTCCGCCCGCGCCGCCGCGGCAACCGCCGCAGTGACCGCCGGAGCGACCCGCTCGTCGAACGGCGACGGAATCACATAGTCCGCGGCCAGATCGTCCCCCACGACCGCCGCCAACGCCTCAGCCGCAGCGATCTTCATCCCCTCCGTGATCCGGGAGGCCCGCACCTGCAGCGCCCCCGCGAAGATCCCGGGGAACGCCAGCACGTTGTTGATCTGGTTCGGATAGTCCGACCGCCCCGTGGCGACGACCGCCGCGTACTTGTGGGCGACATCGGGATGCACCTCGGGATTCGGGTTCGCCATGGCGAAGACGAAGGCACCCTCGGCCATGGAGGCCACGGCCGGCTCCGGCACCGTACCGCCGGAGACGCCGATGAAGACGTCGGCCCCGGCGAGCGCGGACTCCAGCGAGCCGGAGAGACCCGCCTTGTTGGTCATGACCGCGAGGTCCCGCTTGACCGGGGTCAGATCGTCCCGGTCGACCGACACGATCCCCTTGCGGTCCGCGACGGCGACATCCCCGAGCCCCGCCTCCAGCAGGAACTTGGCGATGGCCACCCCGGCCGCGCCGGCGCCCGAGATCACGGCCCGCAGCTGGCCGAGCGAGCGCCCGGTCAGCCGCGCCGCGTTCCGCAGGGCGGCCAGCGTGACGACGGCCGTACCGTGCTGGTCGTCGTGGAAGACGGGAATGTCCAGCCGTTCCTGCAGCCGCCGCTCGATCTCGAAGCACCGGGGCGCCGAGATGTCCTCCAGGTTCACGCCGCCGAAGGAGGGCGCGAGCCGCACGACGGTCTCGACGATCTCGTCGACGCCCGTGCAGTCCAGCGCGATCGGCACGGCGTCGACCCCGCCGAACTGCTTGAACAGGATCGCCTTGCCCTCCATGACGGGGAGCGAGGCCTCGGGCCCGATGTCACCGAGACCGAGCACGGCGGTCCCGTCCGTCACGACGGCGACCACGGACGACTTCCACGTGTAGTCGTGGACGAGTTCCGGCTGCTCCGCGATGGCCATGCAGACCTTCGCGACGCCGGGCGTGTACGCGAGGGACAGGTCGTCCTTGTCACGGACGGGAACGGTGGCCTGCACGGCCATCTTCCCGCCACGGTGCAGCGCGAACGCCGGGTCGAAGGAATCGAGGGGCTCGGCCCCGCCGTCCTGATCCGTACTGCTGTCGCTGCGAGGATTGACGATCTCCGCTGCCACTTTGTTTTACCCCTTAAGTCTTCATGGTTGAGGGTTGCCGCTCCTGGTGAGGAGCGGGCGGGCACCGCACATGTCCCTGATGACTGTTAAGTACGGAACATGCGCGACGGGCGCGCCGCACACGCGCCCTGAGCCCCGGATGAGGGGTGTAAGGAACCTTCTTACCGGACGGACCGCATCGCGGACGAGTCCATAAAGCGAAGGTCACACGTGGGCGGCCGAAGGTCACACACCGAGGAGCCGGGACCCGCACATCGCGAGGACCCGGGCCCGTATACCGGAGCGCGAAGGTCACATACCGGTGACATACCGACGACATGACTCATGACCGAATACATCGAACAAGCCCACTTCGCGAACAATCCGCCGATAGGCGCCATGGTGTCGTAAGTGCGTGGAAGTGGTCGCTCGCATCCGTGGATCCACCGAAGATCCTCCGGCCCTCACGAAGGTTTTCCGCACATGATCCGGTCGAGCCGGACCGCTTCGGTCCGGTTAGGGGGTCACCCGTTATCCGATTTTGACATGGCGGGCACCCTGAAGGGACGAGTCCGAATGGCAAGATGCCCTAATCACACGAGGTCGCGACACCCGAAGGTGTGTGTTCTCGTCGACCCATCGGCTACTGCCGACCCATCGGCAACTCCACCCACCCGCCGGAGGAACCCACCATGACCGCACGCTCCACCCGTCGTACGACCGCCGCGCAGTCCCGGATAGCCGCGGTCGGTGCGATCGCGGTCGCAGGCGCCCTGCTGCTCACCGGTTGCGGTGACCAGACCAAGGACAAGGACAGCGGCAGCTCGGACACTGCGGATTCCAGCGCCGCCCCGCTGGCCGACAAGCTGCCCAAGGCCGTCCGCGACAAGGGCGTCATCAAGGTCGGCTCGGACATCGCGTACGCGCCGGTCGAGTTCAAGGACGACTCCGGCAAGACGGTGGGCATCGATCCCGATCTCGCCGACGCCATGGGCAAGCAGCTCGGCGTGAAGTTCGAGTTCGAGAACGGCACGTTCGACACGCTGCTCACCGGCCTGCGCTCCAAGCGGTACGACATCGCGATGTCGGCGATGACGGACACCAAGGACCGTCAGGAGGGCGTCGACGCCGAGACCGGCAAGAAGGTCGGCGAGGGCGTCGACTTCATCGACTACTTCACCGCGGGCGTCTCGATCTACACCAAGCAGGGTGCGGACCAGTCCATCAAGACCTGGGACGACCTGTGCGGCAAGAAGGTCGTGGTGCAGCGCAACACGGTCTCGAACGACCTCGCCAAGGACCAGGCGAAGAAGTGTCCGGCCGGCAAGAAGCTCTCGATCGAGGCCTTCGACAACGACCAGCAGGCCCAGACCCGGCTGCGCGCCGGTGGCGCCGACGCCGGTTCCTCGGACTTCCCCGTGGCGGCGTACGCGGCGAAGACCTCGGGCGGCGGCAAGGACTTCGAGGTCGTCGGCGAGCAGGTCGAGGCCGCCCCGTACGGCATCGCGGTCGCCAAGTCGAACACCGAGCTGCGGGACGCTCTGCAGGCCGCGCTCGACGCGGTCATCAAGAACGGCGAGTACGGCAAGATCATCGCGAAGTGGGGCGTCGAGGCCGGCGCCGTGAAGGAAGCCACCCTCAACGGCGGCAAGTGACCGCGTAACCAGCGGCGCTGAAAGGCAACACCGTGACTGTTGACATCGACAAGACGGCCGGCCCCGAGGACACTCCCCCGGGCGGCCCGGAGGCCATCAAGGCCATCCCGGTCCGCCACTACGGGCGGTACGTCTCGGCCGTCATCGCGATCGCGATCTTCGTCTCCATCATCTACGCGTTCGCCCAGGGCAAGATCAACTGGGGGGCCGTACCGGACTACTTCCTCGACGACCGGATCCTCAAGGGCGTCGGCCAGACGATGCTGCTCACCGTGCTGTCGATGGTGATCGGCATCGCGGGCGGCATCCTCCTCGCGGTGATGCGCCTGTCGAAGAACCCGGTGACGTCGTCGATCGCGTGGTTCTACATCTGGTTCTTCCGGGGCACCCCGGTCCTGGTCCAGCTCGTGGTCTGGTTCAACCTGGGCCTGGTCTTCCAGTACATCAACCTCGGTCCGATCTACAAGGACTACTGGTCGAGCTTCATGACGCCGCTGCTGACGGCGCTCCTCGGGCTCGGTCTGAACGAGGCCGCGTACATGGCGGAGATCTGCCGCGCGGGTCTGCTCTCGGTCGACGAGGGCCAGACCGAGGCCTCGCACGCCCTGGGCATGAGCCACGGCAAGACCCTGCGGCGGATCGTGATCCCGCAGGCGATGCGCGTGATCGTGCCCCCCACGGGCAACGAGGTCATCAACATGCTGAAGACGACCTCGCTGGTGTCGGTGGTCCAGTTCGCCGAACTGTTCCGGTACGCGCAGGACATCGGCCAGTCGTCGGGCGCGCCCGTGGAGATGTACTTCCTGGCCGCCGCCTGGTACCTGGTCCTGACCTCGGTGCTCAGCGTCGGGCAGTACTACGTCGAGCGGTACTACGCACGCGGTTCGAGCCGTGCGCTGCCGGCCACCCCGTTCCAGAAGATCAAGGCGAACATGCTGTCCCTGTCCAACCGCGCGGGCGGAGGAGCAAGCGCATGACCGCCAACATGTCCAAGGTGGACTCCGGTTCCGGTAAGCCGATGGTGAAGGCCGAGGGCGTCCACAAGTCCTTCGGCCCGGTCGAGGTCCTCAAGGGCATCGACCTCGAAGTGAGGCCCAGCGAGGTCTTCTGCCTGATCGGCCCGTCCGGCTCGGGCAAGTCGACGTTCCTGCGGTGCATCAACCATCTGGAGAAGGTGAACGCCGGGCGGCTGTACGTCGACGGGGAGCTGGTCGGCTACCGCCAGAAGGGTGACAAGCTGTACGAGCTCAAGGACAGCGAGGTCGCGCTGAAGCGGCGGGACATCGGGATGGTGTTCCAGCGGTTCAACCTGTTCCCGCACATGACGGCGTTGGAGAACGTCATGGAGGCGCCGGTCCAGGTCAAGGGCGTGAGCAGGGCCCAGGCGCGCGAGCGTGCGGGGCAGCTCCTGGAGCGGGTCGGTCTGGCCGACAAGGCGGGCAACTACCCCTCGCAGCTCTCCGGTGGTCAGCAGCAGCGGGTCGCGATCGCCCGGGCCCTGGCGATGGAACCGAAGCTGATGCTGTTCGACGAGCCGACGTCGGCGCTGGACCCGGAGCTGGTCGGTGACGTCCTCGACGTCATGCGCGACCTCGCGGAGTCGGGCATGACGATGGTCGTCGTCACCCACGAGATGGGCTTCGCCCGGGAGGTCGGCGATTCGCTGGTCTTCATGGACGAGGGTGTGGTGGTCGAGTCCGGACACCCGCGGGAGGTCCTGACGAACCCGCAGCATGAACGGACACAGTCGTTCTTGTCGAAGGTGCTTTAGCCGTCCGGCGGGTGCGGTTGCTACGCGGAGGGGCGGTACGGGTTTTCCGTACCGCCCCTCCGCGTTCTTCGGCTGCGGGTCCGGTGGGGGCCGGCCGCGCAGTTCCCCGCGCCCCTGGAAGTGGGGCTACGCCCCGACTTCCAGCCCGACCACCGCCTCTCAGCCCGTCCGGCGTTTGAGGACGAGCGCGCAGCGCGATACGAGGGCGAGGGGGCGGAGCCCCCATGCGTGGACGATGGGGGTCCCCCCGGTCGAGCGAAGCCGAGACTGGGGGAGGGAAGGGGCGGCGGGGGCGAAGGAGAGTCGGCTACCGGACGGCCAGGACAAGCGCGTCGGACGGCGACCGCCACACCTCCCGCGCCTCCGCGAACCCCGCCGCCCGCAGGGCCCCCGCATGCCACGAGGCAGACGGAGTATCCCCGTCCGCATGCTCACCGTAGATTGCGAAGCGCCGCGCCGTCGGCTCGGCGAGCACGGGGTCCTGAGCCGCAAGCTGCCACCACGACGCCCAGTCGAGCACCCCCGCCGCCTTCGCCCCCTCCATCCGCGCATGCCGCTGCGCCCGATCCGCCGCGTTGATCAGCGGAGTCGCCTCGTCGACCATGTGGTCCGCGTTCATGAACACGCCGCCCTCCCGGACGACCCCGGCGACCTGCCCGTACAGGACCGCCAACGGCTCACTGTGCAGCCAGTGCAGCGCGGTCGCGGTCAGGACGGCGTCGTACGACTCGTACGGCAGCAGCGAGACCCACTCGGGGTCCTTGAGGTCCGCCGTGACGAACGCGACCCGCTCGTCACCCGCGAAAGTGCCCTCGGCGATGGTCAGGAGCGCCGGATCGAGATCGACACCGGTACTGACCGCCTTCGGGAACCTTTCGAGGAGCCGGGCCGTGATACTTCCCGTACCACACGCGAGGTCCAGGACCCGTGGCTCGGGGCCCACCAGTGCCTCGACCATGTCGAGCATCACCCGGAACCGCTCTTCCCGGTCCGGCAGGTACCACTCCTGCTGCCGGTCCCAGCTCTCCTGCCACGCCTGCCAGTCGGACCCGAGGGTGGTCGTCATGTACGCCCCTTTCCCCCAGGATGTAATACCCTGGAAGCACCATCAGCCATTACGTGCCCGCACCACGACCATAGAGCGCCCTCGTAAGGACTACAAGTGGAACTGGCCTATTACTCGGATTACGCCGTCCGTCTCGTCAACAGCGAGGAGCCGGCCCGGGGCAAGGACACGCTCACCTCGGTCGATGCCGTCCGGGACCTCTTCGGGGGCAACTCGTCGGCGGCCCGTCGCGCCAACGACTCGGACGTGACCCGCTTCCGCGGCGTACGGGCCCGGCTGCGCGCGGTCTTCGAGGCGGCCGACGGCGGCGACGAGACGCTCGCCGTGGACCTGCTGAACTCGCTGCTGCTGGAGTTCCCGGTCAGCCCGCAGATCTCGGGCCACGACTTCCGGGACGACAACGGCCGCCCGCTGTGGCACATGCACCTGGCGGACCACCCGTCGAACGCGACCGCCGGTTACGCCGCGATCGCCGCGATGGGACTGGCCTTCCACCTCACCGAGTACGGCGTGGACCGCCTGGGCCTGTGCGAGGCGCCGCCGTGCCGCAACGCCTACCTCGACACCTCGACGAACCGCTCCCGGCGCTACTGCTCGGACCGCTGCGCGACCCGGGCGAACGTCGCCGCCTACCGCGCCCGCAAGCGCCTGGAGGCGGACCGGCCGGAGAGCACCGGCCGGGCGGCCGACCACACCCAGCGCGCGACCGCGAACGGCGAGCGCTGACCCTTCTCCGGCGGCCGGTAGCGGAACCGCACCTTCCCGAGGACCAGTTCCTCGGGCACGGTTCCGTAGTCCCTGCTGTCCCCGCCGGCGAACGAGTTGTCGCCGAGCACCCACCAGCCGCCTTCGCGCCGCTCGGCCGCGCGTTTCACGACCAGCAGGTCCTGCTGGAACGGATGGCGCAGGACGACCACGTCACCGGGCCTGACCCTGGCCCCGTACTGCACGACGAGTTGATCTCCGTGCAGCAGCGTGGGCGCCATGGACGGCCCCATCACCTCGGCGGCCCCGAACGGCAGGACGCCCCTCCCGCGCTCGGTCTCCTGCGACAGCTCCGGCATCCCGGCACCTCCCCGGTCCTATCCTCCACGAGTACCAGTCTGACCCTGGACTTTTGTCCTAAGCCCATGGGGGCACTCGCGAAAACCCGTCCCTCACGGAGTAATGTCCCACCTGAGAAGACGATCACGAGGAAGGACAGCTCAATGCTTTCCCGCCTGTTTGCCCCCAAGGTCAAGGTCAGCGCACACTGCGACCTGCCCTGTGGTGTGTACGACCCCGCCCAGGCCCGCATCGAGGCGGAGTCGGTGAAGGCCGTCCAGGAGAAGATGGCCGCCAACGACGACGCGCACTTCCAGGCCCGCGCCACCGTCATCAAGGAGCAGCGCGCCGAGCTCGCCAAGCACCACGTCTCGGTGCTGTGGAGCGACTACTTCAAGCCCCCGCACTTCGAGAAGTACCCGGAGCTGCACCAGCTGGTCAACGACGCCCTCAAGGCCCTCTCGGCCGCGAAGGCGTCGACCGACCCGGCGACGGGCCAGAAGGCTCTCGACTACATCGCCCAGATCGACAAGATCTTCTGGGAGACGAAGAAGGCCTGACCTCGCGTCACGCCCTCTGATCTGCGATCGCTCCGATCGCAGCGCCTTCCTGACCGCACCCGGTCCGCGGGCCGCCGAACACGGCGTCCGTCGCGGTCCGGGTGCGGTCGTTTTCCCCGCCTCGCGCGTACTGATCGTTGTCCATCCTGTGGTCGGTGGAGTATGGAGAACGATGACGCGGGTGGGGTGACGGCATGATCACCGAACTGGCTGCGGAGCGGGCCGCTGACCGCCGGCCGACCGCACGGGAACGATCACGCCCTGCTCGTCCAGCCGACCGGTTCGCCGCCGAGGTGGACCTGCCCGACCAGTTCGACACGGGGCAGACCACCGCGGCTGACAGCCGGTCCGGCGGCCGGCACGCGAGCGCGTTCCCACTCTCGTACGGCGAAGGAGCCCGGACAGGACGCTGTCCGGTCAGGCGGGCACACCTCGCCCGGAGGCCTTGTCGCACGGTGACCTCGGCTCGTCGAGGAACGTGAAGGTGCGTTCGAGCCGGGAGAGACGCAGCACGCGGCGGACCTTGGCGGGGGTGCGGGCGAGCCGCAGTTCGATGCCGCTCAGGCACGTCCGGTTCCTGATGCGGACCAGCAGGCGCAGACCGCCGGCGTCCAGGAAGGTCACCGCGCCGAGGTCCACGACGACACCGGACAGGGCCGGGTCCCGGGGGCGGTCGAGGAGTTCGACCATCCGCGGGAACAGTTCCTGGTCGGCCCAGGCGTCCAGTTCGCCGCGCGGCAGGAGTAACAGCGTGTCTCCCGCCGTCCGGTGGCGCAGGCCGAAGGTGACGTGATGGGTGCCCATGGCCCACCTCAGTGCTCTCTCCAGAGATGACGGCAAACGCGAGGGCGCGGCTGGGGGGACGCGCGGCGGATGCCACCAGGGTCTTGGGCGGCACCGAAGTGATACTCACCATCGTGCCCGGTCACACACGGTCGTACGCCGTACACGGGATGGTTCTTGGTGGTGGGTGCATGGATCGGGCGCCCCCTGCGTCCGCCGTGGCGCAGGGGGCGTGCGCGACGGCTCGTACGGGCCGGCGGCGAAGGAGACGGTGACCGGTCACCGGTCATGCCTCGCGAAGAGCAGCTCGGCGAGAGGCATTCGCCGGGCCGGCCGCTCCCCGCCGACCGGACACGTAGCCGTCCGACACGGCTTCGCGGCTCCGTACGGCGGGCGTGACCATGTCCCTTGCCGACAGCGCGATCCGCCGGTCGCGGTGCCGGAATATTCCACCGTCACAGACGCACCGTAGTCGCGCGATGGCGCCATGTGCTTGGCTGTCGTGTGGAACGAACGACAACCCCTCGGTCCGGCAGCGACACCTGGACACCGGGGGCCGTCCGTTCCGGCTCGGCAGCCCCACCCAGCCAGTCAGGAACCAAGTGATGAGCACCGAACCGCTCGACACCATCCGGTCGCAGGAACTGGCCGCGAACCTGCTCGCCCTGGTCGACGCTCCCGCACGGGGTGAGAGCGAGGAACATCTCCTGCGACGGCTTGCGCGGGTCACGGCCCTCGTGCCCGGTGTGGAGGCGGCCGCCTGCAGTCTGATCGGCCCGGAGGGCACTCCCTGGCGCATGGCCGCGTCGGACGAACGCACTCGCCGGCTGGAGTGCGTCCAGGCCGAGTCGCGGATGGGGCCCCGTCTGGACATCTCACGTGGCAAGGGACCCCTGGCCAACATTCCGATGTCCCACCCGCACAGCCGGATCCGCTGGCCCCGCTTCACCAGCCGTGCCCTGTCCGAGGGCTTCACCGCCGTCACGGCCCTGCCTCTGACACATCGGGACCGGCCCCTGGGCGCGCTCGATCTCTACCACCAGCACGGCCGGCTGGAGCCGTCGGGGCTCCGGTGGGCCCGGCTCCTCGCCGACGCCACGGCCGTCGGTCTGGCCCATCGCGATGTGCTGCGCGACGCGCTCGTCCGGGGCGATCAGCTGCAGAGCGCTCTGAACAGCCGCGTCGTCATCGAGCAGGCCAAGGGCATCCTCGCCGAACGCCTCGACTGCGACCTTCAGGAGGCGTTCGAGCGGCTGCGCGGCCATGCCCGTGCGAAGCGGATGAAGCTCGCCGCCCTGGCCGCCCTGATCGTCGGCGACCCGTCCGGCAGCTCGCCCTTCCCGCGCCGGCACCGAGCTTCCTGACGGCTGTCCGACCCGCTGCGGCCACCGGAGTCGCGGTCCCGCTGCGGCTGATCTCGGCGGCGTCGACCGCGACGCAACCGGTCCAGGGGCGCTGTCAGTGGGCCGTGGGATGCTGAGGGCATGACCACGGAGGACTTGGTCCGACTGCGCAAGGCACGTGACCGGATGGACCGTGAGTACGCCGAGCCGCTGGACGTCCCCATGCTCGCGCGCACCGCGCTGATGTCCCCTGGCCACTTCCAGCGCAGCTTCCGCGCGGCCTTCGGCGAGACGCCGTACGGCTATCTCATGACGCGCCGCATCGAGCGCGCGAAGGCGCTGCTCCGGCGCGGCGACCTGAGCGTCACGGAGGTCTGCTTCGCGGTGGGGTGTACGTCGCTCGGTTCGTTCAGCTCCCGCTTCACGGAGCTGGTCGGAGAGACGCCTAGCGCGTACCGGGCACGGTCGCACGAGCCGGGAGCGGCGATCCCGGCCTGCGTGGCGAAGATGTACACGCGACCGGTGCGCCGGGCGGCGGCCAAGCCTCTAGCGTGAGGCCATGGACCTCAAAATCGCGCAGTGCTTCATCTCGGTCGACGACCACGACCGGGCGCTCGCCTTCTACCGTGACGTGCTGGGCCTGGAGGTCCGTAAGGACGTCGGTTTCGAGGGCATGCGCTGGGTCACCGTCGGCCCCCCGCTCCAGCCGGACGTGGAGATCGTCCTTGAACCGCCCCTGGCCGATCCGAACGCACCGGAGGCGGACCGGCGCACCGTGGCCGAACTGCTGGCCAAGGGACTGCTCCGAGGCGTCATCTTCACCACGGAGAACTGCGACGCGACGTACGAACGGCTGCTCGCGGCGGATGCCGACATCATCCAGGAACCGATGGACCAGCCGTACGGAGTCCGTGACTGCGCGGTCCGCGATCCCGCGGGCAACCTGCTGCGCTTCACGCAGCGCAAATGACGGGACCGGCCACCGGTTGGCGGGGGGCGTCGGGTGTCGGGTGTCGGGTGTCGGGTGTCGGGTGTCGGGTGTCGCCGGTCAGGATTCCCGCTTCGCGCCGGGGCGGGACTCCCCGGGCGGCGGCCCCGGCTCGGTCATGAGTACGGGCTCCTCCCCCGCCTCGTAGCTCGCGCAGCGGGGGTTGCGGCAGGGACCGGGGCCCCAGACAGGCACGAAGACACCCAGGGTCTTGTGCCGACGCACGACCGTGTCGACGGACTGCTCGCAGACCGGACAGAGGGACTCATCGCTGGCCATGCCTCCAGAATATTGCGGGAGGAGCCGGGCCGACAGCCGGGCGGCAGCCCCCGAATCAGCGCTTCCTGCGGTACGTCCGCACGATCGCCCCGTTCTTGAACGTACGCACCTCGCCGAGTGTGAACTCACTGATCGCGAAGCCGGAGCCGAACATCGGCATGCCGGTACCCAGCACGATGGGGTACGTCTTGACGACCAGCTCGTCGATCTCGTCGATCAGCTCGCCCGCGATCTGCGAACCACCGCACAGATAGACACCGAAGTCGCCGTCCTCCGCCTTGAGCGCACGGACCTTGCCGACCAGGTCGTCGGCGACGATCTCGACGTTCGGGTCGGGCGACTCCTTCAGCGTGCGTGAGGCGACGTACTCACGCAGATGGGCATAGGGGCTGGTGACATCGATCTGCAGCGCCAGGTCGTAACTGGCGCGGCCCTGTACGACCGTGTCGTACTTCTGGTTCGCCAGGTCGTCGATGCCGAGCGCGCGGCGGCCGTGGGTGGGCAGCGTCTCCGGATACTCGGTCTGGAGGAACTCGAAGAACTCCTCGTCCACGAACGGGATCATCATCGACCCGTCGCCGCTCGGATCACCGATGAAGCCGTCGATCGAGCAGGCGATGAAATACGTGAGCTTTCGCAAGCCGGTCTCTTTCCGTAGGCTGACTAAACCACTCCATTCATAGTGCTTCACTTGTAGTGGTTGCAAGGCGATGACCGACTGCTTCCCCTACGGGACCGAAGTGAGGGAGAGGATTCCGGATGGTGCGCAACCCGCAGCGCCGAGCCGCGCTGGTCGACGCCGGAGTGGAGGTCCTGGCCCGCGAGGGGGCCCGCGGGCTGACCTTCCGCGCGGTGGACGCCGAGGCCGGGGTGCCGGTGGGCACCGCCTCGAACTACTTCACCGGCCGCGACGACCTGCTCCGGCAGATCGACGCCCGGCTGCACGAGCGACTGGCCCCGGACCCGGAGGTGCTGGCCGAGCTGCTGAAGGCACCACGGAACCGCGCGCTGATCACGGCCTTCATGCACGACCTCATGGCCCGCGCCCAACGCGACCGCACGGGCTACCTGGGCCTCCTGGAAATGCGCCTGGAGGCCACGCGCCGCCCCGAGCTGCGGGCCTCGTACACGAAGACCATCCGCGCCGACCTTGAGTACGGCATGGAGTTCCACCGCGCCGCGGGACTCCCTGGCGGCGACGAGACCGTGACGATCCTCTACGTCGCCATGCTCGGCCTGATCCTGGAACACCTGACCCTGCCGGGAGTACTGGACGGCGTACTCCCGGGCGTGAGCGTCCCGGACGGCCTGGTGGAACGAATCGTCGACACGATCGTCCCCCGCCCTTAGGAGCGCGGGGAACCGCGCGACCAGCCCCCACGGCGCCGCACCCGAAGAACCGCCCTAGTCACGGAGCGGCTCGCGCAACGGTTCGCGCCACATCGGCCACATCGCAGGCCCCGCGGGCAACGCGACCGCCCGGCCCGTGAAGGCGAACCCGAGCCGCTCGTACAGCCCCCGACTCCGCACCCCGCTCGCCTCCAGGTACGCGGCCAGCCCCTCCCCGTCACACCGTTCGAGCACATGCTGGATGAGAGCCGTCCCGAGCCCCTCCCCCTGCCGGTCCGGCCTGACGGCGATCATCCACAGATATTCGTGGGCCGCGTCCGCCGGATGCGCCTCGGCGGTCAGCCGGGCGATCAGTTCGACGCGTTCGTTGCCGGGATCGACGGCCTCACGCAGTTGAACCGGCCCTTCCTCGTCCTCCTCGGGCGCCCCCGCCGGTATCGACAGCCACAGCGCGCAGGCCGAGCCGTCCTCCGTGACGTCCACGTACCCCGCGTCGAGCACGATGTCGAGGAAGGCCCCCATCAGCAGCGGATGCTTACGCCGCCGGTGGTCCGCGTCGGGAAAGACCCAGCCGCTCACCGGGTCGTCCTGGAAGGCCTCGTCCAGGAGCCGTGTCACGTCCTCCCGGTCGACCTCGCCCGCTCTTCGGATCGCCACGCCCATGTCCCGCCCCTTCGCCTCAACGGCCCCTGTCCATATGGCCGTTGCAGCCTAGGCGATCACCCGGGCGAGGGGTGGCGGGTCCCGCGCACCGTGGGGATGCGCGGGGCCCGCCGAAACCGGAACCTCTCCGCCCCGCCGCGCCGTCAGGTGCCGCACGCGACAGAGAGTTCCGGCGTCTCAGACGGCCCTCCTCATGAGGTTCGCCGGGTCACGAACTCCGCCAGCGACAGCAGGCCTTCCGCCGCCTCCGGGTCCGGGACCGCACGGGAGAGATGGCCCAGGGCCCGCGCCATCCGGTCGGCCGCCTGGATCTGGGCCCACTCGCGACCGCCCGCCCGCTCGACGGCGAGGACCGTGCGCTCCAGATCGCCGTCGCGGTAGGGAGCCCGGTACAGCTCGGCGAGTTCGGCCGCGGCCGGGGTGCCGGAGGCGAGTGCCGCGACCACCGGGAGGGACTTCTTGCGGGCCATCAGGTCCGCCCCGGCCGGCTTGCCGGTGCGCCCCGGATCCCCCCAGATACCGATCACGTCGTCGATGAGCTGGAAGGCGAGCCCGGCCTCGCGCCCGAACGCGTCCAACGCCGCGACATCCGCGTCGTCCGCGCCCGCGTACAACGCCCCCAACGCGCACGCGCACCCCAGGAGCGCACCGGTCTTGGCCTCGGCCATGGCCAGCACCTCGTCGAGCGTGATGTCGTCGGGAGCACGACGCTCCATCGCGGTGTCGGCCTGCTGGCCCGCGCAGAGCTCGACGACACAGCCGGCGAGCCGCGCGGACGCCGCCGCGGACGCCGGATGGGGATCCTCGGCGAGCAGCCGGTGCGCCAGCGCCTGCAGGGAGTCCCCCGCGAGGACCGCGTCGGCGTCACCGAACACGGCCCAGGCGGTGGGCCGGTGCCTGCGGGTGGTGTCCCGGTCCATCACGTCGTCG
Organism: Streptomyces sp. NPDC017991; assembly: GCF_044328075.1. NCBI lineage: Bacteria > Bacillati > Actinomycetota > Actinomycetes > Kitasatosporales > Streptomycetaceae > Streptomyces > Streptomyces sp. NPDC017991. The sequence continues at coordinate 760,465 of NZ_JBIRGP010000003.1, read as the reverse complement.
TGCAGCAGTGTGAAGTTGTGCACCAACTCCACCGCGGCGGCGGCCCGTACGGCCGTCGTCCGGTGCCCGCCGAGTGCTCCGGTCGCGGCCAGTACGAGCGCGGGCCGGATGGCCTTGCCCGCGTTCCCCGCCGCCGGAGTGCCGTCCGCGTGCTCCCACCCGAAGTGGTGGAGCGCGACCCGGCGCATCGGGCCGGGCAGCGACTCGACGGCCCGGCGCAGTTCCGGTTCGACCGAGACCCGGGCCCTGTCGAGGAGGGTAGCCGCCTCCTGTCCGTCGGGCGAGCCGTGCGGCCCGGCAGGTGCCGGCCCCTGCTCGGGGACGGCCCCTCCCACCGCGGACAACGGGCTCTGCCGCCTCTCCGTCCGTACCTCCGTACGCGTCCCCGTGCGCGTGTCCGTCATGAAGTCACCCATGGGTCCGCCTCGAAGGTCGCACTGCCGGTGGCGGTTCCGCCGAAGCCGGCGCGTACCCCTGTGGTCCACCCGGTCCGGCGGACGGGGACACGGCACGCGGTGCGCCGGAGGTCCCGGAGGTCACCGCCAACGGCCGATCTCGACGTTCTCCAGGACGCCGAGCGCGTCGGGCACCAGGACCGCGGCCGAGTAGTACGTCGTCACGAGGTACGACATGATCGCCTGCTCGCTGATGCCCATGAACCGCACGGACAGGCTCGGCTCGATCTCGTCCGGGATGCCCGCCTGCTGGAGTCCGATGACTCCCTGCTCCGCCTCGCCCGTACGCATGGCGATGATCGACGTCGTCCTGGCCTCGGTCACCGGGATCTTGTTGCACGGGTAGATCGGCACTCCGCGCCAGGTGGGGATGCGGTTGCCGGCCACGTCCAGGGTCTCCGGGACGAGGCCCCGCCTGTTCAGCTCACGGCCGAACGCGGCGATCGCCCGGGGGTGGGCGAGCAGCAGCTTGGTGCCGCGCCGCCTGGTGAGCAGTTCGTCGAGGTCGTCCGGGCTCGGTACGCCGTCGTGCGGCTGGATCCGCTGGTCGTACTCGCAGTTGTTGAGCAGCCCGAACTCCCGGTTGTTGATGAGCTCGTGCTCCTGGCGCTCCTTCAGCGCCTCCACCGTGAGCCGCAACTGCTGCTCGGTCTGGTTCATGGGCTGGTTGTAGAGGTCGGCCACGCGGGTGTGGATGCGCAGCACGGTCTGGGCGACGCTGAGTTCGTACTCCCGTGGCGCCGCGTCGTAGTCGACGTACGTCCCCGGGATGGCGGGCTCCCCTGTGTGGCCGGCCGCGAGGTCGATCTCCTTCTCGCCGTACTTGTTGGCGCGCTGGTGCGGGATCGCCCGCAGTTGCGCGAGGTGCTCACGCAGCGACTCGGAGCGCTCCGCGATCGTGTCGAAGTGTGTGCGGGGCAGTGCGAGGACCGTGCACGCGGTGGTCGCGCGGGCCGTGTACTCCCAGATGGCGTCCGGGTCGAGGATCGCCTGGTCGCCGAAGTAGGCGCCGTCCGCGAGCGTTCCGAGCTCCGCGTCGTCCCCGTACGGGCCCGTGCCGATCTTCTCGACCCTGCCGTGGGCCAGCAGGAACACCTCGTCGGCCGGGCTGCCGAAGGAGGCGAGCACGCCGCCCGGCTCGAACTCCCGCTGTTCGCAGCGCGCGGCCAGCTCGGCGAGCACCTCCTGGTCCTCGTAGGTGCGCAGCGCCGGCAGTTCGCCGAGCTCCGCCGGAATGACCTGGACGCGGTCACCGGTCTTCACGAAGGTGACGCGGCCGTCTCCCACGGAGTAGCTGAGCCTGCGGTTCACCCGGTACGTGCCGCCCTGCACGTTCACCCAGGGCAGCATGCGCAGCAGCCACCGTGAGCTGATCTCCTGCATCTGCGGTACGGACTTGGTGGTCGTGGCCAGGTTCCGCGCCGCGGATGTGCCGAGACTCTTCTGCGGCTGATCCTGGTCAGCGCGGATCTCTTCGCCTACCGACATGAAAATGTCCTCCCCATCGTGCAACGAGCGTGGCGCCCACACTTCCATCACGGACCGTGCTGGTGCCATTACACGAAAGAGGGGGAATGGATCTTCGCGAAGCGGGGCATACTGCGGGCGCCCGATCGGGCCGGGGAGCCCGGGCGGCCCAGTCCGACGGGTCCGCGGGCCGTTCCGACCGGGAACTCCAAGATCGGGCGGCCCGTTGAACAGGCACGACGCACGACGACGGAGGAGACGGCCATGGCAGGCTTCCTGGACCGCGCGAAGGAACAAGCACAGCGCGGTCTCACGCAAGGCAAGCAGAAGATCGACGAGGTCCAGGCGCAGCGGACCGGCGGCGATCTGCTGAAGACCCTCGGCGCGGCCTACCTCGCGGAGCGGCGCGGCAGCGGCTCCCCGCAGGCCACGCAGCAGGCGCTCCAGGCGGTGGAGAGCCACATCGCGACCCACGGGGACGGCTTCCTGCGCGCCTAGGGCCCGGCACGCGGCACCTGGCCTTGCGAACAGGTGGTCGCCGCACGGGAGTTGCGGGTACAAGCAGCGGTACGAGGCGGCCACGGCGGGTGGCCGTCGCGCCCTGTGAGGAGGCGGCCATGGCCTCACCCATGTCCGCGGGCAGCTTTCTGAGCCGGCTCAAGGCGGAGGGGATCACTGTCGTCGAGGTCGGCGACTGGGAGCATCACAACCGCAACCACAAGGGGCCGTGGGGCCCGGTGCACGGCGTGATGATCCATCACACGGTGACGTCGGGCAGTCAGCGCACGGTCGAGATCTGCCGTGACGGTTACAGCGGGTTGCCGGGCCCGTTGTGCCACGGTGTCATCACCAAGGACGGCCGCGTCCACCTCGTCGGTTACGGCCGCTCCAATCACGCGGGACTCGGTGACGACGACGTCCTGCGCGCGGTCATCGCCGAGACGGCCCTGCCGTCGGACAACGAGGCGAACACCGACGGCAACCGCCATTTCTACGGCTTCGAGTGCGAGAACCTCGGCGACGGCGAGGACCCGTGGCCCGAGGCCCAGCTGACGGCCGCCGCGCGGGCCGCGGCGGCGATCTGCCGCCACCACGGCTGGACGGAGCGTTCGGTGATCGGCCACCTGGAATGGCAGCCGGGCAAGATCGACCCCCGCGGCTTCACGATGGCCGCCATGCGGACCCGCGTCCGCGCCCTCCTGCGGTGACGGCAGGGCCGCCCTCGCGGGGCCGCGGCTGACGGGGCGGTGTCGGCGCAGCCCGCGTGTCGCTCGGACGCGTGTCCGACAATGGGGGTGTGACCGGCCCCGACACCCCCGACGCCCCTGAAGCAGTCGACCTCGGCGTCCTGCGCCCGCGGCTGCCGTCGCCGCTGCGGGAGGCCGCCGACGAGCGCTTCGCGCGCCGCGGTGTGCGGCTGCTGCTCAAGCGGGACGATCTGATCCACCCGGAGCTGATCGGCAACAAGTGGCGCAAGCTGGCCCCGAACCTGCGCGCGGCGGCCGGCCGCACGGTGCTCACGTTCGGCGGCGCGTACTCGAACCATCTGCGGGCCACCGCGGCGGCCGGGCGGCTCCTGGGCCTGCCCACCGTCGGTGTGGTCCGCGGCCAGGAGCTCGCCGACCGGCCGCTTAACCGGTCCCTCGCCCGGTGCGCCGCCGACGGCATGCGACTCCACTTCGTCGACAGATCGACATACCGCCGCAAGAGCGAGCCGAAGACCCTGGCCGCGCTCCTGCGCTCGGCCGCCTGCGAGGACGCGTACGTGGTGCCGGAGGGCGGCAGCAACGCCCTTGCCGTGCGCGGCTGCACGGCGCTGGGCGAGGAGCTGGGCGACCACGCCGACGTCGTCGCGCTGGCCTGCGGCACGGGCGGCACCCTGGCGGGGCTGGTCGGCGGTCTCCCTCCCGGCCGCCGCGCGCTGGGCATACCGGTCCTGAAGGGCGGCTTCCTCGGCGCCGACATACGCGCTCTCCAGGAGGAGGCGTTCGGCGGCCCGCGCGGCGACTGGTCCCTCGACGACCGTTTCCACTTCGGCGGCTACGCCCGTACATCTCCCGAACTCGACGCGTTCGCGGACGACTTCGAGCAGCGCCACGGCCTGCCCGTCGAACGTCTCTATGTCGCCAAGTCGCTGTACGGACTCGTGACGCTCGCGGCGGAGGGCGCGTTCCCGCGCGGGACGACGGTCGCGGCCGTGATCACGGGCAGGCCGGACAGCGCCCCCTAGGGCGTTTCTTCTGGATCAGGTCCCCTCGCGGAACGCGGCTGCCTCCTCCAGGTCCAGGCGGCGCAGCAGGGTCCGCAGCATCTCGTCGTCGATGAAGCGGCCGTCGCGCAGTTTCACGAACACCGCGCGCTCGGCGCCGATCATCTCCCGGGACAGCCGCCGGTACGTGTCGTCCGCGGTCTCGCCGGTGACGGTGTTGACCTGGCCGAGGCGTTCCCAGACGGCGTTGCGACGGCGCTCCAGGACCGTGCGCAGCCGGTCCGCCAGGGGTGTCGGAAGGGCGTTGCGCTCGTCGGAGAGGAGTTCCTCCAGGCGCCGCTCGGCGGCCCGGGAGGCCTGCGCCTGGGCGTTCGCCTCGGCGAGTGTCTCGGCCTGCTGGTCCCGCCCGGGAAGTTTCAGCAGGCGGATGAGCGGCGGCAGCGACAGTCCCTGCACGACGAGCGTTCCGATCACCGTCGTGAAGGTCAGGAAGAGGATCATGTTGCGGCCGGGGAAGTCCTCGCCGCCGTCCGCGGTGAGCGGGATCGAGAAGGCGATGGCGAGCGAGACCACGCCTCTCATGCCGGCCCAGCTGATGACGAAGGACCCCTTCCAGGTGGGGTTCTCCTCCCGTTTCCTGATCCGCGCGGACAGCAGGCGCGGCAGGTAGGTCGCGGGGTACACCCAGGCGAAGCGGGTCGCGACAACGATCACGAAGAGGGCCACCGCGTACCAGGCCGCGCTCGCCCCCTCGTACTCGCCGAGGCCCTTCAGGATCACCGGGAGCTGCAGGCCGATGAGGGCGAAGACCGCCGACTCCAGGATGAACGCGACCATCTTCCAGACGGCCTCCTCCTGGAGTCTGGTCGCGAAGTCGACCTCCCAGTTGCGGTGGCCCAGGTAGAGCGCGACGACGACCACGGCGAGCACTCCGGAGGCGTGCACCTGTTCGGCGACCGCGTACGCGAAGAAGGGGGTCAGCAGCGACAGGGAGTTCTGCAGCAGGGCCTCCTTCAGGTGGGTGCGCATCCAGTGGATCGGCACCATCAGGACGAGTCCCACGCCGATGCCGCCCAGCGCCGCGAGCAGGAACTCGCCGATGCCGCCCGCCCAGGTCGCGCCCTCGCCGACGGCGGCGGCCAGCGCCACCTTGTAGGCGGTGATCGCGGTGGCGTCGTTCACCAGCGACTCGCCCTGCAGGATCGTGGTGACCCGCGACGGCAGCCCCACCCGGCGGGCCACCGCGGTGGCCGCGACCGCGTCCGGCGGCGCCACGACCGCGCCGAGCACCAGTGCCGCGGTGAGCGACAGGTCCGGCACGATCATGTACGCGGCCCAGCCGACGGCGAACGTCGCGAACAGCACGTACCCGACCGACAGCAGCGCGACCGGGCGGATCTGCGCCCGCAGATCGAGGTAGGAGCTGTCCGTGGCGGCCGTGTAGAGCAGCGGAGGCAGCAGCAGCGGCAGGACCACATGGGGGTCGAGGGTGTAGTCGGGCACCCCGGGCACGTACGAGACGATCAGGCCCGCCGCCACGAGGAGCAGGGGCGCGGGCACCGGAGTACGGCGCGCGGCGCCCGCCACCGCGGCGCTGCCCGCGATCAGCAGGAGCAGGGGCATCACATGCATCGGTATCGGCCCGCTTTCATTTCCGCGCGGATTCCCGCACACCCGACGTAATCTGGCAATCATGAAACAGTGCACGCACGCCGACGCGCTGCCGCAGCCGGAACCCGCGCCGCTGAGCGACACCTGCCTCGAATGCCTGGCGGTGGGCTCGCACCCGGTGCAGCTACGACTGTGCCTGGACTGCGGTCACGTGGGCTGCTGCGACTCCTCGCCGCTGCGGCACGCCACAGAGCATTTCAAGGAGACGGGGCATCCGATCATGCGGACCTTCGAGCCCGGTGAGAGCTGGCGCTGGTGCTTCGTCGACCACGTGCTGGTGTGACGTGGGTTCCGGACGGTTCGATGCTCTGACGTCTGGGTACGTCAATCCGGCGCGCCCTCTTCCCAATTGGGCCCGCAGACCCCTAGCCACTGTGCGTATACATAGGTTTACTATGAGTGACAGCAAGGGGTTGGGGTCCCGGGGACAGGAAACCTGAGAGCGCGATAGCGTCACCGCTGAAACACGTAGCGCGTTACCCCGGGGGGCGACCCTCGGCCCCCGAAAGAGCTTGTACCACCTTGGAGGTGAGGGTGTCCCAGATCGCAGGCGAGCCCGCGACCCAGGACTTCGTGGAAGTCCGGCTGCCGGCTGCGGGTGCCTACCTGTCGGTGCTGCGTACGGCCACGGCCGGCCTCGCGGCGCGCTTGGACTTCACCCTCGACGAGATCGAGGATTTGCGTATCGCCGTGGACGAGGCGTGCGCGATCCTTCTGCAACAGGCGGTGCCGGGCTCCGTGCTCAGCTGTGTCTTCCGCCTGATCGACGACTCGCTTGAGGTGACTGTCTCGGCCCCGACCACCGACGGCCACGCCCCCGCGCGGGACACCTTTGCCTGGACCGTGCTGTCGGCCCTCGCAGGCAAGGTCTCCTCCTCGGTGGCCGATGACAAAACCGTTTCGATCAGCCTCTACAAACAGCGCGGCGCGGGACCCGGGCCGGCGTGAGGAACGGGGACGGGCCGGTGCGGGACGAAGAGCGCGGCACACGGGAACTTTCCGCGGCGGGCGAAGGCGGCCCGGGCGGGCCCCGGCGTCTGGCGGAGGGCGTCGACGGCATCCCCGAGCAGCAGGCCCGGCCGCACCCGGAGGACGGGAGTTCCCCGGCGGCCGGGGCGGCTCGGAGAGAGCCGATCGACCAGGACGAGCGCGTGGCGCTCTCCGGCAGTGACGGGCGACAGGATCCAGACGTTGCCGCGCAGTGGGGGTCCCCCCGGACGGAGTCTGGGGGGACGTCCTTGGAAGGGCGGCGGCGGGTGACGGGCGGGATCATGAGCGAGCAGCACGAACACGAGCGAAATGCCGACAACGGCGCGTCGGGAGCACAGCACGACCCGCACAACCGTGCGGGTGCGCGGGCCAAGTTCATCGAGCTGCGCAAGCTGGACGGCGCCAGCGCGGAGTACGCGGAGCTGCGCAATCAGCTGGTCCGCATGCATCTGCCGCTCGTGGAGCACCTCGCGCGCCGTTTCCGCAACCGCGGTGAGCCGCTGGACGACCTCACGCAGGTCGCGACCATCGGCCTGATCAAGTCGGTCGACCGGTTCGATCCGGAGCGCGGTGTCGAGTTCTCGACGTACGCGACCCCGACGGTCGTCGGTGAGATCAAGCGGCACTTCAGGGACAAGGGCTGGGCGGTGCGCGTGCCGCGCCGGCTGCAGGAGCTGCGGCTCGCGCTGACCACGGCGACCGCGGAGCTCTCACAGCAGCACGGCCGCTCCCCCACGGTGCACGAGCTGGCCGAGAAGCTGGGCATCTCGGAGGAGGAGGTCCTGGAGGGCCTGGAGTCGGCCAACGCGTACTCCACGCTGTCCCTGGACGTCCCCGACACGGACGACGAGTCCCCGGCCGTCGCGGACACGCTCGGCTCCGAGGACGAGGCCCTGGAGGGCGTCGAGTACCGGGAGTCGCTCAAGCCGCTCCTGGAGGACCTGCCCCCGCGCGAGAAGCGCATTCTGCTGCTGCGCTTCTTCGCGAACATGACCCAGTCGCAGATCGCCCAGGAGGTCGGCATCTCGCAGATGCACGTCTCCCGGCTGCTGGCCCGGACGCTGGCCCAGCTCCGCGAGAAGCTGCTGGTGGAGGAGTAGGCGGCACGTCACACGGCTCGCGCCCCGTCAGGGGCGCGGCGACCCTGACGGGGCGCCCGGCCCGTGCGACCCGCGCGCCGGTTCACGCTCGGCGCTCAGCGCTCAGCGCGACTCCCGTCACTCCGAGTCACGCACCGCGCCCGGCCCGGTGATCCCCAGGGCCCGCGTCGTCTCGGGGTTCAGGATCAGTACGAGCGTCGCGACCGCCACCACCGCCAGAGCGATCCCCCCGGGGATGGCGAGACTGTCGGCCTGGAGCAGGTTGTACGCGACGGGCAGCGCCATGATCTGCGTGATGATCGTGGGCCCCCGGCTCCAGCTGCGCCGCAGCAGCAGCCCCCGCGCGGCGAGCAGAGGCAGCAGGGCGAGCGCGATCAGCGTCACACCCCCGGTGACCGCCTGACTCCGGTCGTCCGGATGGCCTGTGAGGCCCATCACCAGCAGGTAGACGCCCCCGGCGACGAGGGCGGTCCCCTCCAGCGCGACGAGCGCGGCTGCCATGGTCAGCCGCCCGGGGCGGGGTTCGGCGCCGACGTTTTCCGGAGTGGGATTCTGCTCAGAGCTCACCCCTGAAGGGTAGCCCTCGCCCCTTGTGCGCCCTCGGCCCCGGGGCTCCCACCGGACGATCCGCGCCCGAGCGACGGGCGACCGGCGGGCTCTGCCGCTCTCACCTGATCCTCACCTCGGTATGGGACGAGTACCACGCGGTAGGTACGCTGCATCGCATGCGTGCACTTCTTGTGGTCAATCCGGCAGCTACCACCACCAGCGCACGCACGCGTGACGTCCTGATCCACGCGCTCGCGAGCGAGATGAAACTCGAAGCGGTCACCACCGAGTACCGCGGCCACGCCAGAGACCTCGGCCGGCAGGCCGCGGAGAGCAAGGACATAGAACTGGTCGTGGCCCTAGGCGGCGACGGCACGGTCAACGAGGTCGTGAACGGTCTGCTGCACAACGGCCCCGACCCCGACCGGCTGCCCGGCCTCGCCGTCGTCCCCGGCGGCTCCACCAACGTCTTCGCCCGCGCGCTCGGCCTGCCCAACGACGCCGTCGAGGCGACGGGGGCCCTCCTGGACGCCCTGCGCGAGGGCCGGGAGCGCACGGTGGGTCTCGGCCTCGCCGCGGGCACCCCGGGCACCGAGGACGAAGGCGTCCCCTCGCGCTGGTTCACCTTCAACGCGGGACTCGGCTTCGACGCCGGCGTGGTCGGCCGGGTCGAACAGCACCGGGAGCGCGGCAAGCGCTCCACGCACTCGCTCTATCTGCGCCAGGCGATGCGTCAGTTCTTCGGGGAGACCCACCGCCGCCGCGGCACCATCACGCTGGAGCGGCCGGGCGCGGACCCGGTGACCGATCTGGTGCTGTCGATAGTCTGCAACACCTCACCGTGGACGTATCTGGGTAATCGCCCGGTGTACGCGTCACCTAAGGCCTCGTTCGATACCGGCCTCGACGTACTCGGTCTCAGCCGCATGTCGACGACCGCGGTTGCCCGGTATGGCACCCAGTTGCTCACTTCGTCCCCCGAACGCGGACCCCATGGCAAGCACGCGGTGTCCCTGCATGATCTGACCGACTTCACCTTGCATTCGAAGGTCCCACTCCCCCTCCAGATGGACGGCGACCACCTCGGACTGCGTACGAGCGTCGCGTTCACAGGCGTTCGCCGTGCACTGCGTGTGATTGTGTGAGCGGAACGGGCTAAAGTCCTTCCACTCGAACGTTTAGGCCAGGATCCACCCCATGGAAGTACGGCTGTGACCTAGTCGACACCGAGGAATCAAAAAAAACTTTCCGGTAGGGGTTGTATCCGCCGCTGAGGTTTGCGAGTCTCTACGTGGCGCTCGGGACGGGCCGCAACATCGCCCCCACAGAGCGCCGGAACCCCTCCTCACTCAAAGGACCACACCAGTCCGTCTGGTAGTCGGCCCTTCACTTGTTGAGGGATTCGTGAAAGCGTTCACATTCACAAGCAACGTGCATGTAATACCAAGGAGAGGTAGCAGCCATGGACTGGCGTCACAACGCCGTTTGCCGCGAGGAAGACCCCGAGCTCTTCTTCCCCATCGGCAACACCGGTCCTGCGCTGCTGCAGATCGAGGAAGCCAAGGCCGTTTGCCGTCGTTGCCCCGTCATGGAGCAGTGTCTGCAGTGGGCGCTTGAGTCCGGCCAGGACTCCGGCGTCTGGGGTGGTCTCAGCGAGGACGAGCGCCGCGCAATGAAGCGCCGCGCCGCCCGCAACCGGGCCCGTCAGGCTTCCGCCTGACAACCCACCCCGCAACAGCCTGAGCTTGGCGGCGCGTACAGCGTGTACGCATCTCCCGCCCCCGAGCCGCAGCGCGCAGTACCCCCGATGCGCAACCGAATGACACTTTGAGCCCCGGACCACTCAGTGGTCCGGGGCTCATTGCTGTGCTCAGGCCGCGCTCCCCGCGGTGAAGATTACGCAGCGTGTTCGTGAAGTAGTGGTGCGGAAGGTGTCAGTGGTACGGGAGGGGCTGGTGGTACGAAAGGGGCTGATGGGGGCTCGGGCTACTTCGGGGTCCGTACCGGGATGTCCAGTACGACCTGGGTGCCGCGTTCGGGGGCGGGGACCATGTCGAAGGAGCCGCCCAACTCGCCTTCGACCAGCGTCCGTACGATCTGCAGGCCGAGGTTGCCCGAGCGATGCGGGTCGAAGCCCTCGGGCAGACCCACCCCGTCGTCCTGGACCGTGACCAGCAGTCGGTTCTCCTTCGATGTGCCGCCGCGGACCGCGGACACCTCGACCGTGCCCCGCTCGCCCTCGCGGAAGCCGTGCTCCAGGGCGTTCTGCAGGATTTCGGTGAGGACCATGGAGAGCGGGGTCGCGACCTCGGCGTCGAGTATGCCGAAGCGGCCCGTGCGCCGGCCGACGACCTTGCCCGGCGAGATCTCGGCGACCATGGCGAGCACCCGATCGGCGATCTCGTCGAACTCCACACGCTCGTCCAGATTCTGGGAGAGCGTCTCATGGACGATGGCGATGGAGCCGACCCGGCGCACCGCCTCTTCGAGGGCTTCGCGGCCCCGGTCGGACTCGATGCGGCGGGCCTGGAGGCGCAGCAGGGCCGCGACCGTCTGGAGGTTGTTCTTCACCCGGTGGTGGATCTCCCGGATGGTCGCGTCCTTGGTGATCAACTCACGCTCGCGGCGGCGCAGTTCGGTCACGTCGCGCAGGAGGACCAGGGAACCGACGCGCGTCCCCTTGGGTTTCAGCGGGATCGCGCGCAGCTGGATCACGCCGTCGTCGCTCTCGATCTCGAACTCGCGGGGCGCCCAGCCACTGGCGACCTTCTCCAGCGCCTCGTCCACCGGCCCCCGGGACGGGGCGAGTTCGGCGGTGGTCTGGCCGAGGTGATGGCCGACCAGGTCGGCGGCGAGACCGAGCCGGTGGTACGCCGACAGCGCGTTCGGTGACGCGTACTGGACGACGCCGTCCGCGTCCACCCGGATCAGGCCGTCGCCCACGCGCGGCGAGGCGTCCATGTCGACCTGCTGGTTGGGGAACGGGAAGGAGCCCGCCGCGATCATCTGAGCGAGGTCGGAGGCGCTCTGCAGATAGGTCAGTTCGAGCCGTGAGGGCGTGCGGACCGTGAGCAGATTGGTGTTGCGGGCGATGACCCCGAGGATCCGGCCCTCCCTTCGTACGGGGATCGACTCCACCCGTACGGGGACCTCCTCGCGCCACTCCGGGTCGCCCTCGCGCACGATCCGGCCCTCGTCCAGGGCCGCGTCCAGCATGGGGCGCCGGCCGCGCGGGACGAGGTGGCCGACCATGTCGTCCTGGTACGAGGTGGGGCCGGTGTTGGGCCTCATCTGGGCGACCGAGACATAGCGGGTGCCGTCGCGGGTGGGGACCCACAGGACGAGGTCGGCGAAGGAGAGGTCGGAGAGCAGCTGCCACTCCGAGACCAGCAGATGCAGCCACTCAAGGTCGGAGGCACCGAGCGCGGTGTGCTGGCGTACGAGGTCGTTCATTGAGGGCACATGTGCGAGCGTACCCGTCAGGTACGACAAGACCCGAAATCAGCCACCCGTAAGGGCCCGGAGACACCCGCGGGCCGCGGCGCCTGGGAGGGACCCTCGACCCTCCCGGCACCGCAGCCCGGAGCAACATCGGCCGCGGGGTGTGCGGTCCCGATCGGCCGAGGATGAGGACCCGGTGCAGTCAGGGCAGAGAGCGCCGGCTCCTCGATCCGCCTTCCTGTGCGGGGAAGGCGGAGGCTTGTTCGTTCAGATGCGCATGTGAGCTTTGCCTATGACAGCTTTGCCTACGATTCTGGACTAGACCACTTCGGCTGTCCATGCGTTGTCGGATGTTTGTTGTTGTCCGTCAATCCAACAACTCGCGTCCTACTTCCACCACGCAGCCTAACCCCGGGCGGTTCACGGGCGGGGCCGGATTCGCGGGGCGAGTTGCGCCGGTGCCGGCGCCGGGAGACGGCGGCCCGCGAAGACGCGACTGGAGAGGAGTGCTCTGCTAGATTGGTCTATACCACATACGCAGGTGAGTTCCCCCTTCAGAACGGCAGGCCCAGCGTGGAAGTTGTCATCGTTTCGGACGCCAAGGCGGGTGGCGAGCTCATTGCCGGGGCCATGGCGGAGCTGCTCCGGCACAAGCCCGACGCCCTGCTCGGGGTGGCCACCGGTTCGACGCCGCTGCCCATCTACCAGGCGCTGGCGGCGACCGTGAGCGCCGGCGGCGTGGACGCCTCGCGGGCGCGGGTCGCGCAGCTCGACGAGTACGTGGGGCTGCCGGCCCAGCATCCCGAGTCGTACCGGTCCGTGCTGCGGCGCGAGGTGCTGGAGCCGCTGGGGCTCGACCTGGGCGCGTTCATGGGGCCGGACGGGACGGCCGAGGACGTACGGGCGGCGTGCGAGGCGTACGACAGGGCGCTCGCCGAGGCGGGCGGGGTCGACCTGCAGCTGCTCGGGATCGGGACCGACGGGCACATCGGGTTCAACGAGCCGTGTTCCTCGCTGGCCTCCCGTACGCGGATCAAGACGCTGACCGAGCAGACGCGGGTGGACAACGCGCGGTTCTTCGAGGGCGACATCGAGCAGGTGCCGCACCACGTGATCACGCAGGGGATCGGGACGATCCTGGAGGCGCGGCATCTGGTGTTGCTGGCGACGGGTGAGGGCAAGGCGGATGCCGTGGCGGCGACGGTGGAGGGGCCGGTGGCCGCGGTGTGTCCGGCGTCCGCGCTGCAGTTGCATTCGCATGCGACGGTTGTGGTGGATGAGGCTGCCGCGTCCAAGTTGAAGTTGGCGGGCTACTTCCGGCATACGTATGCCAATAAGCCGGCCTGGCAGGGGATTTAGCGCTCTTGGGGGTGCGGGGAACTGTGCGGCCGGCCGCGACGTGGCTGCGGTCGGCGACGCGCCTGCGGTAGCCCGCGCGGCATACGAAGGGTCCGGGTTCCCCCGTGGTGAACCCGGACCCTTCTTGTGCCGCGCTGGCCGTGGTGCGTTGTTGGGTGCGGGTTCGTTGTGGCTGGTCGCGCCGTTCCCCGCGCCCCTAAAAAGCCTCGCTGGCGGCGGTGCGTTGTCGGGTGCGGGAGCGTCGTGGCTGGTCGCGCCGTTCCCCGCGCCCCTGAAAAGCGCCCCGCTGCGCGCGCCGTTTCCGCGGCCCTAAAAACCTCGTGGCTAGGCCGTTGTGATGGCTTCCGCTGCTGCCAGGCCGCAGACTCTGGCTGCGCCGTGCGTGGCGATGTGGAGGGCGCCTCGGGGTGGGGCCTGGGGGACGCCCATTTCGACCACGATCGTGTCGGGGCGGGCCTCGATCAGGGTGTCGAGGGCCTCGGCCATCCAGGCGTGGCGGTGGGCGTCGCGGACCACGGCGACCACTCGGCGTGGGCCGGCGGCCTTGAGCACCTCGGCCCCGGCCCCCTCCCCCGTGAAGCTGCCGGTCTCCGTGCCCGGCAGCAGGCGCCGCAGCTCGGCGGCGACGCCCCAGGGGGTCTCGTCCCCGACCGCGATGTTCGCGACAGGGGTGAGGGCGGCGACGTACGGGGCCCCGGTGAGGGGTGTGCGGTGCCTGCCGCGCGTCACGGTCAGCGCGCGGCGGGCCGCTGCCAGTCCGATCTCGGGGGTGGAGACGGAGGATGGCGGTGGCGTGTCCTCGCGCGACGTCGTCCAGGAGGCCAGTGCGCGGACCCTGGCCGCCGCGTCCGCCAGGCGTTCCTCGGGGAGTTCGCCGGTGCGGACCGCCCGGACCAGCGCGTCCCGCAGTCGCAGGACCGTCGCCTCGTCGGCCAGTCCGCCGCCCACGCAGATCGCGTCGGCGCCCGCGGCGATCGCGAGGACGCTGCCCCGCTCGATGCCGTAGGTCGCGGAGATGGCCTGCATCTCCATGCCGTCGGTGACGATCAGCCCGTCGAAGCCGAGTTCCTCGCGCAGCAGCCCGGTGAGGACGCGGCGGGAGAGGGTCGCGGGGTGGGCCGGGTCGAGGGCCGGTACCAGGATGTGCGCGCTCATCACGGCCCGGGAACCGGCGGCGATCGCCGCGCGGAAGGGGGCCAGCTCGCGGGAGTGCAGCACCGACAGGTCGGCGTCGATGCGCGGCAGCGCGTGGTGGGAGTCGACCGCCGTGTCGCCGTGCCCCGGGAAGTGCTTGGTGCAGGCGGCGACCCCGGCGGACTGCAGCCCGGAGACGTACGCGGCGGTGTGCCGGGCCACCAGGTCGGTGTCGGCGCCGAAGGACCGTACGCCGATGACGGGGTTGGAGGGGTTGGAGTTGATGTCCGCGGACGGCGCCCAGTTGAGGTTCACGCCGCAGGCGGCCAGCCGGCGGCCCAGTTCGTGGGCGACGGCCTCGGTCAGCGCCACGTCGTCGACCGCGCCGAGCGCGTGGTTGCCGGGGAACGACGATCCCGTACGCACCTCCAGGCGGGTGACGTCACCGCCTTCCTCGTCGATGGCGACCAGGACGTCGTCGCGTTCCGCGCGCAGCTGGGCGGTGAGGGCGGCGAGCTGGTCGGGAGAGGCGATGTTGCGGCCGAAGAGGCCGACGGAGGTGAGGCCCTCGCCGAGCCGCCGGAGCAGCCAGGAGGGTGCGGAGGTCCCGGTGAAGCCGGGCTGCAGGACGGCGAGGGCGTCACGGGTCAGCGTGTCCGTGCCGGAGGCAATGGTGGTCATCGGGTGGCGTTATCCCTTCACGGCGCCGGAGGTGAGTCCGCTGACGGCCTTGCGCTGGAGGTAGACGAACAGGACCAGGATGGGGATCGCGAAGAGCGAGGCCGCGGCCATGGTGGCCCCCCAGTCGTCGCCGAACGTCGTCTCGAAGCTGGAGAGCCACAGCGGGAGCGTCTGCTTCTCGGCGTCCTTGTTGAGGATCAGGACCAGCGGGAACTCGTTCCACGCCGTGATGAAGCCGAAGAGCGAGGTCGCCATGAGACCCGGGGCGAGCAGCGGGAAGATGACCTTCACGAAGGCCTGCCGGCGGGTGCAGCCGTCCACCATGGCCGACTCCTCCAGTTCCTTCGGCACGGCGGCGACGTAGCCGCGCAGCGTCAGGATCGTGAAGGGCAGCACCATGATCATGTAGAAGGCCGTGAGCGGTACGAGGCTGTTGAGGAGGTCCGCGTCGCGCACGATCATGTAGATCGCGATGACCATGACCTCCCAGGGGGCCATCTGCGCGATCATGAAGGTCAGCAGGAAGCCGCGGCGGCCCCTGAACCGCATCCGGGCCAGCGCGAAGGACGCGAGCAGCCCGATGACGAGGGAGAAGACCACCGCGAGGACGGTCACCGTCAGGGAGTTGCCGACCAGCGTCCAGAAGTGGTCGGCGTCGAGCGCCTTCCGGAAGTGGTCGAACGTGATGTCGGTCGGTACGAAGACCGGGGTGTCCGCGATGATGTCGCCGGTCGGCTTCAGCGAGGTCGCGAACATCCAGTAGACGGGGAACGTGAAGACCACGAAGAGGACGAGGGCCGTCGCGTTGGGCCACAGCCTGGCCATCGGGGAGCGCTTCACAGCTCGTCCTCCTCTTGCTTGAGAACGGTACGCAGGTAGTAGGCCGTCAGGGCGAGCAGGATGAGGATCGTCAGGAACGAGATCGCCGCTCCCATCCCGTAGTGCTGGTTGCCCGGCCCTTCGACGAACGCGTAGATCGGCAGGGTCTCGGTGAGCCGGTCCGGCCCGCCCTTGTTCATGGCGAAGATCTGCGGGAACGCCTTGAAGATCCAGATGACCTCAAGGAAGGTCGTCGCCCACAGGAACGGCCGGATGAACGGGAAGGTCACGGAGGTGAAGCTCTTCCAGGTGCCGGCCCCGTCGATGGAGGCGGCCTCGTACAGCTCTTTGGGGATGGTGGTCGTGGCGGCGTACAGGTTGATCGCCACGAACGGGATCGACTGCCAGACGATCAGCAGGGTGATCACGGAGAAGGTGGAGAGCTGGGTGCCGAACCAGTTGTAGTCGGCCATCGACGTCCAGCCCGCCTTGGCGAGCAGCCAGTTGACGACGCCGAAGCGCTGGGCGAACAGCCACTGGTAGACCGTGGTCGCGGCGATCACCGGCATCGCCCAGGCGAGCACCACGCCGAGCAGCAGCACCAGCCGCATGCGCTTGCCCAGCCGGGCGAGGAGCAGGCCGACGAGCGTGCCGAACACCATGGTGAGGACGACGTTCACGGCGGTGAAGACGACCGTGCGCTGGACGACCTTCCAGAAGTCCGCGCTGCTCAGGACGTCCGTGTAGTTGTCGAACCCTCTCCACTCGGTGAGGTGGAGGATCAGCTGGCGCGGGTTGAGATTCTGGAACGACAGCATGCCGTTCTTGATCAGCGGCCAGCCGAGCAGGATCACCGTGGCGAGCAGGGCGGGCAGCAGGAGCGCGTACGGGGCGGACGCGCCGCCGCGGCTTCCGGCCGGGCGCTTGCCCTTGCCGTTGCCCTTGCGTATGCCTGTGTCGTCGGGCGGGGGTACGTCGGTCTTACGGACACCGGGCGCGGCGGCCGTGCCTGTGTCCGTGCGGTCGGTCTGCACTGACATGCTCGCCATCTCTTCCACCATCGGGGTTCGCAGTTGAATGCGCCGGCGTGCCGGGGACGGAGGATGCCGTCCCCGGCACGGAGGTGATCAGCTGCTCTGCGCGAGCCGCTTGTTGATCTCCGCCTCGACCTGCTTGGCGGCGGCGGCGGGCGACTTCCCCTTCAGGACCGCGGTCATGTAGGCCTTGATCGGGTTGGGGTCGTTCTCCACGGCGGCCCACTCGGGGATCAGCGGCGTGGTGCCACCGCCGGCGGCGGCCGGAGCGGCGGCCTCGGCGGCGCCGTTGCCCGCGAGGTGGATCTGCAGCGCCTCCTTGTTCGGGATGACGCCGTTCTCCTTGGCGAGCGCGCCCTCGAACTTGTCGGACAGGGCGAGCTTCAGGAACTCCTTGGCGAGCTCCTGCTTCTTGCTGCCCGCGGCGACCGCGAAGTTGGAACCGCCGAGGAAGACACCCTCGGGCGAGTCGGCCGTCTCACCGGGGATGGTGAAGTAGCCGATGTCCTTCTCTATCTTCTTGTTGGCCGCGATGGCCGTGCCGGCCTCCCAGCCCATGCCGATGAAGGCGCCGACGTTGCCCTTGGCGAAGACCTCGGCCTGCTGCGGGGTCGCCTCGTCCTTGTCCTTGGGGGCCTTGGAGTAGGACTGGTACTCCTTGTAGATGTCCATGGCCTTGCCGACCTTCGGGTCCGCGAGGTTGGAGACGTACTTGTCGCCTTCCTTCTTCACCAGGTCGGCGCCCTGGCCGATCGTCAGACCGTCGAAGAAGTACCAGTTCTGGCCGGGCAGGTAGATCGGCTCGGCGTCGGTCTTCTTGTCGATGGTCTTCAGGGCGTCGAAGAACTCGGCGCGCGTCTTGGGGGTGTCCGTGATGCCGGCGTCGGCCCAGACCTTCTTGTTGTAGATGACGACGCGGTTGGCGAAGTACCAGGGCGCGGCGTACTGCTTGCCGTCGAAGACCGAGGACTCGTTGAGGGCCTTGGTCCAGTCGCCGCCGATCTCCTCCTTGAGGTCGCTCAGGTCGGCGAGACCCCCGGTGGCCGCGTAGGCCGGGGTCTGGGTGTTGCCGACCTCAAGGACGTCCGGCGGGTTGTCCTCGGAGAGCGAGGTGGTGATCTTCTGCTGGATGCCGTTCCACTGCTGCGTCTCGAACTTCAGCTTGGCCTTCGTCTTCTTCTCGAAGGCGGCCGTGAGGTCCTTGGTCCAGCCGTCCGGCGTGGAACCGTCCATGGCCCAGACGGTCAGGGTCTGGCCCTTGTAGCCGTCGGCCCCCGCCTTGCCACCGTCGTCACCGTCGTCGCCGCCACAGGCAGCGACCGACATCAACATGCCCGCGACACCGACGGCCGCGATGAGCTTGCGATTCACGTCATCCTCCTCAGGGATGCCAGCAACCCCCCTGCCCACCGCGTGACTTACGACGAGTACTGCCCGTGGGGCTGGGACCTGGTCCTCAATGGTTTAGACCAGTACGGGGAGCTTGGCCTAGACCTAGAGGGGTGTCAAGGGTGAAAAAGCCGCTCCCGACCGTCCGTTACGCGACCTACATATGCAGGGACCTTTCACTACACGGGTGACAGATCGGGCGGGCGCTCGCCCAGGTCGCGGCGGCACCTCCGGCGGGGCCCGCACACGCTATGGACTAGACCAAAAAGGACGCCGACGGTATATAGAGGGGATCACGCAGCGTGCGGGAGGACACTCGCACGGCTGGGCGTGCCACGATGTGAGCCGTGGCCGGCGCGTACGTCGGCCGCATCGGCACTCGAAGCCGGGAAGGCAGAGTATGAGCACCGACGTCAGCAGTGCGGAGAACGAGGGTGGCGCCCCCATCCGTACCGCGCGCGTGCCCAAGTACTACCGCCTGAAGAAGCATCTGCTCGACATCACGGACACCCTGCCGCCCGGTACGCCGGTACCGCCCGAGCGCACGCTCGCCGCCGAGTTCGACACCTCGCGCACGACCGTGCGTCAGGCGCTGCAGGAGCTGGTCGTCGAGGGGCGGCTCGAACGTATCCAGGGCAAGGGCACGTTCGTCGCGAAGCCGAAGGTCTCGCAGGCGCTGCAGCTCACGTCCTACACCGAGGACATGCGGGCGCAGGGGCTGGAACCGACCTCGCAGTTGCTGGACATCGGGTACATCACCGCCGACGACACGCTCGCGGAGCTGCTCGACATCACCGCCGGGGGGCGGGTGCTGCGGATCGAGCGGCTGCGGCTCGCGAGCGGGGAGCCGATGGCGATCGAGACGACGCATCTGTCCGCGAAGCGGTTTCCCGCGTTGCGGCGGTCGCTGGTGAAGTACACGTCTCTGTACACGGCGTTGGCCGAGGTGTACGACGTGCGGCTCGCGGAGGCCGAGGAGACGATCGAGACGTCGCTCGCCACTCCTCGGGAGGCGGGGTTGCTCGGGACGGATGTGGGGTTGCCGATGTTGATGTTGTCCCGGCACTCGATCGATCAGGATCAGCAGCCGGTGGAGTGGGTGCGGTCCGTTTACCGGGGTGACCGGTACAAGTTCGTTGCGCGGCTGAAGAGGCCTGTGGATTAGGTGGGTCGGGGTGGGTTGCGGTGCGTTGTCGGGTGCGGGTGCGTCGTGGCTGGTCGCGCCCACGCGGCGGCGCGCCGCATATCGACACGGCCCCGCGCCCCTGAAGGCAAAAGACTGCGCGCCCCAGAAAGCGAAAAGACTGCGCCGTTCCCCGCGCCCCTGAAAAACCGGCCGCTCTCCGCGAACTTCATTGCCGGGCAAGCCAGTTGAGCCTGCAGGTGGTATAGCGCCAGGTGGGATCCTGGTCTACGGTCCTCCCGTCACTCATGGACGGGAGGACGACCGGTGCACACCGACAGCCCCCGCAAGGCAAGTCCCCGCAGCATCGTCATCTGGACCCTTGTCGCGCTGATCGCCGCGGCCGGCTGGTCCGTGCTCGCTCTCTCGCGGGGCGAGGAGGTCTCGGCCGCCTGGATGGTGGCGGCAGCCCTCGGCTCGTACGCCATCGCCTATCGCTTCTACGCGAAGTTCATCGCCCACAAGGTCCTGCGGGTCGACAAGAACCGGGCCACCCCGGCCGAGCGGCTCAACAACGGCATCGACTTCCATCCCACCGACCGGCGCGTGCTGCTCGGCCACCACTTCGCGGCGATCGCGGGCGCGGGGCCGCTGGTGGGGCCCGTACTGGCCGCGCAGATGGGGTATCTGCCCGGCACCATCTGGATCATCGTCGGCGTGATCCTCGCGGGCGCGGTCCAGGACATGGTCGTGCTGTTCTTCTCCACCCGGCGCGACGGCAGGTCGCTGGGGCAGATGGCGCGCGAGGAGATCGGCCCGTTCGGCGGCGCGGCGGCCCTGATCGCCGCGTTCGCCATCATGATCATTCTGCTCGGAGTGCTCGCGCTGGTCGTCGTCAACGCGCTCGCCCAGTCCCCCTGGGGCACCTTCTCCATCGCGATGACGGTCCCGATCGCCCTGCTGATGGGCTTCTACCTGCGGGTCCTGCGGCCCGGCCGGGTCGCCGAGGTCTCGCTGATCGGTGTGGCGCTGCTGCTGTTCGCGCTGGTCGCGGGCCGCTGGGTCGCCGAGTCGTCCTGGGCCGACACGTTCACGCTCGCACCCTCGACCCTGGTCATCTGGCTGGTGGCGTACGGGTTCATCGCGTCGATCCTGCCCGTGTGGATGCTGCTCGCGCCCCGCGACTACCTCTCCACGTTCATGAAGATCGGCACGATCGGGCTGCTCGCGGTCGGGGTAGTCGTCTCGCTGCCGACCCTGAAGATGGACCCGGTGACGGACTTCGCCTCGCGGGGCGACGGGCCGGTCTTCGCGGGCGCGCTCTTCCCGTTCGTCTTCATCACCATCGCCTGCGGGGCGCTCTCCGGCTTCCACTCCCTGATCGCCTCCGGCACCACGCCGAAGATGATCCAGAAGGAGACGCAGATCCGGATGATCGGGTACGGCTCCATGCTCATGGAGTCGTCCGTGGCGGTCATGGCGCTGATCGCGGCGTCCGTCATCGACCCGGGCCTGTACTTCGCGATGAACGCGCCGGCCGGTGTCATCGGCGACACGGTCCAGAACGCCTCCCAGGTGGTGGGCAGTTGGGGCTACCAGATCTCCCCGGGAGACCTGGCCGCCGCGGCGAAGAACGTCGAGGAGGCGTCCCTGCTGTCGCGGACCGGCGGCGCGCCCACGCTCGCGATCGGTGTCTCGGAGATCTTCTCCGACGTCACCGGGGACGGCCTGCGCGCGTTCTGGTACCACTTCGCGATCATGTTCGAGGCGCTGTTCATCCTGACCGCGCTCGACGCGGGCACCCGGGTGGGCCGCTTCATGCTCCAGGACACGCTGGGCAATCTCTACAAACCCTTCAAGGATGTGAGCTGGAAGCCCGGTCTGGTCATCACGAGCGGCATCGTCTGCGGTCTGTGGGGCTACTTCCTGTGGGTCGGCGTCCATGAACCGCTCGGCGGGATCAACCAGCTGTTCCCGATCTTCGGCATCTCCAACCAGCTGCTCGCCGCGGTCGCCCTGGCCGTCTGCACGACCCTGCTGGTGAAGTCCGGACGCCTCAAGTGGGCCTGGATCACCGGGGTCCCACTCGTCTGGGACGCCACGGTCACGCTGACCGCGAGCTGGCAGAAGGTCTTCTCCAGCGACCCGCGCGTCGGCTTCTTCAAGCAGCGCTCGATCTACCAGGACGGCATCGACCGGGGTGAACTCGTCGCACCCGCGAAGAACATGGACGACATGCACACGATCGTCACGAACTCCACGGTCGACGGTGTCCTCACGGCGGTTCTCGCCCTGCTCATCGTCGTGGTGATCGCGGACGCGACGAGGGTGTGCATCCGGCACATACGCCGTCCCGCGCTCTCCACGCTCAGCGAGGCGCCGTACGTCGAGTCGCAGATCGTCGCTCCGGCCGGGCTGATCCCGACCAGGGAGGAGAAGGAGGAGGTGCGCGATGCGGTCGGCGCTGAACCACGCGGTTAGGGCTGCCAGGGGCGTGCGTTGGTACGTGCGGGAGCTGACCGACGAGTCCGCGTACGACCGGTACGTGGCGCATCTGCGCGAGGAGCGGGCCGACGCGGAGGTGCCCTCGCGGCGGGAGTTCGAGCGGATGCGCACGGACCGTCAGGAGGCTGATCCGCGGCAGGGCTTCCGCTGCTGCTGACGCTGTTCCTGTGCACCGCCCCGCTGTCGCCCGACACGGCACATCCGTTATGCGGACAGGGGTTCCATAAAGCGGAACCGTCCCTTAGATTTCCTGCGCGTTGCACAGGTGATCAGTGAGGGGACGGAGCCGCCGTATGTCGGAAACACCGGATGTGCCAAGAGCGTCCGAAGGGAAACCGCCGGTGGTGACACCGGTCCGGGCGGTGATCGCCCTCTGCCTGATCGCGCCGTTCGTGGCGATGCTCTGGGTGGGGTCGTACGCGAAGGTCGACCCGACCTTCATCGGCATCCCGTTCTTCTACTGGTACCAGATGCTGTGGGTGCTCATCTCGACCGCGCTCACGATGACCGCGTACACGCTGTGGAACCGTGAGCAGCGCGCCCGCAAGGCCGCCCGCCGGGCACAGAACGGGGGCGCGTCCGCATGAAGGACGGCGTGAACGGCGTGGCACTCGCCGTCTTCATCTTCTTCTTCGTGGCCGTCACGGTCATGGGCTTCCTGGCCTCGCGCTGGCGCCGGGCCGACGGCGAGCAGACCCTCGACGAATGGGGCCTGGGCGGCCGGTCGTTCGGCACCTGGGTCACCTGGTTCCTGCTCGGCGGCGACCTCTACACGGCGTACACGTTCGTGGCGGTCCCGGCGGCGATCTACGCGGCGGGCGCGGCCGGCTTCTTCGCGGTCCCGTACACGATCCTGGTCTACCCGCTGATCTTCACCTTCCTCCCCCGCCTCTGGTCGGTCTCGCACAAACACGGGTACGTCACGACCTCGGACTTCGTGCGCGGACGCTTCGGCTCGAAGGGTCTTTCGCTGGCCGTCGCGGTGACGGGCATCCTCGCGACGATGCCGTACATCGCGCTGCAGCTGGTGGGCATCCAGGCCGTCCTCGACGTGATGGGCGTCGGCGGGGGAGAGGACACCAACTGGTTCGTCAAGGACCTGCCGCTGCTCATCGCCTTCGGTGTGCTGGCCGCGTACACGTACTCGTCGGGGCTGCGTGCGCCCGCCCTGATCGCGTTCGTCAAGGACACGCTGATCTACATCGTCATCGCCGTCGCGATCATCTACATCCCGATCAAGCTGGGCGGCTTCGACGAGATCTTCGCCAAGGCGGGCGAGGCGTACAACCAGACCAACCCGGCGACCGGCGCGCCACGCGGCTCCCTGGTGCCGGGCGAGGCGGGGCAGTGGACGTACGCGACGCTGGCGCTGGGTTCGGCGCTCGCGTTGTTCATGTACCCGCACTCGATCACGGCGACGCTGTCCTCGCGCAGCCGTGAGGTGATCCGGCGCAACACCACGATCCTGCCCCTGTACTCGCTGATGCTGGGCCTGCTCGCGCTGCTCGGCTTCATGGCCATCGCGGCCGGGATCAAGGTGGACAACGGGCAGCTGGCGATCCCGCAGCTCTTCGAGACCATGTTCCCGGACTGGTTCGCGGGCGTGGCGTTCGCGGCGATCGGGATCGGCGCGCTCGTGCCGGCGGCCATCATGTCCATCGCGGCGGCGAACCTCTTCACCCGCAACATCTACAAGGACTTCATCAAGCCCGACGCGACGCCCGCGCAGGAGACCAAGGTCTCCAAGCTGGTCTCGCTCCTGGTGAAGGTCGGCGCGCTGGTCTTCGTCCTGACCATGGACAAGACGGTGGCCATCAACTTCCAGCTGCTCGGCGGGATCTGGATCCTGCAGACCTTCCCGGCGCTGGTCGGCGGACTGTTCACGCGGTGGTTCCACCGGTGGGCGCTGCTCGCGGGATGGGCGGTCGGCATGCTGTACGGCACGGTCGCCGCGTACGGGGTGGCTTCGCCCACGCAGAAGCACTTCGGGGGGTCGTCGAAGGAGATTCCCGGGATCGGGGAGATCGGGTACATCGGGCTGACCGCGTTCGTCCTGAACCTGGTGGTGACGGTGGTGCTGACGTTCGTCCTGAAGGCGGTCAAGGCGCCGGACGGGGTCGACGAGACCTCTGCCGAGGACTACACGGCCGACGCCGGCGACAAGGGCGTCCAGGTGGAGCTGCCGCCGGCGACGGCGGGGGCGGGCCACTAGGGGTGTACTCGGGGGCTCCGCCCCCGAACCCCCGGTCCTCAGACGCCGGACGGGCTGGAAAACCAGCCCGTCCGGCGTCTGAGGACGAGCGCGCAGGCGCGACAAGGGGGTCTGGGGGCGCAGCCCCCGGGGACAGGGGCCGATACCGTGGACAGGTGACCCCACGCGCCCCCATCGTCCTCGACAGCGACCCCGGCATCGACGACGCCGTAGCCCTCCAGTACCTGCTCGGCACAGGCCTGTGGGAGCTGAAGGCCTACACCTCCGTGGGCGGCAACCTCCCCGCGGAGCAGACCTACCTCAACGCCCGCGCCCTGGCGCGAACCCTCCGCATCGACGCGGACGTCCCCGTCCACCGCGGCGCGGGCCGCCCCCTGACCCGCCTGCCGTACCGCGTCGCCGCCGACTTCCACGGCCCCGCGGGACTCGGCGACGAGACACTGCCCGACTCGACCGCGGCGCACCCGACGGAGTCCTCCGCGCAGACGCTGCTGCGGCTCTCCCGGGAGTACGAGGGCGAGCTGACCGTGTGCGCGACGGGACCCCTCACCAATGTGGCGATCGCGCTCCTGGAGGACCCCGGTTTCGCCCGGCGCGTGAAGAAGTTCGTGTTCATGGGCGGCGCCGCCCGCGTGCCCGGGAACATCACACCGGTCGCCGAGTTCAACATGTGGGCCGACCCGGACGCCGCCGAGCTGGTCCTGTCCTCCGGAATCCCGTTCACCATGGTCGACCTGGACGCCTCGCACCGCTGGCTGTTCAGGCCCGCCGACCTCGCGGCCCTGGAGGCGGCGGGCCCCGGCACCGCGCTCGCCGCCCGGCTGCTGCGGGTCTACATGGAGGCGTACCGTCGCAGCGGCGGGGACGGCACCTGTCCGCTGCACGATCCGCTCGCCGTCGGTGTGTGCGCCGACGAGTCGTTCGTGACGCTCGCGGAGGGGGCGGTCGTCGTGGAGTCGGCCGCCGAACTCACGCGCGGCCAGACCGTGTTCGTCCCCTCGGCCGCCGGGCGGATCTACTATCCCGAGTCGCCCGCCCTGACCGCGCGGGTCCGCCTCACCGGCCGGGTGGCCCTCGGCCCGGGCCCGCGCGACTTCACGAAGGACTTCGTCTCGACCCTGCCCCTGTGGCCGGCGGCCGGCTAAGCCCCGCACACGGCGACGCGAGAAATCCGGCGGCCCTCGTGGGCCTCCTCGGGCACACTGCCGGGCATGGACATCGTGATCAGGCGGGCGGAGCCCGAGGAGTACCCGGCACTGGGGGACATCACCGCGCAGGCGTATCTCGGGGACGGGCTGCTCGACTTCGGGGAGAGCGACGAGTACCTCGGCGAACTGCGGAACGTGGCCAAGCGTGCCGCCGCGGCCGACGTACTGGTGGCCGTGGAAGCGGTCGCAGCCGTCGAGGCGTTCGATGCGGCGGATCCGGCCGGCGCGGCCGTTCGGGGCGGAGGCGCGCCTCGTGGCCGGCTCCTGGGCGGTGTGACCTTCGTACCCCGCGGCGGGCCCATGGCGGAGATCTCACGCGCGGACGAGGCCGAGATACGCATGCTGGCGGTCACCAAGGAGGCCCGGGGCCACGGCGTGGGCACCGCCCTCGTACGCGCCTGCATCGACCGCGCGCGGGCCGTGGAGGGCTGCGGGGGCATCGTGCTGTCCACCCAGCGCACCATGCACAGCGCCCACCGCATCTACGAGCACCTCGGCTTCACCCGCGCCCCGGGCCGTGACTGGAACCCCGTGCCGCACCTGGACGACATCATGCTCCTCAGTTACGAGTTGACCCTCTAGAGCCTGTCGCTACACCCTCCGTCACAGCGCCCGGAGCCGATACGACACAACATGTGGGGGTGCTTCCGGAGCCCGGCACAAGATGTATGCTCATGCTCGCTGTCGTCGCAGGGGAATCCGGTGCGAATCCGGAACTGTCCCGCAACGGTGTACTTGTACGTGATATGCCCGCATGCCCAGATGTCCGACATCGGATGTCCGCATGCCCGCAGGCCGCGTACGGGAGTCAGTCCGAGGACCTGCCGACAGCGCGCCCAGGCCGACCGGCCCGGGCGCATGACGTCCGGGCCTCGTGGAGTGGGCCGGTGGACGCGGCGTACCGCTGCCCAGGGCGCGTACCCCCGTGTGCCCCGAACCCTCTCCCGCCGAGGCCCCGTGCCGAGCGAGGGAGAGCCCCACGTGACCATCGCGCCAGCCGATCCGGTCTCCGCGACAGCGAGCCGGGACCAGCAGGACAGGGCCGAGGCAGACGGACCGGGAACCGCGTTGCTGCGGATCCTGACCGACTTCACCGCCGACCTCCCCGGCGCCGACCCCGGCCGGGTCGCCGCCGCCGCCCTGCGCGGCCGGTCCGCCGCCGCGGACACCGCGGAGCTGCGTGAGCTGGCCACGGAGTCGGCCGCCGGTCTCATCTCTGAGGACCCGGTCTACTCGAAGCTGGCCGCCCGCCTGCTGACCGTCGGTATCGCCGCGGAGGCCGCCTCGCAGGGCGTGCGCTCCTTCTCCGAGTCGGTCGCCGTCGGCCACCGCGAGGGCCTGATCGCCGACCGCACAGCCGAGTTCGTACGCCTCCACGCGGCCCGGCTCGACACGCTGATCGACCTGGCGGGCGACGACCGCTTCGGCTACTTCGGCCTGCGCACCCTGCACAGCCGGTACCTGCTGCGGCACCCGATCACGCGGTCCGTCATCGAGACGCCCCAGCACTTCATGCTGCGCGTGGCGAGCGGTCTCGCCGAGGACGACACGACCAGGTCCGTCGACGAGGTCGCCTCCCTGTACCGGCTGATGAGCCGCCTCGACTACCTGCCCTCCTCCCCCACGCTCTTCAACTCCGGTACGAGGCATCCGCAGATGTCGTCCTGCTATCTCCTCGACTCGCCGCTGGACGAGCTGGACTCCCTCTACGACCGCTACCACCAGGTGGCCCGCCTCTCCAAGCACGCGGGCGGCATCGGGCTCTCGTACTCCCGGATCCGTTCGCGCGGTTCGCTGATCCGCGGCACCAACGGGCACTCGAACGGCATCGTCCCGTTCCTGAAGACCCTCGACGCCTCGGTCGCCGCGGTGAACCAGGGCGGCCGGCGCAAGGGCGCGGCCGCGGTCTACCTGGAGACCTGGCACTCCGACATCGAGGAGTTCCTTGAGCTGCGCGACAACACCGGTGAGGACGCCCGGCGCACGCACAACCTGAACCTCGCGCACTGGATCCCGGACGAGTTCATGCGCCGGGTGAACGAGGACCGCGACTGGTCGCTGTTCTCGCCCTCGGACGTGCCCGAGCTGGTCGACCTGTGGGGAGGGGAGTTCGAGGCCGCGTACCGCGAGGCGGAAGCCGCCGGGCTCGCCAGGAAGACCATCCCCGCCCGCGATCTGTACGGGCGCATGATGCGCACCCTCGCGCAGACCGGCAACGGCTGGATGACCTTCAAGGACGCCGCCAACCGCACGGCCAACCAGACGGCGCTGCCCGGCCACACGGTCCACTCCTCGAACCTGTGCACCGAGATCCTGGAGGTCACGGACGACGGGGAGACCGCGGTCTGCAACCTCGGTTCGGTCAACCTGGGCGCCTTCGTGGACGCGGACGCCCGCGACATCGACTGGGAGCGCCTGGACGCGACCGTCCGTACCGCCGTCACCTTCCTCGACCGGGTCGTCGACATCAACTTCTACCCGACCGAGCAGGCCGGCCGCTCCAACGCCAAGTGGCGTCCGGTGGGCCTCGGCGCCATGGGACTGCAGGACGTCTTCTTCAAGCTGCGGCTGCCGTTCGACTCCCCGCAGGCGCGCGCCCTCTCCACCCGGATCGCCGAGCGGATCATGCTCGCCTCGTACGAGGCGTCCGCCGACCTCGCCGAGCGCAACGGCCCCCTGCCCGCCTGGGAGAAGACCCGTACGGCCCAGGGCGTGCTGCACCCGGACCACTACGACGTCGAGCTGAACTGGCCGGAGCGCTGGGCGGCCCTGCGCGAGCGGATCGCCGCGGTGGGCATGCGCAACTCGCTGCTGCTGGCCATCGCACCGACCGCCACCATCGCGTCCATCGCGGGCGTGTACGAGTGCATCGAGCCGCAGGTCTCCAACCTGTTCAAGCGCGAGACGCTGTCCGGCGAGTTCCTCCAGGTCAACTCCTACCTGGTGGCCGAGTTGAAGAAGCTCGGCGTGTGGGACGCGCAGACCCGGGAGGCGCTGCGCGAGTCCAACGGCTCGGTGCAGGGCTTCACCTGGGTCCCGCAGGACGTGCGCGACCTGTACCGCACGGCGTGGGAGATCCCGCAGCGCGGCCTGATCGACATGGCCGCCGCCCGGACCCCGTTCCTGGACCAGGCCCAGTCGCTGAACCTGTTCCTGGAGACGCCGACCATCGGCAAGCTCTCCTCGATGTACGCGTACGCCTGGAAGTCGGGCCTGAAGACGACGTACTACCTGCGCTCGCGCCCGGCGACCCGCATCGCCCGCGCCGCCCAGGGCCAGGCACAGGGGCAGGCACAGCCGCCCGTCCCGGCGCAGCCCGAGAAGACCATTCCCGTCCAGCAGGCCGCCGACCCCGACGCGGTCGCCTGCTCCCTTGAGAACCCCGAGTCCTGCGAGGCCTGCCAGTAATGAACACCGCACCTGAGAAGGCCGGAGAGACCACCGGGAAGACCGAGAAGAACCTTCTCGACCCCGGCTTCGAGCTGACCCTGCGCCCCATGCGCTACCCGGACTTCTACGAGCGCTACCGGGACGCGATCAAGAACACGTGGACCGTCGAGGAGGTCGACCTCCACTCGGACGTCTCCGACCTCGCGAAGCTGTCGCCGGGCGAGCAGCACATGATCGGCCGGCTGGTCGCGTTCTTCGCGACGGGCGACTCGATCGTGTCGAACAACCTGGTGCTGACGCTGTACAAGCACATCAACTCCCCCGAGGCGCGGCTCTATCTGAGCCGCCAGCTCTTCGAGGAGGCCGTGCACGTCCAGTTCTATCTGACGCTGCTCGACACCTATCTGCCCGACCCGGCGGACCGGGCGGCGGCCTTCGACGCCGTCGAGAGCATCCCGTCCATCCGTGAGAAGGCCGAGTTCTGCTTCAAGTGGATGGACTCGGTGGAGAAGCTGGACCGGCTGGAGACGAAGGCCGACCGACGCCGCTTCCTGCTGAACCTCATCTGCTTCGCCGCGTGCATCGAGGGCCTGTTCTTCTACGGGGCCTTCGCGTACGTCTACTGGTTCCGCAGCCGGGGCCTGCTGCACGGCCTGGCGACCGGCACCAACTGGGTGTTCCGCGACGAGACGATGCACATGAGCTTCGCCTTCGAGGTCGTGGACACGGTCCGCAAGGAGGAGCCGGAGCTCTTCGACGAGGAGCTCCGGCAGCAGGTGACCGACATGATGCGCGAGGCCGTCGAGGCCGAGCTGCAGTTCGGGCGCGACCTGTGCGGTGAGGGCCTGCCGGGCATGAACACCGAGTCGATGCGGCAGTACCTGGAGTGCGTCGCCGACCAGCGGCTGCAGCGCCTGGGCCTCGCCCCGGTGTACGGCTCCGAGAACCCCTTCTCGTTCATGGAGCTGCAGGGGGTTCAGGAGCTGACCAACTTCTTCGAGCGCCGGCCCTCGGCGTACCAGGTGGCGGTGGAGGGGACGGTCGACCTCGACGAGGACTTCTGACCCTTCGCGGGGCCCCGCTCCTTCGCGGGGCCCTGTTCGGCCTGCCTGAGCTGACGGTCGACGCGCCGGTCGCGCACGATGCCGAACACCGCGGGGAGGACGAGCAGGACGAGGATTCCGAGGACGAAGAGCATTCCGATCAGGCCTTCCAGCTGTGTCGTGTTCATGGACACCACTGTTGCGCCGAATACTCCTTACCGTGAGTGGCAGGACTGCCGCACACCCTCGATTTCCTGCCAGTTCGGGTGCACACTGTCAGGATGCTGACCAACGTGGCCGCCGTCCTGCTCGACGGCGTGCATCCCTTCGAACTCGGCGTCGTGTGCGAGGTGTTCGGCCTCGACCGCAGCGACGAGGGGCTGCCGGTGTACGACTTCGCGGTCGCCTCGGCCGAGGGGCCGACGCTCGCCACCCATGTCCCGGGCTTCACGCTCTCCACCCCGTACGGTCTCGACCGGCTGGAGGAGGCCGACCTGATCGTCGTGCCCGCCGGGAGCCACTACATCGGGCGCACCTATCCGCCCGCGCTGCTCGACTCCCTGGTCCGGGCCGCCGACCGCGGCACCAAGGTGCTCAGCGTCTGCTCCGGGGTCTTCGTGCTCGGCGCGGCCGGCCTGCTCGACGGGCGGCGCTGCGCGGTCCACTGGCGGCACGCCGGGACACTGGCCGAGCGCCACCCGCGCGCGAAGGTCGAACCGGACGTGCTGTACGTGGACGAGGACCCGGTGATCACCTCGGCGGGCACCGCCTCCGGCATCGACGCCTGTCTGCACATCGTCCGCAAGGAGCAGGGCCCCGAGGTCGCCAACAGCATCGCGCGGCGCATGATCGTGCCGCCGCACCGCGACGGCGGCCAGGCCCAGTACATCGAGCGGCCGCTGCCGCGCTCGCAGTGCGACACGGTCGGTGCGGTGCTCGTCTGGATGGAGAGCCACCTCGGCGAGGAGGTGACCGTCGAACAGCTCGCCGCCCGCGCGCACATGTCGCCGCGCACCTTCGCCCGGCGCTTCCAGCAGGAGACGGGTACCACCCCGTACCGCTGGCTGCTGCGCCAACGGGTGCTGCTGGCACAGGAGTTGCTGGAAGGAACGGACGAGACGATGGACTTCATCGCGGACCGCACGGGGTTCGGGACGGCGGCCGCGCTGCGCCATCAGTTCGTCCGCTCGCTGGGGACGACACCGAACGCGTACCGGCGCACGTTCAGGGGCCCGCAGGCCGCCTGAACGTGCGCGGAGCGGTCAGCGCGGTACGGCCGCGCTCACCTCGGCACCGCCCTCAGCAGCAGCCGGTGCGGTCGCAGTGTGATGCCGACGCGGGTGGTGTCGTTCGACTCGGACACCTGTTCCAGGCGCCAGCGCGAGGCCACCGCCGCCGTGACGAGCCCGAGCTGGGCCATCGAGAAATGGTCGCTCGGGCACTTCCGGTTGCCCACACTGAACGGGCTCATCGCGTACTTCGGCACGTCCTTGGCGCGTTCCGGAAGCCAGCGATCGGGGTCGAACTCCAGATGCCCGCCGTACGAACGCTCATCGCGCTGTATCGCGTACGGGCTGTAGACGATGTCGGCCCCGGCCGGAATGCGATACCCGCCGAGTGCGGTTTCGGTCACGGCCCGGCGTGTCAATATCCATACGGCGGGACGCAACCGCATGGCCTCGACGACGACATTGTTGGTGTGGGACAGCTTCCGCACGTCCGCGAATGCGACAGGACGGCCGTCGGTGACCGACTCGACCTCTTCGCGTACTCGGTCCGCCTGTTCCGGGTGTTCCGCGAGGACCTGCAGAAGCCACATGATCGTGGAAGCGACGGTTTCGCTTCCCGGGGTGAGTATCGCGACCACCTGGTCGTGGATCTCCTGTTCCCCGATGGGCTCGCCATTCTCATCCTTCGCTTCCAGCAATGCTGTCAGCAAATCGTCCGGCTTTTGACCGGATGCACGGCGCTCGGCCACGATCTCGTCGACCAGGAGGTGTAAATCGGCCAATGCGCGGTCGAATTTACGATTGGCCGGAAGCGGAAGCCTGTAGAGCGGTCCCGCCGGAACGACCATGCGGCGGTACATGCCGCGGAACACGGTGGCGAGGGCGATACTCAGCCGCTCGGCCCGCTCGTCCATGAAATCTCCGCGCAGCAGGCAGCGGGCGGCGATACGGACGGCGACGCGGAACGACTCCGCGGTGCAGTCGATCGTCTCGCCGGGCCGCCAGCGCTCCGCGAGGGCGTGCGCCTCCTCCTCCATGATCGGCCCGTAGCCGGGGATGGCGTCCAGCCGGAAGGCGGGCTGGATCGTCCGGCGCTGACGCCGGTGCCGCGAGCCGTTGGCGGTCGCCACCCCCTCCTTGCCGAGCAGGCCTTCCAGGGACTCCCACAGGGGTCCGTCGATCTTGAAGTCGGGGCTCAGGGCCAGTTCCCCGGTGAGGGCCGGCGTGGTGACGGCGTACACGGTCTTGGGTCCCAGCTTCAGCCGGACGACATCGCCCTGGTCGCGCAGCCGGGACAGGAAACCCAGCGGGTCGCGGACCAGTTTCAGGCCGTGTCCGAGGCCGGGGAAGCCGCCCTGGGCGAGGGGCGGGACGGACAGTTCTGCCGCTTGGTGTGCAGCGGACCGTACCGACTCGACGGTCATTTCTCACCTGCCGCTTCGTTGTTGACGTACGGGGGTGTGGTGCGGTCGTCCCAGCTGTCCACCATGTACCGTCCCGACTCGTGGTGGAACCAGTACACGGAGCTGAACCAGTTCCGCATATTGAAAAGACACGCCCGTACGGCAGCCGCTAGTTCGGCGCCACGGGCGGACCCGTTGTCGATCCTTTCCGCGTACCTCAATACCTCCTGTTCGACATCGAGGAATTCGGTTATGCACTCCTCGACCCGCCGCCTGACTTCCTTGACCGATTCTTCCAGTCGCATTCCCTCGTGATGAATGAGACTGATGCCGAGATTGTGCACCTCGTCGCCCGCGATTTCCTTGGGCAGAGAGCAAAGATCGTTGTACCAGGCGGCGAAATCCTGGCACAGCAAAGCAGCCCTGCGGTACGCGGGGTTCTCCCGCACGGCGACGGGCAGTTCGTACTCCGCGCTCGGTTCGAGCAGGTCGAGCCAGATCCAGTGCGCGAAAGTGTTCCGCCGTAGTTCGAGGTATTCCTCGACGGTCGGGACAATGCCCGACGTACGGTTGCGGAATTCCTGGTCGTACGCCTCGATGACCGCGTGGAAGTGTTCCGCGAACCGCGCGTTCCACCCCTCGCCCAGGAACGAGTACAGCCGCACCACGCTGTCCGCGAACCCCGCAACCAGCGGGTCCTGGTGGTGCAGGTGCTCCCGCGGGGAGTCCAGAGCCGCGTGCAGTTGACCCCTGAGCCGTTCCCAGGCCGCCGGCCGGCCGTGGATGACATCACGGTCGTGACGGTCGTCCCAGACGAAGAACCACGCGCTGTAGTCCGCTATCGCCTGGAGGACCTCGTCGGGCGCGCCAATGTAGTAGCCCGCCATGAGGTCGGTGTAGCAAAGCCCGTCGGCATATGCCTCCACCTTCGCCGCCGACATGAGGCGCATTTCCAGGAGCCAGACCCTGGTGTTCTCCTGCAGCCTGGGCCAATACGGATGGAGTTGACGGGGAAACTCGGCCTCGATCACCGGAAGAGAGAGCGCCGGTGGAACGAGGGCCGAGGTGTACATCGTTGAGGTGCTCTGTGAGAAAGCAGGCACGAACAAACCCCTCTCAGCCGCCTGTTGACGACACGCCCCTCCCGCTGTGCTGGGCGTGCGCCGTTGCGTATCCCCGCGCTTCCCATTCAGCACCACAACTGACCGTTCTGGGAACGGATTTGCTTCGCTCACTACCCCACGGTGCCGAGAATCTCCCTATGTGTGACTGAATATGGATCACTACAGGCGCACAAGGGATCGAACGTGCAACGCACAGACGAACGGCGCCTGGTCGGAAGGGAATCCGACCAGGCGCCGTGGGGGCGGGACGCTCACGCCCCGGTTGCCGTTCTCCGTCCCAGACGTTCGCAGAGGTTGTCGCGGACGTTCTCAGTCGTTCGCGACGACGGGGTAGCGCGGTTCGTTCTCGGCCATCTGCCGCAGCGCGTCCTTGCGCTCGCGCTTGGAGAGCCGGTCGATGTAGAGGTACCCGTACAGGTGGTCCGTCTCGTGCTGGAGGCAGCGTGCGAAGTAGCCCGTGCCGCGCACCTTGATCGGGTTGCCCTTCTCGTCCTGCCCGGTGACCTCGGCGTAGTCGGGACGGGCCAGCGGCGCGTACGCGGTCGGCACCGACAGGCAGCCCTCGTTGCTCTCGTCCAGCTGGCGCCGCTCGGCGGGCAGCTCGACGAGCACGGGGTTGCAGATCACACCCGTGTGCCGCTTGCCCTCGTCGTCCGGGCAGTCGTAGACGAAGACCTTGAGGTCGACACCGACCTGGTTCGCGGCCAGGCCCACACCCTCGGCGGTGTGCTGGCTGGCGAACATGTCGTCGACCAGCCGGGCGAGGTCGTCCCCGAAGTCCGTGACGTCCCTGCACTCCTTGTGCAGCACCGGGTTCCCGACGACCGTGATGGGCCGGGAGGTCCCGCGCCCGCGGTAGGCCGCCTCGCGCTCCTGCGGGTTCTCGGTGTCGATGACGAAGCCCTCGTCGTCCACGGGGAGCACTCCGGAGTGCTGCTGCTCAGTGTCCTGCTGCGCCATGACCGACGTAAGCCTTCCTCGGAAAACGGGGTTGATGCTGATACAGGGTACGGGGGCACCGCGTCCCCTGGGGGCGCGGGGAACTGCGCGACCAGCCACGGCGGACCCGCACCCGAAGAACGACCCCCGCAGCCCCGCGACCGCGCAACCGCGCCCGCCGGTTAACAGACCTCTTCGAGATCACGCCAGTCCCGGGAGTCAGGACTGTCGGCGACCCACCCGTCCAGCAGCCCCCGCACCAGCGAGGCCGGCGCCGCGAGCCCGCACTCACGCTCGGGCACCCACAACTGTCCGTCGGTCCGGTGACCGAGCGGCCCGGGATGCCCCGGCTCACTGTGATCGTGCGGATCGAGATGCTCCCCGTCCCCCTCGTCGGACGGCATCCGCGACTCGGAGCACATCCGGCACAGCAGCCGCACGGACGACGACCAGTCCTCCGCCGCGAACCCCGCGTCGGCCGCGAGCCGCTCCAGGGCGTCCCGGTCGTCCTCGGTCTCCGCCTCAAGGAGCACGACCCAGGTGGGCACCGGCGAGGGTGCCCACAGCTCGATCTCGTCGAAGACGGGATACGCGTGCCCCGCGGCGGTCGTCCGCTCCCCGTGGGGTACTCCGTCGTGCAGGACGACCTCGCCCCAGCGCCGCCCGGAGGACGGCAGCGGGATGGAGAGGACCTCGATACGGGCGGGGTCCAGCCGCCGCCCCCACACGACCTCGGCCTCGCCTTCCGGCGACAGCCGCACGGCCGCGCTGCCGAGGTCCATGCCCACCGGTTCGCCGGAGGCGCCGGCGCCCGCGCCGGGCTTGGGCCGCGAGGCACCGCCGGGCACCCGCAGGCCGTACGCCTGCCAGGCCCGCCGGGCCAGCGGCCAGTCCTGCAGGGCGGTCGCCGCGATGCCGACGTTCCACCAATCGGGGGCCCCGGTCTCCCGGTCGAGCAGCGCCACGGCGCGCAGACCGGCCGCTCGCGCCTGTTCCCAGTCGTGCCGGAACTTGTGCAGCAGCGCGAGGTTGAACCAGGACTCGGAAAGCCAGGGTTCCAGGTCCGCCGCACGTGTCAGCAGCGCCCCCGCGTCCTCGTACCGGCCGTCGCCGATGAGGGTGAACGCACGGTCGGTGGCCTGCCGCCATGAGGCGGAGGGCCGGTGCCGTCCCTTGCCGAAGATCCTCACGATTCCCGCCTGCCAGTTCGTTGAAGAGCGTGCAGCCTCGGGCTGGACTGTGCCCCCTGATGTCCTCTTCCTCGCATCCAACCACGGACCGTCGGAAGGGCGCTCATTACCCATGGGTTACCCAACCAGAGGCAAGGTAAGACCGTCTCTCGCCAGCACCCTGGCCAGCGACTCGACGACCTCGGGCCGGTAGTCGCGCGCGGTGCCCAGCCGCAGCTGCTCCAGCGCCTTGAGCGGCCCACCGGGGCCCGCTTCCCGGGCTATCTCCTCGTACGCGTTCACGGCCCTCACGATCGACGCGCTGACCGGTTGTTCCCGGTACGGGTCCGCCTGCCGTTCCACCACGACGGCGACCGCGGCGGCCACCCCCGTCTGGCGCACCACGGCACCGCCGAGCAGGGCGATGCGCCGCTGTTCGGCGGGGGCCAGGGCGGCCGTGGCACCGGCGGGTACGGGGTCGACGAGCGAGAGCTGGCCGATGTCGTGCATCAGGGCCGCGTACTCCAGGACCGTCAGCTCGGGTCCGGAGAGGCCCAGCTCGCGCCCGACGGCCCGGCTGAGCGCCGCCACGCGCCGGGCGTGCCCCGCCGGGGTGTAGCCGGCTATCTCGGTGGCCCGGGCGAGGGAGGCGATGGTCTGGCGGTAGGTGGTCCGTACGGCCGCGTACCGCCGGAAGGACAGCTGGGTGAGCAGCAACGGCAGGGAGAAGACAAGCAGCGCCCACAGACCCGCGACGGCGACCGCGAGCGCCATCACGGCCCCGGTCGCGCAGACCGCCGACCCGATGCCGAGCGTGCCGCGCAGCTCGTCCCGCAGCAGCGGTCCGAAGGGCCACCGGGTCCGTGCGCGCGCCATGGCCGCGGCGAGCACGGCGTCCCACAGCGTGGTCAGCAGGAGCAGCGCGACGACGAGCACGGCGTACGCGGGTCCGGTCTCGGCCCACTCCGCCGGCCTGCCCTGGTTGTAGAGGGGTTGGAAGCACACCGCGGCGAAGCCGACGGTCAGGACGCGCCGGGTGAGATGGTCCGCGGTGGGCCCGCGGCCCTTCGCCACGTGCGGCACACAGCCCAGCAGGGAGGCGGCCGTGACCACGGCGACGATCTGCGGGACCCCGTCGTGGGTGGGGTGACCGGCGTTCTCGCCGAGCAGCGCGTAGGCGAGGGCCCCGGCGGCGGCCAGCGGCGCCGACTCACGTTCCTCGGCTCCGCTCCACCGGGCGAGT
The DNA here is from genome assembly GCF_044328075.1 of Streptomyces sp. NPDC017991. NCBI lineage: Bacteria > Bacillati > Actinomycetota > Actinomycetes > Kitasatosporales > Streptomycetaceae > Streptomyces > Streptomyces sp. NPDC017991. Next base: position 723,579 of record NZ_JBIRGP010000003.1, on the reverse strand, counting down.
TCTCCCACGCAGATGAGCACGGCGAAGGCAAGAGCGGCCCCCCGCTCGTCGATCCCGCCCCGGAGCGTGACGGCGAGAGCGACCACGGCGACCAGCGCGGCGACGGCCCGCACTGCCGTGAGGGCGAGCGGGGCCCGAGGGGTGTCCACGTCGACGACCACCGGCAAGACGTCGTCGCGGCCGACTGACGGAAGCGGCCCGGTACCGCCGCCGCCGGGCGAGGGGGACGGGCCGTCGCCGCCGGGCGAGAGGGAGGGCCCGGTGCTGCCGCCGGCCGAGGCGAATCCGCCGGTCTCGCCGTGGGCCGACGGGGACGGGCCGTTGTTCGTCGTGTTCATGGGCCGGGCCCGCCGACGGCTCCGCGGTGGGGGTCCAGGTTCGTGGGCGCGCGGGGAGCCGGTGGGTGGGGCCCGGTGTGCGGCGGTGTCTCGTCCGCCGTCACCGCGGGATGCCATCCCTGCCGGACCAGCGCCCGTACGAAGGCCTCCACCATCCGCGGATCGAACTGGGCCCCGGCGCATCGCTCCAGTTCCTCCAGAGCCACCGGGACCGGCCGCGCCCGCCGGTACGAGCGGGTCGACGTCATCGCGTCGAACGCGTCCGCCACCGCCACCACCCGGGCGAACTCCGGGATCTGGCCCCCCTTCAGCCCGTACGGATAGCCGCTCCCGTCCAGCCGTTCGTGGTGGTGCAGGATCGCCGACCTGGCCTCCCCGAGGAACCCGATCCCGCGGACCATCTCGTGCCCGTACTCGGGATGCAGCTCGATCACCCGGCGTTCCTCGGGCGTCAGCGGCCCGTCCTTGCGCAGCAGCCGGGTGGGGACCCCGAGTTTGCCCACGTCGTGCAGGATGCCCGCGAACCTGAGCACCTCGGCGCGTTCGTCGTCCATGCCCAGTTCACGGGCGATCATCATCGACGCGTGCCCGACCCGTTCACTGTGCCCGCGGGTGTAGCCGTCCTTGATGTCGACGGCCTGCACGAGCGCCCGGATGGTGGCCCGGTGGGCGGCCCGCTCCCGGTGGTACTGGGCGAACACCCACCACGACACGTACATCGGCAACAGCACGAGCAGCGCGGCGGCCGGCCCGTACGGGCTGCGCCAGAGCACCGCCATCATCAGCCCGGCGAGCCCGTGCACGGCGACGGGCGCGAGCGAGCGCAGGAACAGCCCGCGCCAGGCGGCCCGTACCGGCACCCGTTCGGCGAGCGCCAGGATCCCTCCGTCCAGCACGGTCAGTACCAGGCAGAACGCCACCACGGCCGCGCCGGCGGCCACCAGGGCGTAGGGGAAGTCGGACATGACGACCGCGTCCCGGCCGCCCAGCGACCAGTGGACCTTCGAGGCCGCCCAGGTGCTGAGCGCGAGCTGCGCGGCCCGCCACACCCGGCGCAGCCACCGCGGTCGCCGCTCGACCCGGGCCAGCAGCGCCCCCGGCAACGGCACGAGCGCGGCGGCGGGCGGCGGCAGCAGGAAGGCGGCGGCGAGCATCACCGGCGTATGCCATCTGAGGGACGCCCCGGCCTCGCCGGCCTCCCGGGACGCGCCCGCGCCCTCGGGCCCCCCGTCGCCCGCGAAGCGGCTCGCGGCGAGTAGTTCGCATGCCGCGCAGAGCACCGCGAACAGCGCCACCGCCGGCCAGGGGGCGCGGGTGTCCGGAACCGGCACGGCACAGAACGCCGCGGCGAGCGCGGTGCAGACGACGTAGACACGCGCCCACGGCGGGACCGACCGCATGGCGCAGCTCCCCTCCCGCACGAACCACCTCGCACAAGCCCCGTACAGATCCGGCACAGGCCCGTGCAGGCTCAGCACAGCCCTCGGGACATGGACGATAGGGCGGTCGGGTGGGGCTCGGGGGAGGCATGGGCCGATTCACCGGGCCGAGGGAGCAGATTCGCCCGTTCGAGTGAGCCGCGTATTCGTACGAGGCCTCGCGTCCAGCCAGGACCGGACGCCTGTACGAGTTCGTAGGCGCCCGGATCGTTCTCCGGGCCGGCGGTTCAGCGCGCCACGTCGGCCGCGAGCGCCTGGGTCAGCTGCTCCACCGTGGCGGGCGACTCCCGCTGGAGCGCGGCGAGGTCGAGGCCGTCGTCCCCCATCACGGTCAGCAGGGCGCGGTCGCCCACGGCCATCACGATGACGTGCCCCGAGCCGCACCTCGCCACGACCTCGCGCAGCGCGCCGACGCCCGTCTGGTCGGCCATCCGGCGGGCCACACCGAGGGTCGCGGCGGCGAGCGCGGCGACGGACTCGGCGTGGGAGGAGTCCGTGTCGGCGACCACGAGCAGTCCGTCCGCCGTGGACAGGACACTTTCGGAGACCCCCATCACCCGGTCGCGCAGAGAGGTCAGGATCTCGGTGAGGGGATTGGGCTGCGACGTGTCGCTCATGGCGCTCCTTGCTGCGTGCATGGGTGGTCGTGGTGCCGTCGGAGCGGTGTCAGTCGGCTTCCGGAAGTGCGCCCAGGCCCCGGCGGACCCGGCGCAGCATGTCGAGAGAGGGCTGGTCGGCGGCCAGCTGCTCGGGCGACAGCGGGGGCATGGCGAACGGCGGCGCGGAGGGGGACGGGTCGGCACCCCGCACCGGCAACGGCGGCGGTCGGTGCGCGGACGCCGACGGCGGGCTGTCCGCCCCCCGGCCCGGCTCCGCTCCCGCGCCACGAACGTCCCCCGGACCAGGCGCCGCCGCCCCGCCCCGGGCCCCGGCGTCCGCACACGGCCTCCCGACACCGGGAACTGCCCCACCGTCCGCTCCGGCTTCGGCGTCCGGCCCCGGCGCTGGCGCTGGCGCTGGCGAGGAATCCGTTCCCGGCGCGCTGCCCGGCCCCGGCCCGGCATCCGGTCCTGGTACGGCGCCCGGCGTCGGTGCCGCGTCCGATCCTGGTACGCCGTCCCGTGCCGGCTGGGTGTCCGACCCCGGTACGACGCCCGGCGCCGGTGCGGCGTCCGGTCCCGGTACGCCATCCCGCTCCGGCCCGGCACCCGATCCCGGTGCGCCGCCCGGCACCGATGCCATGTCCGATTGCGACACGCCATCCCGCTCCGGCCCGGCACCTGAACCCGGTACGCCATCCGGCGCCGGTGCGGCGTCCGAACCCGCTACGGCGCCCGGCACCGATGCCGCGTCCGGTCCCGGTACGCCATCCCGCTCCGGCCCGGCACCCGATCCCGGTGCGCCGCCCGGCGCCGGTGCGGTGTCCGAACCCGATACGGCATCCGACACCGATGCCGTGTCCGATCCCGGTCCGGCGCCCCGGGCCTGCTCGGTGTCCCGTGCCGGCTCCGTGTCACCTGCCCGTACGCCGTCCGGGCCCGGCACGATGTCCGGGCCCCGCGTCCGACGGTTCGCGGTGCGCCGGGCTTCGGCGCCCGTCCCCCGTCGAAGACGCTTCGCCGCCCGACGTCTGCTTGAACTCACTAGCCCCCGTGCCCCCCGGTCGTCCCCGCGGGCAAAGCGTCGCTTCCCTCAGCGGGCGCCTGCCCCGGCGGGCTTTCCCGCGCCTGTCCGTCCGGCACGAAAGTCTCCCGCGTCTGCCCACCCAGCAGGTGGGCCTCTCGCGTCTGCCCATCCCGCACGAGGGCCCCGTGCGCCTGGCCCTCACGGATCTCATCCTCACGGGCCCGGTCCTCATGCGCCTGGCCCTCGCGGGCCGGGGTCTCAGGGACCTGGCCCTCACGGGCTGGGGTCTCAGGGACCTGGCCCTCACGGGCTGGGGTCTCAGGGGCCTGGCCGTCGCGCGACCGGCTCTCACGCGTCCGGGTCTCCCCCGGCCATGAGCCACCGCCCCGCGTACGCCTCGGCAGCGGCGCGGCCTTCGCGGCCGGCTCGGCCGACGGAGGGCTCGACGCCGGCACGTCCGGAGCGCCGCGTCCGGGCAGCACCCGCGGCGCCGTGCTGGGCCGGCCCTCGGACGGGCCGCCCGTCTCCCAGCGGATGAGACCCTGCGCCTCCAGACGCGTCAGGTCCAGCATGATCGCGTACAGCCCGCGCCCGAGGGTGAAGGCCATGTCCCGGGCGGTGCGGCGGCCGTTGACGGTGCTCAGTACGGAGCGATGGCGGTCCGAGAGACCACGGCGCAGACCGGCGTCCGGAACCGCCGCGGGCCGTATCCGGGCGAGTTCACCCGGCGCCCCCCACGGGCCGGAGAGCCGCACGATGCGCCGGGTGGTCTCCTCGGTCAGCCGCCGCGGCTCCACGCCGGGCCCCGCGTGCAGCGCGGGTTCCGGGCCGTCCAGCGTCCAGCCGCCGGGCGGGCCGACCGCCATGGCGAAGGCCGCGTCGAACACCGACGCGGTGCACACGACCTCCAGTTCGGCGGCGCCGATCAGGCCGGCGGACACCAGGTACCCGCCCAGCCGGTCCGTGTCGGGCTCCGCCGCACAGGCGGCCAGCCAGGTCTCGTCGTCGATACGGCCCGGTGTGAGCAGCACCGAGGTGGTGGACGGGGCGCCGGGGGTCTCGACCGCGGCGATCAGTCCGCCCCTCAGGTGAATCGTTCCTCCTGGGGATCCGGAGACCCGGACGGTGCCGCTGTGACCCTCTTCGTGCAACCCCTGCAGCAGCGCGGGCAGATTGCGCGCCTCGGCCGTCGTCATGCGAGCACCTCGGCGGCCCGGTCGGCCAGACTCCGCGTGGCGAGCGCCAGGTTGGCCCGTTCCCGGTCCATCCCCGCGGTCAGCAGCAGCGGGTCGCCGACCGGCCGCTCGACGGCGAGCAGCACCTGATGGCGCCGCGTGCTGGTCATGATCACACTCTCCAACTCCCCCTCGGCGCCCGCCCGCCCCAGTCGTTCGGCGATGAGGGCCGCGAGTTCGGCGCACTCGGCGCCGTCCCCCGCCTCGTCCGCGTTCCCGGCCACCCCGTAGGTGAGGCCGGTGACCGCGTCGACCAGGGCGACGCCGGTGACTCCGGGGGAGTCGAGAAGCCGGACCAGGGAGGCATCAACGGCCGTCGTCATTACCCCGTTCCCCCTTCACGTCTTGACGTCGCACACTACTTTGAGCTTCAACTTACGCAACAGACGTCATATTTTGTATTTTGTGGCGCACTAGTCGCTTGTGTTCGATCGTAGTTGTACAGACAACGACCGGACAGCGTCACCGAGGAATTGGGGCAGCAGCATGAACATCGAGACCGCGCTCAAGGAAGCCATGTCCGTGGAAGGTGCCATCGGCGTCTCCCTCGTCGACTACGAGAGCGGCATGGCGCTCGGCACGCTCGGCGGCGGACCGACGCTCGACCTGGAACTCGCGTCGGCGGGCAACACCGAGGTGATGCGCGCGAAGATGCGGACGCTCTCCTCGCTGGCCATGGACGACACCATCGAGGACATCCTGATCACGCTGGGCAAGCAGTACCACCTGATACGCCCGCTCACCGCCAGCGGCGGCACGCTCTTCCTGTACCTCGCCCTCGACCGTGGCCGCAGCAACCTGGCGCTGGCCCGGCACAGCCTGAAGAGGATCGAAACGGCACTGGAGATCTGACGCCACGCCCGCCACACCGCGGTCACCCGTAACGCCAGTAACACCCGTGAAACCCAGAAGCCGGACCGGCTGAACCGGTCCGGCGTCGGGTACCAGATGCCCCTCAAGGCCTCGGGATCTCTGAGCTGCGGGATTTCTGAGCTGCGGGGCTTCAGCGCTTCGGGGCTTCAGCGCTTCGGGGCTTCAGCGCTTCGGGGCTTCAGCGCTTCGGGGCTTCAGCGCTTCGAGGTTCTTCTCAGCCCTCGGCGGTGGCGCCGCGGGCGTCCGCGGTCGTGACCTCGTGCTCGGGCACCGCCTGCCCGGAGCGGATCAGCTCGATGCGGCCCATGACCTTCGCCCGCAGATCGGTCGGCACGTCGTCCTGACCGCAGCACCGCTTGACGAGCTTCTTCACGGCCTGCTCAAGTCCGTACTTCTCCAGGCACGGTGAGCACTCCTCGAAGTGCACCTCGAACTTGGTGCAGTCGGCATCGGGCATCTCGTGGTCGAGGAACTCGTAGAGATGATCGAGTACTTCACTGCAGTCCGTCTCGTGCGGCTCTCCGCAGCTCATGAGCCCGAGCCTTTCGTTCCGTCCGACTCTCCGGCGCCCGCCGGGACCAGGCCGCGGTCCTTGGCGTAGTCCTCCAGCATGCCGCGCAACTGACGGCGGCCCCTGTGCAGGCGGGACATCACCGTACCGATTGGTGTCCCCATGATGTCCGCGATCTCCTTGTACGCAAAGCCCTCGACGTCCGCGAGATAGACGGCGATACGGAATTCCTCGGGGATCGCCTGCAGCGCCGACTTGACGTCCGAGTCGGGCAGGTGGTCGAGCGCCTGCGACTCGGCGGAACGCAGACCGGTCGACATGTGCGACTCGGCACGCGCCAGCTGCCAGTCCTCGATCTCCTCGGCGGCGGACCGCTGGGGTTCGCGCTGCTTCTTGCGGTACGAGTTGATGAAGGTGTTGGTGAGGATCCTGTACAGCCACGCCTTGAGGTTGGTGCCCTCACGGAACTGGTGGAAGGACGCGTACGCCTTGGCGTACGTCTCCTGCACCAGGTCCTCGGCGTCGGCCGGGTTCCGCGTCATGCGCAGCGCGGCCGAGTACATCTGGTCGAGGAACTCCAGCGCGTCCCGCTCGAAGCGCACATTGCGCTCGGCGGTGGACTCGCTGCTGCCCGTGCCCTCGGGCTGCTCCGCCTGGCCGTTTTCGGTCCCTGCGTCGGTCCCTGTGACCGGACCCACCTCCTCCAGAGTCTGGGCGGGGCCGAAACCGGTCCCACCTGAATCGGAGAATAGACGACCGGCGGTCGCGGCGGCTTGCCGATCCGGTCCGCCCGCCACCCGAACAGGGGCGGTCTTCGCCGCGTGCAGCACCGACCACTCCAGGTCTGTGCTGCTGCCACGGCTCGGGCAGATGGTCGAACCCATGCGGCGGACTTCCTCTCGTACGACGTCTCCCAGCACACCTTCCGTGCTGTCTGATCCGCACAACAGTGGTCCGGAGCGCAACATTCCCGGGGTCACCCGAGTGACGAAACCCACTTCAGGACGCCGTCCGTGATGACCGTCAACGCCTGCTCCTGGCCGACCGGGGCACGCTTCGGCACGGCGAACCCGTGATCGCCGTACGGCACCTCGACAAGCTCGTACGAGCCCGGCCGGGCCTGTTCCGGGAACTCCTCGGGGCGTCCGAACGGGTCGTTGCCGCCCTGGACGACGAGTGTGGGCACCCCGGCGCCGAGCAGTTCGCCGGCGCGGGACCTCTCCGGCCTGCCCGGCGGGTGCAGGGGAAAACTGAGCGCGAGGACGGCGTGGGCGCCCAGCTCGGTGGCCGTGCGGCAGGCGACACGGGCGCCGGCGCTACGGCCGCCCGCGACGACGGGGAGGCCCGGCGCGGCGAGCGCCGGCCACAGGTCCCGCCAGCCCACGTCCAGCGTCTTCGGAGCGGGCGCGAGCTTCTTGCCCGCGACCCGCCAGGGCTGTTCGACGAGGGCCACGGTCACTCCGTGCGCGGGGAGTACGGCGGCGAGTGCGCGCAGGTCGCGCGCCTCGATCCCGCCACCGGCGCCATGGCTGACGGCCAGCACCAGCCCTGCCGCCTTCACGGCTCTGTCGGCCTTCGCGGCTTTACCGGCCGTCTCGGCTTTAGCGGCCCTCGCGGCTTTGCCGGCCTTCGCGGCCCGGTGCCAGGTGATCCGGGCCGTGCCCGCGTCCGTCTCGACCGTCTGGACCGTCTGGACCGTCTCGATGATCTCCGTCACATGCGTCACGTCAGAAGAGTGTGCCCTCCTCGGGCCCCTCCAGCTCCTTCAGCAGCTCCGGCCCGTTGTTGCGGACGTTGCTCACCGCCGTGGAGACGGGATACGCGCGCATCAGCCCCTCCGGCGGCGGCGCGAGCAGGGAGCGCAGGTCCTCGACGTCCGTACGGGAGGGGTCGAGCCAGGCGTCCCAGCGGTCCGGGGTGAGCATGAGCGGCATGCGCGGGTGGATGTCGGCGAGGGAGCGCGGTCCCTCCCCGGGACCGACCGCGAGCGGGGAGGTCTCCGCCTCCGTGGTGATGACGGAGCACGTCGCCCACCAGGCGCGGGGGTGGTCGTCGGGCAGCGTCCCGTCCCGCCAGAACTCGTACAGCCCGGCCATCGCGAAGACGGAGCCGTCGGCGGGGAGCACGAAGTACGGCTGCTTGCGGGGCCGCTTCTTCTTGCCCTCCACCTCCAGGTCGCGCTCGCCGGTGCCGGTCACCCACTCGTAGTAGCCGTCGGCCGGGATGACGCAGCGCCGGGAGGTGAAGGAGCGCCGGAACGAGGGCTTCTCGTGGACGGTCTCGGCACGGGCGTTGATCATCCGGGCGCCGCCCTCGGGCGTCTTCGACCAGGAGGGGATCAGGCCCCACTTCAGGCGGCGCAGCTGGCGGACCGGCTCGGGGTCCTCGGTGCCCTTGAGGGGACGGTCCAGGACCGCGTACACCTCTTTGGTCGGGGCCACGTTGAAATCGGGGTCCAGAGCGTCCTCCGGCTCCCACTTCTCGATCTCGAAGACTCCCGCGAGGTCCTCGGGCCCACGACTGGCCGCGTACCGTCCGCACATCTGGAACCACCCCTCCGCCCTGACGCAATCGTGAACCTACATCGTCGCAGTCACCGTCCCGACGGCTTCCGGGACCCCGCCCCGGTCCGGAGCGGTTCACAGATGTCTCCGGGCCTGCGCACAGCTGCCAAGGGTAGAGCGGGTACCCCGGACCATTTCGGGCCCTCACCGCGGTCATCGCAGCTGCGACCACCACTGTGATTACGGCTGTGGCTACGGCAGCGACCTGCACCTTCGCCGTCAGGAACGATCCCCGCCCCTCCCGCGTCTCACCTACCGTCCGCTCATACATGTCAGACTGCCTCGCCCACGCGCAAAGCCCTGTCGACAGCGTCCCAAGGGAGCCCGAGCCACCAATGGACAGCACCGCAGCCACCTCGCTGGCGACCGTCTGGGACGAGGTCTTCGGGAGCCAGCCCGACCCCGACACCTGGGTCGTCGTCGCCACGATGGCCGCCGCGCTGGCCGTGATCGTGCCGCACCCGGTGTGGCGGTTCTCGCGCAACGCCATCACCATCGCCCACGAGGGCGGCCACGGTCTGGTCGCGCTGCTCACGGGCCGCAGCCTCAGCGGTATCCGGCTGCACTCCGACACCAGCGGTCTCACCGTCAGCCGCGGCAAGCCGACCGGCCTCGGCATGATCCTCACCGCGGCCTCGGGCTACACGGCTCCCCCGCTGCTCGGCCTGGGCGGCGCCGCGCTGCTGGCGGGCGGTCACATCACCGCCCTGCTCTGGCTGGCGACCCTGCTGCTCGTGGCCGTGCTGGTGATGATCCGCAACGCGTACGGCGCCCTCACGGTCCTCGTCACCGGCGGCACGTTCGTGGCGGTGTCCTGGCTGACCGGCCCCCAGGTCCAGGCGGCGTTCGCGTACGCCGTCGTCTGGTTCCTGCTCCTCGGCGGAGTCCGTCCGGCCTTCGAACTCCAGGTCAAGCGTTCGCGCGGCGGAGCGGGCGACTCGGACGCGGACCAGCTGTCACGACTGACGCACATACCGGCGGGCCTGTGGCTGTTCCTGTTCCACTCGGTGTCCCTGTGCTCGCTGCTGGCCGGCGCCAACTGGCTGCTGGACCTGCAAGGCGTGTGAGGCATGTGAGGCGTGTGAGGCTCTGGATGGGGCGCAGCCCTTCCTGAGGGGCGCGGGGCCGTATCGATATGCGGCTTTGCCGCGTGGGCGCGACAAGCCACACACGCCCCGCAGCCGCCCGACCACACCAGCCCTCCGAGCTCTCACGCGCACACAACACCCCCACGGAGTGGTCCCGCCGCTTTCGATCAAGATCTCCGCAAGGGGCGAACCCTTAAAGTGAGGGCATGCCCGTTAACCCCGCCCCCACCGCCCTCTGGCCCGCCCCGCACGCGAGCGGAGCCGTCGACGCGACGGTCCACGTGCCCGGGTCCAAGTCGGTCACCAACCGCGCGCTCGTCCTCGCGGCACTCGCGGCCGAGCCCGGCTGGCTCCGCCGCCCGCTGCGTTCCCGCGACACTCTCCTGATGGCCGGTGCACTGCGGGCGATGGGCGTGGGGATCGAGGAGGGCGTGGGCCCCGACGGTTCCGGCGAGGCATGGCGTGTCATCCCCTCGGGCCTGCACGGCCCGACCACCGTCGACGTGGGCAACGCCGGCACCGTGATGCGCTTCCTGCCGCCGGTCGCCGCGCTCGCCGACGGCCCCATCCGCTTCGACGGCGACCCCCGTTCGTACGAGCGACCGCTGAACGGCGTGATCGACGGCCTGCGCGCCCTCGGGGCCCGTATCGACGACGACAACCGCGGCGCGCTGCCGCTGACCGTGCAGGGCGGCGGGGCGCTGGAGGGCGGCCCCGTGGAGATCGACGCGTCCTCGTCCTCGCAGTTCGTGTCGGCGCTGCTGCTGTCCGGCCCGCGCTTCAACCAGGGCGTGGAGGTACGGCACACCGGCTCGACGCTGCCGTCCATGCCGCACATCCGGATGACCGTCGACATGCTGCGCTCGATCGGCGCCCAGGTGGACACTCCCGAGTCGGGCGGCGAACCGAACGTCTGGCGGGTCACGCCGGGCGCGCTCCTCGGCCGCGACCTGACGGTCGAGCCGGACCTGTCGAACGCCCAGCCGTTCCTGGCCGCCGCGCTGGTCACCGGCGGCACCGTCGTCATCCCCGACTGGCCGGCCCGCACCACCCAGCCGGGCGACAGGCTGCGCGAGATCTTCACCGAGATGGGCGGTTCCTGCGAACTGACCGAACGGGGCCTTGAGTTCACCGGTTCCGGCTCGATCCACGGCATCGACGTGGACCTCGGCGAGGTCGGCGAGCTGACCCCGGGCATCGCGGCGGTCGCGGCCCTGGCCGACTCGCCCTCCACCCTCAGCGGCGTGGCCCATCTGCGGCTGCACGAGACGGACCGGCTGGCGGCGCTCACCAAGGAGATCAACGAACTCGGCGGTGACGTCACCGAGACCGCCGACGGCCTCCACATCCGCCCGCGCCCGCTGCACGGCGGGGTCTTCCACACCTACGACGACCACCGCATGGCGACCGCGGGCGCGATCATCGGCCTCGCGGTGGAGGGCGTACAGATCGAGAACGTGGCGACGACGGCGAAGACCCTGCCGGACTTTCCCGCTCTGTGGACCGGAATGCTCGGGAACTGACGGGCGGACCGGGATCATGCGCCGTTACGGCAAGCACACCGACGAGGACGACATCCCCTCGCGCCCCAACCGCAAGGGCAACCGCCCCCGGACGAGCATCCGGCCCAAGCACGAGGACGCGGCCGAGGGCATGGTCCTCACCGTCGACCGCGGCCGGCTGACCTGCCTCGTGGACGACCGCGTGGTCTTCGCCATGAAGGCACGCGAGCTGGGCCGCAAGGCGGCGGTCGTCGGCGACCGGGTGGCCATCGTCGGCGATCTGACCGGCAAGAAGGACACCCTCGCCCGTATCGTCCGCATCGAGCCGCGGACCTCGGTCCTGCGCCGCACGGCCGACGACGACGACCCCTACGAGCGGGTGGTCGTCGCCAACGCCGACCAGCTGGCCATCGTCACGGCCCTCGCCGACCCGGAGCCCCGCCCGCGCCTGATCGACCGCTGCCTGGTCGCGGCGTACGCGGGAGGCCTCGACCCGCTCCTCGTCCTCACCAAGTCGGACCTGGCCTCCCCCGACGAACTCCTGGAGCTGTACGGGGCGTTGGGCGTCCCTTACGTCGTGACGAGCCGGGAGGAGCTGGAGAGCGGCGAGGCCGTCGACCGCGTACGCAAGCAGCTGGACGGCAAGATCACGGCGTTCGTCGGGCACTCGGGCGTGGGCAAGACGACGCTGGTCAACGCGCTCGTGTCGACGGAGCGGCGGCGCTCCACGGGTGTCGTCAACGCGGTCACGGGACGCGGCAGGCACACCACGACCTCGGCGCGCGCGGTCCCCCTGCCGGGCGACGAGGGCTGGCTCGTCGACACGCCGGGCGTGCGGTCCTTCGGGCTGCACCATGTGGACCCCTCGCAGGTCATCAAGGCGTTTCCCGACCTGGAGCCCGGCACGGAGGGCTGCCCGCGCGCGTGCAGCCACGACGAGCCGGACTGCGCGCTGGACGCGTGGGTCGCCGAGGGCCACGCGGACCCGGCCCGCCTCTACTCGCTGCGCCGCCTGCTCTCGACCAGGGAGCGGCACGAGGGCGACTGATCGCGACATGAGCTCTGTGTTGTTTGCATCCCTGTCGCGATGGTAAAGGCATAATCGCACCAAGTCGGATCCGGCTCATCAGGCTCGTCCGGCCGAGACGACCGGATCCAAGCGAACCCGAGCGATCACGAGCGATCACGAGCGATCACGCGGCATCAGGAAGCGCATACCAAGCGGTCACGGAGCGTGGGAGGGCATCACATGGCGTGGCTGCTGGTCGTCGTGGCGGGCTTCTTGGAGACGGGTTTCGCCGTCTGTCTCAAGCTCTCCCACGGCTTCACGAGACTCTGGCCGACGATCGCCTTCTGCGTCTTCGCGCTGGGCAGCTTCGGCCTGCTCACCCTGTCCCTGAAGAAGCTCGACGTGGGTCCCGCCTACGCGGTGTGGACCGGCATCGGCGCGGCCGGCACCGCCATCTACGGCATGATCTTCCTCGACGACCTGGTGTCCACGCTGAAGATCGTCTCGATCTCGTTCGTGATCATTGGAGTCATCGGCCTGCAGCTGTCCGGCTCCTCCCACTGAGCCGACTCCTTCCCGACCCCTTCCCGGCACCCTCTCGGCCACCTCCCGACCCCGTCCCGGCCTCCGCGCCCGGCCGCCCGGCCGCGCGGGCGCCTCAGACCACGGACCGCACCGTGGCGAGGGCGTTGCGGACGAGCCCCGCAGTGCTCCCCTCACCCGCCGGGGCCAGCACGCACGACACCCCCAGCCGCACCGCGAGTTCACAGGCCCGGGCCAGCTCCGCCGCCTCCGCCTTCGACCCGCCGTGCGCGGCGAGCGACGCGACGGCCCGGTCCCGCACCAACGCCACGAAGTCGCCGGGTGAGGGCAGCGGCCCGTCGGCCCGGCGCTGGGCGGGCACGGCCGAGGACGACGGCACGGCGGACAGGGTCGGAGAGGGCAGCCGCTCCCCCCAGCAGCCCGTGAGCATCGCCCGCACCAGCACGTTCCCCCGGGCCGCGGACGCCGTCCACTCCGCCGCGGCGGCCAGCCGCTCCCGGGGCTCGGGCCGGCTCACCAGGGCCCGCTCCACTCCGGCGAGATAGGCGTCCGCCTCCCGCCGTACGAGCGCGCGGGCGAGGCCTTCCTTGCTCCCGAACTCGTTGTACAGGGTCTGCCGGGACACCCCGGCGACGGCGGCGACATCGACCATCCGCACGGCGGACCACGGACGGCGTCCGAGTGCCGTGTAGGCGGCGTCCAGTAGGGATTCCCGCGCTGCAGGCATCGTCGCCTCCCTGGGGCGATCGGCTCTGCGCATCAGAGTTGACGCGCACGGGGGCACTGTCAAGACTTCGCACGACCTACGGGGCGCGCGAGGCCCGCGGAAGCGGGGGTGTGCGCCCTTGGGCGCGTCTGGGGCGGGTCCGGTCCGGTCCGGTCCGGTCCGGTCCGGTCCGGTCCGGTCCGGTCCGGTCCGGTCCGGTCCGGTCCGGTCCGGTCCGGTCCGGTCCGGTCCGTGGGAGGGTGCGGGTCCGCTGTGGCTGGCCGCGCAGTTCCCCGCGCCCCTGAAAGGCGGGGCTGCGCCCCAGCCTTTCCCCTCAGGCGCGGGGAAGGACGCATCCTCCCCCCTTCAGGGGCGCGGGGAACGGCGCAATCTTTTAGGGGCGCGGGGAACTGCGCGGCCGACCACGACGGACCCGCACCCGACGAACGGACCCGAGGTCCCCCAGACGCGCGCGCTCAGCCACAACCACCCCGCACCCTCTCCACAACCCCAGCCCTATAGCCGCACCCCGCGGAGCGGTACCGTTCGGTCATGCCCGACTATCGCGATGACCTGCGCCTCGCCCATGTCCTGGCGGACGCCGCCGACGCCGCGACGATGGACCGGTTCAAGGCGCTCGACCTCAAGGTCGAGACCAAGCCGGACATGACCCCGGTGAGCGAGGCCGACAAAGCCGCCGAGGAACTGATCCGCGGCCACCTCGGACGGGCACGGCCACGGGACGCGATCCTCGGCGAGGAGTACGGCGTCGAGGGCACCGGCCCCCGCCGCTGGGTGATCGACCCGATCGACGGCACCAAGAACTACGTACGAGGAGTGCCCGTCTGGGCCACGCTGATCGCGCTGATGGAGGCGGGCGAGGGCGGCTACCAGCCGGTCGTCGGCGTGGTCTCCGCACCCGCGCTCGCCCGTCGCTGGTGGGCCTCGAAGGGTCACGGCGCCTTCACCGGCCGCAGTCTGTCGTCCGCGTCCCGCCTGAAGGTCTCCCAGGTCTCGCGGATGAAGGACGCCTCTTTCGCGTACTCCTCGCTCGGCGGCTGGGAGGAACGCAGCCTCCTGGACGGCTTCCTGGACCTGTCCCGCGAGGTGTGGCGCACGCGCGCGTACGGCGACTTCTGGCCGTACATGATGGTCGCCGAGGGCTCGGTCGACATCTGCGCGGAGCCCGAACTCTCGCTCTGGGACATGGCGGCCACCGCGATCGTGGTGACGGAGGCGGGCGGCTCCTTCACCGGCCTCGACGGCCGCCCTGGCCCGCACAGCGGCAACGCGGCAGCCTCGAACGGCATCCTCCACGACGAGCTGCTGGGCTACTTGAACCAGCGCTACTGACGCGCAGCCGACACCCCTGACGAGCTTCGATCACGGGCGGCAGAGGTCGCCACGACGCCCAGTCAGCACGGCTGCCGTGCAGCCCGTCAGATGTGTGGGGCAGTGCTGCGCTCCGCCGCGGCGGTTCCGCGTCGGACGCACTACTTTTCCTCCTCTGGATTTACAGATGAGGAGCCGGAAGAAACAATCGAGAACCCTTGTTGCCTATTCGGCTGCTTCAGCAAGCCGAGTGTGAAATTCATCAGACCAATTCGCCCGGCGAGATCATGGATGTGCTGACGCAGGTAGGGATACGCGGTCATGATCGCAACGTTGGCACCAAAGGATTGGTATACAGGATCTCCTACGTCTTCACCTTCAAAGGTGAAGCTCGCGAGGAGAACCACCGTAAGGTCGGCGACGGCGTCTCCCGCTTCGGAAAGTGCCTGGCACTCCAGAGTAAAGCGATAGTCGACAGCACCCGCACGCGAGGAGAATCCTGTGTCCAGCGAGGCAGTAGCACGCTGCGGAGCATCCCCAGAATGTCTAACGGCATGACACTCTTGCGCGATTATACCGCGAAGATCCACCCGGGCCACGAACTCACTCAGCTCTTGAAGATTCCCCACACGCTCCGTCACGAGCGACTAGCCTCGTTTCGAATCGAGCGGAATTCTCGGGTAGGCGAGATCACAGGGACAGTTACCTCTGCATTTCCCGTGAAGTCATACAGAGATTCACTGAATCCGCGAGCATCGGTGCATCGCATCTCAACCAAGGTACTGCTCAGCTCGGACTTACTCAGCTGGACCTGGATGCCGCCCGCGCCACCGAATGCACCAGAAAGGTCGGCCTGTTCTCCCTCATCACACGAGGTGTCAGGGAATGCCTCGACCTTGGTCCATTCCCGGTCGAACGCTGGGATCATTTCTCGACCCTCAACGATCGCCTTGCGCGGTTCACCGGCCGGCACAACACGAAGCTCCACCTCGTACCCCAGTACACTGAGATAGTTGGCGAGTGTGTTCACCCGGAGGTTTCCATCTCCGTTGAAAACCTGATTTACCGCAGATTTCCTTATACGGAGACGCGATGCGAGCTCTGTCTGACTTACGCCACAAGCGCTCAGGGTTCGATACAGAACGCGAAGAACTTCTCGGCGAAGTCTCGCCGCGGCCAATAGCCGACCACCATCTTCGCTACTGGCAAAGCGGTCATAGAGTGCTTTCATGACACTGAGTCCTCCTTTCGAACCCAAACAGCCTTGCGAATTTCACCACGAGGGGATCGCAGCGTGCCCTTGATGAACCCGTGAGTCAACCTGACGGCGCCTACCGTCGATCCGACGACATCAAAGAACGGCAATCTCACATCTCCGGACTTGAGCTCTTTGATTCCGTCTTCGAGATTGTTGATTTCCCGTGGAAACATGAGCTCGCGCCTATGGGCAAAATCTTCCAAGACTATTAATGTGTCAGCAAGTCGCCTACGATCCTTCTTCCGTTTTGAGTCTTCCAGAATCCTCAGAAATTCGTCTGCCAGAGATCGTCCATTTGACGTCCTGGCGGCCTCGATCACACGCAAGCGGCCCTTTTCTAAAACGACCCGCCCACACTCGATGCACTCCTGACGATTCAGTCCAGTTATAACTGTACCCCCCACCCCAAGGGTCGACAAGGCCTAGGATCTGCGTGTTCCTACCTAGATCCTTCTGGCTCAGCCGACACCGAGTCACCTTTGTCGCTCTAAACCCCCGACGGAAGTGCAGCAACACAGGGACGGCATGCGGGTAACGCTAGCCGTCGACGCAAGAACAGTGAGGGTTAACGCCGAACGTAGCCCGTTCGTGTTAGTCCACTGCGCGTTCCTGCTCCTGTCGTGACGGTAGGTGCGCGTATCCAGACCGCCTGCACCGCACGCCAGAGCAGTACTCCGCTCAAGGATTCGGAAGTTGGCGCGCATCGGGCATCGCGAAATGGGCACCCACAGCGCACACAAGCAGGACACAGCCCCAACCGCCCGACAGCGCGGGGGCATTACGCGTTCGACTGCGCCGGCACCCGTCACGGCGGCACCACCCCCGCCGGACCTCAGGCGGGCCGGTCGCGCCCCACCGACCGAACCGGCCGTCACCAGCACTACCGAGACACGCGCAACCGTTCGAGGCGCACGTGCTGCGACCACGCGCCCCGAACCAGCCGCGTACGCCCTCTTGTTGACCCTCCCTTTAACTGCGACTCTGAGAGCTCCCCCACTTGTGAACTTGTGAATTCGTTAACGAACGGATTCGTAGGAGGTGGCTCGGTCCATGCTCGTTCGCGACGCCATGAGTACGGTGGTCCTCACCATCGGCCCCGCCCACACTCTCCGGAAGGCCTCCACCCTGATGGCCGCGCGCCGCATCGGCGCGGCCGTGGTCCTCGATCCCGACGGCATCGGGATCGGCATCCTCACCGAGCGCGACATCCTCAACTCCGTCGGCCTGGGCCAGAACCCGGACACCGAGCGGGCACACGCGCACACGACCACCGACGTGGTGTTCGCGGCCCCGACCTGGACGCTGGAAGAGGCCGCTCAGGCGATGGCCCACGGCGGCTTCCGTCATCTCATCGTCCTCGACCACGACGAGCCGATCGGCATCGTCTCGGTCCGCGACATCATCCGCTGCTGGGCACCACTCCGTCAGCCCGCCCCGGCCTGAGGAGACCTCGCCACCCCCGACGCGGCACAGAGGTGAGCGGGCCGGCTCCCCGGTACGAGGGAATCCGGCCCGCTCTCTACGGCAAGCGATCCAGTGCTGGTGTCAGCCGCGCAGGGCCTGGACCGCGGCTTCCAGCCGCTTGCCGAAGTCTTCGTCGGCCTGACGGAAGTTGTCGATCGCCCGCGCCGCGATGTCGTCGCGCGAGACCTGGGCGATGAAGCCCGCCAGGTTGTCGATCAACCGCTCCCGCTCGGCCTCGGACATCAGACGGTAGAGATTGCCCGCCTGTACGAAGTCGTTGTCCTCGGCGTGGACGGGCGCCTCGCCGTTGCCGGTGACGCCGGTCACGGGGAGGGGCTGCCACAGCGGCCGGTCCGTCTGGACGGGCCCGCCGAAGCTGTTCGGCTCGTAGTTCTTCGCACCCTTGTGACGGCCGTCGTACAGGAAGCCGTCACGGGAGTTGGTACGCGCCTCGGTGGCGTGCGGACGGTTCACCGGCAGGTGGTCGGCGTTGACGCCGACGCGGTAGCGATGGGCGTCGCCGTACGCGAAGAGGCGGCCCTGGAGCATCTTGTCGGGCGAGGGTCCGATGCCCGGCACGAAGTGCGCGGGGCTGAAAACGCTCTGCTCGACCTCGGCGAAGACGTTCTCCGGGTTGCGGTTGAGCTCCAGCTTCCCGATCTCGATCGGCGGGTAGTCCTCGTGCGGCCACACCTTGGTGAGGTCGAACGGGTTGAAGCGGTAGCCGGCCGCGTCGGCCGCAGGCATGATCTGCACCTGCACGGTCCAGGACGGGAACTCGCCGCGCTCGATCGACTCCCGCAGATCGCGCTGGTGCGAGTCGGGGTCGAGCCCCGAGACCTTCACCGCTTCCTCGGTCGTCAGGTTCTTGATGCCCTGATCGGTCTTGAAGTGGTACTTGACCCAGAAGACCTCGCCGGCCTCGTTGTTCCACTGGTAGGTGTGCGAGCCGTACCCGTTCATGTGGCGGTACGAGGCCGGGATGCCGCGATCGCCGAAGAGCCAGGTCACCTGGTGCGTGGACTCGGGCGACAGCCCCCAGAAGTCCCACACGTTGTCGGCTTCCTGCGAGCCCGTGTAGGGGTCGCGCTTCTGCGTGTGGATGAAGTCGGGGAACTTGATGGCGTCCTTGACGAAGAACACCGGGGTGTTGTTGCCGACGAGGTCGTAATTGCCGTCCTCGGTGTAGAACTTCAGCGCCCAGCCGCGCGGGTCACGGACGGCGTCGGCCGAGCCGAGGTTGCCGGCCACGGTGGAGAAGCGCAGGAAGGTCTCGGTCTGCTTGCCGACCTCGGAGAGGAACGCGGCGCGCGTGTACCCGGTGACATCGGCGGTGACGGTGAACGTGCCGTAGGCGCCGGCGCCGCGGGCGTGCACGACCCGCTCCGGAATGCGCTCGCGGTTGAAGTGGGCGAGCTTCTCCAGCAGGAGCTGGTCCTGGACGAGGACCGGGCCGCCGATGCCCGCGGTCTCGCTGTTCTGGTTGTCGGCCACCGGCGCGCCGGCCTCCGTCGTAAGCGGTCCCTGCGTCACGTGCGCCTCCTGCGTCATTCCTTGCGGGTCCTGTCTCCCGGCTTGACCATTGGCCAGAGCCGAGCTCGATCCTACAATAGACATTGTCTAAGTCAAGCTACGCTCCAAAGTCACACCTGTTCGGGTTCTGGTCCAGCAGGCTGTTAAGCTGTGCCCATGAGCGACCTGTTGGAACGACTGCGCGGACGCGGATGGCGTATGACCGCACAGCGGCGCGTCGTGGCCGAGGTCCTGAACGGGGATCACGTCCACCTGACGGCCGACGAGGTACACGCACGCGCCGTGGTGCGGCTCCCGGAGATCTCCCGGGCGACCGTCTACAACACCCTGGGCGAGCTGGTCTCGCTCGGCGAGGTGCTGGAAGTCGCCACGGACAAGCGCGCGAAGCGGTACGACCCGAACGCCCACCGGC
Organism: Streptomyces sp. NPDC017991; assembly: GCF_044328075.1. NCBI lineage: Bacteria > Bacillati > Actinomycetota > Actinomycetes > Kitasatosporales > Streptomycetaceae > Streptomyces > Streptomyces sp. NPDC017991. The sequence goes on along the minus strand of NZ_JBIRGP010000003.1, from coordinate 704,146 downwards.
CGCACCACCACCTGGTCTGCGCCCAGTGCGGCGCGATCAAGGACGTGCACCCGGACGGCAACCCGCTGGCGGACCTCCCCGACTCCGAGCGCTTCGGCTTCACGGTCTCGAACGTAGAGGTGACGTACCGCGGCCTCTGCCCGAACTGCGCGGCGGCCTGACGACCGCGTCTTCCGCGTGGCCCCGGTCCCTGGCGGATCAGAGCCACGCAAAACACCGAAGGCCCGGAACCAGTGATCTGGTTCCGGGCCTTCGGTCTTCAGTAGCGGGGACAGGATTTGAACCTGCGACCTCTGGGTTATGAGCCCAGCGAGCTACCGAGCTGCTCCACCCCGCGGCGATGACTGAACAGTACGCCACCCCGCCCGACCAGCGCAAATCACCAATCCCCCTTCAGCCCCTCCGGCGTCTCAATGCCCCTTCAGCCCGTCCGGCGTCTGAGGACAAGCGCGAAGCGCGACAAGGGGGCAAGGGGGCGCAGCCCCCATGCGTGGACGGGAAGGGCAAGGGCGGCGGGGTCGAAACCCTCACCCCCGCCGCCTCAACCCACCCGCCCCCCGGAGGGGTCACGCCGACAACTCCTGCCGCAAAGCATCCCGCAACCGAGCAGCCCGCTCAGAGACCTCCCCCGGCCCGAGAGACACCGCCCGATCAGCCCACCGCTGCCCCTCGGCAAGCTCCCCACGACGCGCGTAGACAAGGGCGAGCCGCAACGCCGCCCGCCCGTGCCCCGCGTCGGCGGCCCGGGCCCACCACAGCGCGGCCTCGGGCTCGCTCCCCTCCCGCGCCAGCAGCAGTCCCAGATTGAACGCCCCGTTCCGCGACCCCGCCTCCGCCGCCTCCCGGTACCACCGGGCGGCCTCCACGACGTCCCCGCGCGCGGACGCCAGCATCCCCACCCGTACCTGGGCCCGCCGATGCCCCTGGGACGCGGCCCGCTCGTACCACTCCTCGCACTCGCTCTTCTCGGTGGCAGGCTCGCCCAGCTCGTGTTCGGGCGCGGGCGGGCGCCGCGCGTCGAGCACGGTCGCCAGCCGGTAGGCCCCCTCCGCGCTGCCGCCGCCCGCGGCGCACCGAAGATGCCGCTCGGCGGCCGACTCGTCCCCGTCCCGCAGCCGTGCGATGCCGACCTGGAGCGCGGCCTCGGTGTGCCCGGCCGCGGCGGCCCGCTCGTAGCACCGCAGCGCCGCCGCGTCCTCACCGCGCCCGGCGTGCAGGATGCCGAGGTTGAACGCGGCGTCGACACTGCCGGCCTCCGCGGCCTTGGAGAACCACGGCTCGGCCCCGGCGGCGTCACCGACCTGCAGCAGCAGGATGGCCAGGGCGTTGGCCGCCTCGCGGTGTCCCGCGTACGCCGCCCGCCGGTACCACTGTTCGGCCTGGGCGGTCCGCGACTGCTCGGCGCAGAGCAGTCCGAGGTTGTACGCGCCGTTCACATCGTCCGCGTCCATCGCGGCCCGGTACCACCGCTCGGCGGTCTGCGTCTCACCCCGCTCGGCGTGCAGCGCGCCCAGCGCGTTGGCGGCGTTCCCGTCGCCGTCCTGCGCGGCGCGCAGCCACCACACGGCCGCGCTCTCGGTGTCGCCCGCGTCCCGCAGCAGGAACCCCAGCGCGCAGGCGGCCCGTGCCTCGCCGTCCTTCGCCGAGGTCAGATACCAGCGCCCCGCCTCCTTGAGCTGCCCGCGCCTCTCCAGGATCGCCCCGAGGTGCAGTGCGGCCCGGCGGTGGCCTCGCGCGGCAGCCTGCCTGTACCACTGCTCGGCCGCCTCGCCGGCCACCTCGGAGCCGGCGCCGCCGGTGTCGGTCCCGCCCGCCCGCGCGGTGGTGCGGTCGAGTGCCCGCGCGAGCCGGTAGGCCGCTTCGCGGTGCCCTCGCTCGGCGGCGGCACGCATCCAGTCCTCGGCGCGGGGGTCGCCGCGGTGCTCCAGCAGATCGGCGAGCGCGTACGCGCCCAGTGCGTGGCCCTGCTCCGCGGACTGACGCAGCCAGTACTCGGCGGCGGGCTCGTCACCGCGCTCACGGTGGTGGCGGCCCAGCGCGTGCGCGGCGGCCGCGGAGCCGGCGACGGCGGCGATCCGCCACCATCCGGCGGCCTCCTCCGCGTATCCGCGCTGGTGCAGGAGGACACCGAGGTTGTTGGCGGCGGCCCGGTCACCGGCCGCGGTGGCAGCGCGCAGCTGCGGCTCGGCTCCGTCGAGATCACCACGGCGGAGCAGCATGGCTCCGAGGACACTCATCGCCTCGGCGTCGCCCTCTTCCGCGGCGAGCCGTTGACGAGCCTCCTCCACAGCCTCACCGGTCTCGTCCCGGTCGGAAGGCTGCACAAACCGCCCTGTATCCAACAGAGTTGCCTTGTCCCCCATAACGTCCATCGTCGCACCACCTGCAACCTGGGTACACCTGGTATACCGCAGCCAGTGAGGTCACTTCAGCGTTTTGTCGACATGCCCACAGAGAGACAAGTGAAACACAGTTACCCCAACTCCCTCCGTCCGGCGCGGCCTTCACCGCGGCAGCACTCATGAACGAGGGGCGTCTTCGCATACTCGGCTGACGGTCCGCACACGCAGAAGGACCCGGATCCTGTGAGGATCCGGGTCCTTCGACATCAGTAGCGGGGACAGGATTTGAACCTGCGACCTCTGGGTTATGAGCCCAGCGAGCTACCGAGCTGCTCCACCCCGCGCCGTTGTGTTCAAACCGTACCACGGCGCGAGGGGAGCTCCTGACTCAGCTCTGCTCAGCCGCTGTCCGGGCTCTTGCTGCTGCTCGGACTGCTGCTGGGCTTACCGCTCTCCTCGGTGTTCTTGTCGTTCTTGTCGCCCGAGTCGCCGGCCTTGTCGCCGCCGCCCGCCTTCTTGTCGGCAGCGGCCTGGGCGTCCTCGGCCCGCTCAAGCGCGTCCTCCAGGTCCTTCTGCGCCGTTCCGTACGCCTCCCAGTCGCCCTTCTTGAGGGCTTCCTGGCCTTGGTCGAAGGCCTTCTGGGCGTCGTCGAGCGCTTCCTGGACCGTCGGGTCACTGGATGTCGGTGGCGGATTCGTCTCGTCCTCGTCCGGCGGTTCGGCCGTCGAACCCTCCGCCCCGAAGACCTTGTCGAGCGCCTGCCCCAGCGTGTCCTCGAAGGCCGTCGCGCCTCCGTACGTCACCAGCACCTTCCGCAGCAGCGGGTACTTCAGTCCACCACCGCGTACGTAGACGGGCTCCACGTAGAGCAGTCCGCCGTCGAGCGGCACCGTCAGCAGGTTGCCGTACTCGACTTCCGAGTCACCACCTCTGAGGAGTCTGATGGACTCGGCGATGGACGGCTCGGAGTTGAACTGGCTCTGCACCCGTTTCGGTCCGTCGACCGTTCTGCCCGTGGGCAGTTTGAGAATGTTGATCTTGCCGTAGTCGCTCGTGCCGGCTTCGGCGTTGACCGACATGAAGGCGCTCAGGTTGTCGCGGCCGTTCGGAGTCAGCGTCGTCGTCAGGGAGAACGCCTGCGACTGCTCGCCCGGCATCTTCATGCTGAGGTAGTACGGCGGTACCGCGTTGCCCGACTTGTTGGTCGGGTCGTCCGGCACCTGCCACACCTCGCTGCCGCTGAGGAACGTCTCGGCGTCCTTCACGTGGTAGCGGGTCAGCAGCTCGCGCTGGACCTTGAACAGGTCCTGCGGGTACCGCAGATGGTCCATCAGTGCCTGCGGGATGTCGCCCTTCGGCTTCACCGTCCCGGGGAAGGCCTTCTTCCAGGTCTTCAGCACCGGGTCCTTGGTGTCCCACTCGTAGAGCGTGACCTTGCCGGTGTACGCGTCGACGGTCGCCTTCACCGAGTTGCGGATGTAGTTGACCTGGTTCTGCTGGGCCACCACCGCCCGCTGGTTGTTGGCGGCGGTCAACGAGTCGGCCGTCGTGTCACCGAGCGTGGTGCGCGAGGCGTACGGGTAGCCGTTCGTCGTCGTGTAGGCGTCGACGATCCACTCGATCTTGTCGCCGACGACCGCGGGGTAGGCGTCGCCGTCGATGGTCAGCCAGGGGGCCACCGCCTCGACGCGCTCCTTGGGCGTGCGGTTGTAGAGAATCCGCGAGCCCTCACCGATCGCGCCGGAGTAGAGGATCTGCGGCTCGCTGAACGCCACCGCGTACGCCGCCCGGTTGACCGGGTTCGAGAGGTTGACACCGCTCTTGCCCTTGTAGCTGGTCGTCTTCTCGCCGGTGTCGTCGGAGTAGTCGATCTCCTTCTGCGGACCGCCGACGATCGAGTACTGGCTGGTCTTCTCGCCGTAGTAGATCCGCTGCTGGTACTCGCCGAGGTCGCCCTTGGACGGCAGGTCGTACTCGGTGAACTCCGGGCGTCCCTCGGCGTCGGCGTTGGTGCCCTTGGCCGCGACCACTCCGAAGCCGTGCGTGTAGCGGAAGTGGTCGTTGATCCAGTTGTTCTTCGGGATCCCCTGGAGGTTCAGCTCGCGCAGACCGATGACGGTGTCCTGGTCCTTGCCGTCCTTGCTGTAGCGGTCGACGTCCAGGTTCGACGGGAACGCGTAGTAATTACGCACCTGCTGGAGCTGCTGGAACGTGGGCGAGACGACGTTCGGGTCGAGGAGCCGGATACTCGCGGCGCCGTCGGCGTCGTCACGCAGCTTGCTCTTGTCCTTGGTCGTGCTCGTGCCCGCGTACTCCTTGACCTCGGTGCCGTTGATCCCGTACGCGTCACGGGTCGCCGCGAGGTTCTTCTCGACGTACGGCGCTTCCTTGGCCTGCTCGTTCGGCTGGACCTGGAACTTCTGCACGATCGCCGGGTACAGACCGCCGATGAGGATCGCCGAGAGCACCATCAGGCCGAAGCCGATGACGGGCAGCTGCCAGGTGCGCCGCCACAGGGTCGCGAAGAACAGCAGGGCGCAGATGACCGCGATGCAGAACAGGATCGTCTTGGCCGGCAGGTAGGCGTTGGCGTCGACGTACCTCAGGCCCGTCCAGTTGCCGGTCGCCTTGAAGTCACTGGATTTCACCGCGAGGCCGTACCGGTCGAGCCAGTACGCCACCGCCTTCAGTGCGACGAAGATGCCCAGCAGCACCGACAGATGGCCGGTGGCCGCTGCCGTGGCGCGCGCTCCGGGGCTGGTGACGCGCAGTCCGCCGTACAGGTAGTGCGTCAGCGCCGCGGCGATCAGGGAGAGGATCGCGGCCGCGAAGCCGAAGCCCAGCATGAAGCGGTACCAGGGCAGGTCGAAGGCGTAGAAGGACACATCGAGGTGGAACTGGGGGTCCTTCTGGTGGAAGGGCACTCCGTTCACCCACATGAGCCACGTACGCCACTGGCCGGCCGCGGAGGCTCCCGCGATCAGCCCGACCAGCGAGGTGAGCCCGAGAAGAATCCACTTCTTGTACGGGGCCACGCTCATCCGGTACCGGTCGAGGCTCTGCTGCTCCATCGACATGGCGCTGAGCGGCGGCCTCAGACGGTGGGCCAGCCAGATGTTCACTCCGACGGCCACGGCCATCAGCAGTCCGAAGACGAAGAACAGACCGATCTTGGTCCACAGCGTGGTGGTGAAGACCGACGAGTACTTCACCGACCGGTACCAGAGCCAGTCCGTCCAGAACCCCGCGAACATGACGAAGGCCATGGCCAGCACGGCCAGTACGCCCAGTGTCATGAGCAGGGTCCGGACGCGCCGGGACGGTCGGCCCACTCTCATCCGCGGCCCTGTCGGGCCTCCGCCGCGGTCCGGCATCTGGAAAGCCAAGGTGCGCACCTCGAAGTTCGCTGTTGGAATCTGGGGGCCCCGCAAACGCCGGGCCACATCTATGCAACTTACTGATGCTTTACTCGGTTCCCGGTTCCGGGGCCGAACGAGGCAGGATTGTGACCATGTCCAACACCGCCTCCTCAGGCACCCCCATGGCGGCCGGGCCGCTCACCCGCGCCGCACTCGAAATCGACGAGTACGTCGCGGGGCTCGGCTGGGATCAGCCCGCCCGGCTCTTCGCCCTGGTCGACACCGGCCGACTGCGTTCTCAGGAACCCGGACTCGCCGAGCGGCTGGGTCTGACCGAAGACGTGCCCGACGGCACCCTCACCCCTATCGAGCAGGAGGAAATTCCCGCGGGCAGCCCGCTGGACGAGTTCCTGGGCACCATCGCCTGGCCGGACTCCGTGGTCGGCTGCGCGCTGTCCGTGGAGCGGCTGATGCTGCCGCCGTCCGCGGAGGCGTCCGTTCCGGACGGCCTCGATGAGAAGCGGCTGGCGAAGTGGGTCGCCGAGCACCCGGAACGCCAGGAGGTCCGGATGACCGTCGCGGTGCTGCGTGGCGGGAAGCGCGATTCGGCGCTGCGGCTGCGCGAGAAGGACTCGGCGAACGACGTGCTCACCGGCTCCGACCTGGTGCCGGGGCTGGCCGACGCGCTCACGGCGACGTTCGCGGAGTAGTCCGGGCGGACACGGCCTGCCGGTGCGCCCGGACCTGGTGTCCTAGGCGCATTTCGGCAGGTCGTCCGTGTCGCCGCCGCGGATGTCCTTGAGGGCGCTCACCGCGTCGTCGATGGTGTCGACCTTGACGAGCGTGAGCCCGTCGGGGACGTCACGGGCGGCGGCCGCGCAGTTGTCCTTGGGGGTCAGGAAATACTGGGCGCCCTTGGCGCGGGCGCCGACGGTCTTCATCTCGATACCGCCGATCGGGCCCACTTTGCCCTCGTCGGTGATCGTGCCGGTGCCGGCGACGAACTTGCCGCCGGTGAGACTCCCCGGGGTCAGCTTGTCGACGATGCCGAGGGCGAACATCAGACCGGCGCTGGGGCCGCCGACGTCGGCGAGCTTGATGTCGATGGTGAACGGGAAGCTGTGGTCGGTCCCTGCCTCGATGCCGACGATCGCGCGGTCCTCGCCACTGTCCTGGGACTTGGCGGTGGTGAGCGTGACGTCCTCGGTTCTGGTCGCCGTCTTCTTCTCCTTCTCGGCGGCGGCCTGCTCCTTGGCGGGCACGACCGTGAAGACGACCTTCTCGCCGGCCTTGTGCTTGGTGACCAGCTTCGCGACGTCCTCGTACGCCTTCACCGGCGTGCCGTCGACGGCCTTGATCACGTCACCGGCGTGCAGCCTGCCCTCGGCGGGGGTGTCCTTGACGACGGTGGAGACGATCACCCAGGACTTCACCGGGACGTCGATCTCCTTGAGCGCCGCGACCTTGGCACTCTCCTGGGACTGGCTGAACTCCTCGGCGTTCTCCTGCGTCGACTGCTCCTCCGTCTTGCCGTCGGGGTAGAGCGTGTCGTGCGGAACCACCTTGTTGTCGTGTGCCAGCCAGCCGTACACGGCTTCGACGAGGTTCATGTTGTAGTCGGCGCTCGTGACCCGGACGGTTGTCATGTTCAGATGACCGCTCGTCGGGTAGGTCTTGCGGCCGGTGATCCGGAGCACGGGCTCGCCGTCGTGCTCGCCCAGCGTGTTCACCGTCGGACCCGGTGACATCTCCGAATACGGCACATTGATGAAGACTCCCGCGCACAGGAGCGCGATCAGCATCAGGGTGGAGGCGAGCATCGTCGCGGTGCGGCGTGGCATGGAACGACAGTACGGGACAGCACTGTCAACGCACCGTCGGGGCCGCCCGTCCGGGGGTCCGACGGCCGGTCAGGCGTCGGAGTGGGACTTCTCCATGGCCTCGCGGAAGCGTGTGTAGCCGGCGAGCTCATGGCCGTCACCGATGGTCTTGCGGTTCCGTCCCGCCCAACTGCCCCAGGCTCCGGCACCGATCGCGGCGAAAAGCGGAATCAGCAACCAGGCGAGCGCTGCCATGCCGACCTCCCAACCCCATGAACCACCGCAACTGACTGATCAGCAGATTAACCATCCGCTTGTCCAACGCTCACGGCAGGGGTCGGGTTACGCAACCGGAGCGATCAGCAGGCCCCGACCCATTCCTCCGTGCCGTCGGAGAACGTCTGGTGCTTCCAGATCGGGACTTCGTGCTTCAGGTCGTCGATCAGCTTCCGGCAGGCCTCGAAGGCCTCCCCCCGGTGCGGGCAGGAGACGGCGACGACCACCGCGAGGTCGCCCACCCGCAGGTCACCGATCCGGTGCACGGCGGCGAGCGCCCGTACCGGGTACTCCGCGGCGACCTTCTCCGCGACCCGCCGCATCTCGGCCTCGGCACTGGGGTGGCAGGAGTATCCGAGGGCGTCGACGTCCGCTCCCCCGTCGTGGTTGCGCACGGTCCCCACGAAGAGCGCGGTCCCTCCGGAGGCGTCGTCACCGACCGCCCGGAAGACCTCGTCCAGGGAGAGGCCGGTCTCCCGGATCGCCAGAAGCTTGATGGGGTCCTGTGCCGCCTGCTCACCGGGATGGTCGCTCATGGGTGCCATACCCCCATCGTGCCCCACCCCGCCTACACCGTGAAACGGCACTTTCACCCGCACGCGCGGGTATGCCGTTGGAGCTCTCTACAGAACCGCCTTCAGGGGCCCGGGCCTCCGAAGCCCCACGGATCCGGCACCGGTATGGCACCGGCCCGGATCCGACGGCGTCGTGGACCCAGCAGACGTCGTGGACCCAGCAGGCGTCGCGGATCCGGCAGGCGTCGCGGATCCGGCGCCGGCTCAGATCCGCCGCCGGGCCTTCCGCGCCCGCCGTACCAGCGCGGCCGTGCCCAGCAGGGCGACCGTCGCCCCCGCCGCTCCCGCCGCCGTGGCGTCCTTGCGGCCGAGCCGCCGTCCGGCGAGCGTGTGCCGCCCGGCGACCTCCCCCAGAAGTTCGGCGAGAACCTCCTCGTTGGTCCACCGGGGGCGCCACCCGGCATCGTGCAGCCGGCTCCCACTGACCACCCAGGGATACATCGTGTACGCGAGGTCCCCGGCCGGCGACGGGGTGAGCCCGATGCGGTGGAGCCGGGCCGCCGCGCCCAGGGCGACGGCGGACGGCAGCTCCATCCGCCGGATCCCGCTGAGCTCCTCGACCTCCTCCTGCTCCAGCCATCCGTCGCACCCGACGGCCAGCTCTCCGTCGACCTTCTCCAGGGCGGCGTACTCCAGAGCGGTGCACAGGTCCTCGACGTGGCAGAACTGCCAGGCGGGCCGGGAACCGGCGACGACCAGAAGGCGAGGCGACTCGAAGTACCTGGTCAGCGCGGTGTCGGTGCCTCCCACGAGCACGGCGGGGCGTACGACGGTGACGTTGAGCCCGGGATGCGCGCGGGGCGCCCGCCGGGCGAGCCGCTCGACCTCCAGCAGGTCCCCGACCCCCGTGGCCTCGGCGGTGGCCCGCAGTTCGGCGTCTTCGGAGAGGGGCAGTTCGTTGTCGGGCAGCGCTCCGTAGACCATGGCCGACGTGCACAGCACGACTCGGTGGACCCCGGCAGCGGCGGCGGCCGTGAGCACGGTCTGGGTACCCCGCACGTTGTACGCCGTACGCGCCGCCGGATCCGTCTCAAGATCGAGGTCGAGGGCCAGGTGCACCACGACGTCCGCCCCGCGCAGCTTCTCCGCGATGGCCGGGTCCCGGACGTCGAGGATGTGCCACTGCGCGCCCGCGCACTCGCCGCGCCGCTCGTCGATGGCGATGACCTGCTTGATCTCGCCGTTGGCGACGAGCCGCTCGGTGAGCATCGCGCCGATCCCGGCCGCGGCACCGGTGATCGCGACGACGGGGCCGCGCGCGGCGGAGGTCCCGTCGGCGCGCTGCGCCGCCGGTGCGGGCCGATGTTCGGGTGACGGGTGGGTTGAGAGGTTTCGCGCTGCGCGAACCTGTGGATCTGGGGAACTCACCAGGCGTCTCCAGCGGTTGTCTTCAGTAAGAACGCGAGTGACGCGTACGTACCAGGTGGCATCCATCCTGCCGCAGCCGCCGAGTCGGCGACGCACCGAGGCCCGAACCGGTTGTGGTGTCTACGCTGGGTGGTGATGCAGGGCAGCCGCCGTCGGAGCGAACCGGCGGCCTTAACAGCCGAGGAATCCCGTGAGTGACACCCCATTCGGATTCGGCCTTCCGCCGGAGGAGCCGGAGAACGGCGACGAGGGCAAGAAGAAGGACCAGCAGAGCGGTGGTGGTCAGGGACCTGCCAACCCGTTCGGTTTCGGGCCCGGCGGACCTGGCGGCGACAACCCGCTCGCAGCCATGTTCGGTTCGCTGAACCCCAACGACCTGGGCGCCGCGTTCCAGCAGCTGGGCCAGATGCTCTCGTACGAGGGCGGCCCGGTGAACTGGGACATGGCCAAGCAGATCGCCCGCCAGACGGTGTCCCAGGGCACCTCCGACGGCACGAAGGACGCGAGCGTCGGCCCCGCCGAGCGCGCCGCGGTCCTGGACGCGGTGCGGCTGGCCGACCTCTGGCTGGACGACGCGACGTCACTGCCGTCCGGCGCCACCTCCGCGGTGGCCTGGAGCCGCGCGGAGTGGGTCGAGGCCACCCTGCCGGTGTGGAAGGAGCTCGTCGATCCGGTCGCCGAGCGCGTCGGCGCGGCCATGGGCGATGTCCTGCCCGAGGAGATGCAGGCCATGGCGGGCCCGCTGCTCGGCATGATGCGCTCCATGGGCGGCGCCATGTTCGGTACGCAGATCGGGCAGGCTGTCGGCGTCCTCGCGGGCGAGGTCGTCGGCTCGTCCGACGTCGGCCTGCCGCTCGGCCCGGCCGGCAAGGCCGCGCTGCTCCCGCTGAACATCGAGGCCTTCGGCAAGGACCTGGGGATCGCGCAGGACGAGGTCCGCCTCTACATCGCCCTGCGCGAGGCCGCCCACCAGCGGCTCTTCGCCCACGTGCCATGGCTGCGCTCGCATCTGTTCGGCGCGGTCGAGGGGTACGCGCGCGGGATCAAGGTCGACACGGCGAAGCTGGAGGACGTGGTCGGCCAGTTCGACCCGCAGAACCCCGAGGAGCTGCAGCAGGCTCTCCAGCAGGGCATGTTCCAGCCGGAGGACACGCCGGAGCAGAAGGCCGCGCTGGCCCGTCTGGAGACGGCTCTCGCACTCGTCGAGGGGTGGGTCGACGCGGTGGTCCACTCGGCCGCGAAGCCCCGTCTGTCGTCCGCCGACGCGCTGCGCGAGACCCTGCGCCGCCGACGCGCCACGGGCGGCCCGGCCGAGCAGACCTTCGCCACCCTGATCGGCCTGGAGCTGCGTCCGCGCCGGCTGCGGGACGCCTCGCGCCTGTGGGCCTCGCTCACGGACGCACGCGGGGTCGACGGCCGGGACAACCTGTGGGAGCACCCGGACATGCTGCCGACCGCCTCCGACCTGGACGACCCGGACGGCTTCGTGCACCGCGAGCAGCTGGACTTCTCCGAGCTGGACAAGATGCTCGGCGAGGCAGCGGGCGGTTCACCCGAAAAGCCCAATCTCACGAAGGACGAGAGCGAGACCAAGGACAAGGACGAGGACAGGAACGACGACAAGGGCGACAACGACAAGTGAGCCTGTACGACGACGCCGTCCTGGTCCTGAAGGGCATCGAGGGCCAGGAGGAGCTGCGCCAGGCCTACCTCGACCATCTGGAGGCTCATCCGGACGGCATGTGGAAGGCCTGCACTGCGGGGCACGTCACGGCGAGCGCCCTGGTGATCGACCCCGAGCAGGGCAGGGTGCTGCTCACGCTCCACAGGAAGCTTCGGATGTGGCTCCAGATGGGAGGCCACTGCGAGCCCGGGGACACCACCCTGGAGGCAGCGGCCCTGCGTGAGGCCACGGAGGAGTCGGGCATCGCGGGTCTGACGCTGCTCGCGGGCGGACCCGTACGGCTCGACCGGCATCCCATCCCGGCGCCGTGCCACTGGCACTTCGACGTCCAGTACGCGGTCGTGGCCGAGCCTGGCGCCGTCCACGAGATCAGCGACGAGTCCCTCGACCTGCGCTGGTTCGCCTACGACGAGGTGGCACAGGTGGCCGACGACTCGGTCGTCCGCCTGCTCGGCGCCACACGAACGAGGCTCTGACGAGGCACGTGTAAGGGGCGACCGCAGCAGCGCTCGCCCCTTACACATACGTCCCTGAGTCGTGCCCTTCAGGCGCGCCCCTGGGGGCGCGGGGACTGCGCGACCGGCCACGGCGGGCCGGCAGTCATCCACCGGCCCCGGAGTGGGAACGCCTAGCTCCAGGCGTTGCCCTGGTTCTGCTGGCGAACCCCTTGCTGCCCCATCCCGTACTGCGCGGCGACCCCGGACCCGATGACCGCGTTCTGCGGCGGCAGCATCTCGCTGGGCTGGACGAGCGCGTAGCCCTGGCCCATGAAGCTGAGCTCCCAGCCCTCCCCCGTGTTGCCACGGCGGCGGAACACCCCGGAGGAATGCGTCTGGGCCTGCATCTGTACGCGCAGACTCGTGGACCAGGCGACGATCGCGTCCGCGTCGCAGTTGACGTACTTGTCCGGCGTGACCTGCAGCATCAGGGGCATGCCCGACGTCATCAGGGCGACCTTGCCGCGCCCGGTGATGTTGAGCTGGTACTTGCCGGAGCCGGAGATGCCGTACTGGCTGTCCACGGCGATCACCTCGTGGTGCAGCGCGGAGTCCATCGCCAGGACGTAACTGCTGTCCACGGTGAGACCGTCCTGGTCCACGTCCACCACATGGATGTGCTGGGCGAGGTTGGCCAGGAAGACGGTGCCCTGCCCGTGGCAGCGCATCAGGTCGAGGCCCTCCCCGGTGTGGGCGCGCGACCGCTGCTGGCCGGAGTTCTGGTACTCGGCGTCGAACTCCACGAGGCCCTGGTAGGCGACCATGGTGCCCTTGCGGGCGAGCACGTCGTCGTGGCCCTCCAGAAGGACGCGCAGCATCTGCTTGTTCTGCAGGCTGTAGCGGTCCTGGGACTGCTGGTCGTTGTAGGCGAAAAGCGAGCTCTGCATGATGTGTGTCCTCCCCCTCAGCCCCGCACCCGGAGGCGGTCGGTGCTGTCCTCGCTGGGCTGGACGACGACGATGCCCTGTCCGGAGAAGGCCATCTGGAAGGCCTCGCCGCTGCCCCGCCCTATCAGCGACTGTGCCTTGAAGCTGCGCTTGCCCTTCACCTTGAGGTTCGGAGACCAGGCGACGAGCGCGTCCGGGTCCACGTACGTCTCGTCCTCGCCGCCGCCGCAGTCGACGACGATGGGCTTGCCCCGGGAGGTCAGCGCGACCCAGCCCTGTCCGGAGATCTTGGTGTTCCACAGGCCCTGGCCGGCGAACTTCGCCAGCCCCTTGACCCGCTCGACACCCCACGTCAGGTGGGCGTCGAAGGCGAGCAGGTTGGTGGCGTTGACGGAGATCGCGTCACCGTTGAGGTTGATGACGACGACGTTCGCCCCGTAGTCGGAGAGGTAGAGCAGGCCGTCTCCGGAGCACTTCATCAGGGGTGCGCCCTCGCCGGTCATCCAGTCCTTGGCGATCTGGCGCACGGCCGGTGGATTGGGCTCGTACTGGACGAAGCCTTCGTAGGCGACCATCGACCCCACGCGCGCGAGGAGGTCGTTTCCGGTCTGCATGGCGACCTTCAGCATGTGATTGCCGTGGTTCTCCATGCGCGCGGCGACGGGTGCCGGGGCGAAGCCCGCGAGTTGCTGGATCATGAAACGGGCTCCCTCAGACCTCGTACGGCTGGACGACGATGAAATTGCCGGGCGCACCGCGGAACTGGAGGTTCACGCTCTCCCCGGTGTCGCCCGGATAGGCGTTGCGGCGCATGCGCACCTGGCTGGAGACGATCACCTGTGAGGCGGCGGACCAGGCGACGACGGCGTTGCAGTCGGCGAACGTCGTCGGTGTCACGGGCAGCACGACGGGCACGCCACGCGTCTTGACGACGATCGTGCCGGTCCCCTGGAACTGCATCGTGAACAGGGCGCCTCCGGGGATGCCGTGCCCTTCGACGCGACGCACCTCGTACTGCAGCGTCTCGTCGAAGGCCAGGACGTTCTCCGCGGAGACGCAGACGGCGTCCCCCTGCAGCTCGATGGGGTGCAACATGGCGCCGTTCTCCGCGAGGAAGACCTGGCCACGGCCCGAACAGCGCATGAGCTGCATCTCCTGGCCGGTCGCGTTGCCCACGATCCGGCCGGAGAACCCGGCGCCCTTGTAGCTGAAGTCGACCTTGCCCTGGTAGAGCACCATGCTGCCCTGGCGGGCCAGTACGGCCTGGTCGCCGCCCATGCCGAGATCGACACGGACCATCTTCTTGTTCTGCTGGGTCCAGCGCTGCCCGGTGGGCGTCTCCTTGTAGGCCTGCAGCGCCGCGGTGACACCGGCACCGCCCTGGGGAGCGCCCTGCGGGACTCCGTATCCGGCGGGCGCACCGGGCGCACCGGGCGCACCGGGCTGACCGGGCACCTGGCCGAACGGTGGCTGCTGTCCGTAGCCCGGCGGCTGAGCCGGCTGGCCGCCGTAGCCCGGAGGCGGGGCGGGTGCCTGGGGTGCCTGGGGCTGTCCGTAACCGGGCGGCAGGGGTGCGGTCTGGCCGGGGGCCTGGCCGTACGGGGGCTGCTGGCCCGGCTGGCCGTACGGCGCCGGGGCGGGTGCGGGCGGCGGTACGGGGGCGCCACCGGGCGGAGTCATGGGCGCGATGATGGTCGGCGCGGCGTGCACCGGAGGCGCGGGCGCCGGAGGAGGCGTCTGACCTGGAGGCGGCGCGAAACCCTGAGCGGGCTGCGGCGCCGGAGAGGCGGGCGCGGCGTGGGCCGCCGGGGCCCCGAACGCGGGCGGCGCGGAGGCCTGGGCAGGCGGCGCGAACGACGGGGCACCGGCCTGCGGCGCGGGCGCGGCGGCCGGCTCCTCCTCGGCGACCTCGCCGCCGAAGTTCTGCAGCAGTGCGTCGAGTCCGCCGTCGAAGCCCTGTCCGACCGCGGCGAACCGCCAGACGTCCTTCAGATAGAAGTCACCCAGCATGACGGCACGCTCGGTGGAGAACTCGGCGCCGGTGAACGAGTACCGGGCCACCTCCTCGCCACCCGCCACGATGCGGATGTACCCGGGCGCGACCTGGGACATCTGCCCCACGCCGTCGACGGTCGCCGTGAACGACAGTTTCTGGATCTGCGGAGGGATCCTGTCGAGGGTGACGCGGAAGGACTCCGTGTCGCCCGCCTGCGCACCGAGAAGCTGAACGGACTCCTCGGGAGACTTCGGCTGATTGAAGAAGATGAAGTACCGGTCGTCCGACAGCCGTTCGTCGGCGTCCAGACCGAAGCAGCTGATGTCGAAGGTCAGCCCCGGGCCGGTGATCTGTACACCTACGTACAGATCGGTGCCCGCGGTGAGGTCACTGATCCTGGCCTTGTGGCCGCGTTGGAATTCCCTGGCCATGCGTAACGACCGTCCCCCATCCCGAATACAAGTGCGTCGCGTCAGGCTAACGGCAAAATCCAGCCGTGGCGGAAGCCGGTACAGACCCGGTACACAAACCTGCTTCCGGCGGTCCGGGCAGGGGGTTCGGCGTCAGGCCGTCGGACGTGCCTCACTCGCCGCGCGCCGCGGGCAGGTGGGGCAGCCGGTCGGCGGCGACCACTCCTTCGAGGTAGCCACGGGCCCGCTCGGTGCGCGGGTAGGCCTCCAGGAGCCGCCAGAAATCGGCCCCGTGGCCCGGTACGAGCAGATGCGCCAGCTCATGGACGAGGACGTAGTCGACGACGTACTCGGGCATGCCCTGCAAGCGGTGCGAGAGGCGGATGCTGCCCTCGGCAGGGGTGCACGAGCCCCAGCGGGTGTTCTGATTGGTGACCCAGCGCACCGAGGTGGGCCGGGCCCGGCCGTCGAAGTACAGCTCGGAGAGCCGCGCGGCACGCTCGGACAGTTCCGTGTCGCCGAGCACCCGCTTGTTCTCCTGGGCGGCCAGCTTGTCGAGCATGACGCTGACCCAGCGCTGCTCCTCCGCCTCGGACATCCGGGCGGGAATGAGCACGACGGTACGATCGCCCTCGCGGTACGCGGAGACCGTTCTGCGCCGTCGCGCGCTCCTGCGGACCTCGATCGCGCTCGCCCCCGAGCCGCTCGGGGGCTGGCTCGTCGTGCTGCGCTGTGGGTTTCCGGCACGGTGCAGTGGGTCGGCGGGCACGCCCCGACGTTACCCGTTGCGCACGGTGGAAGTCCCGTCTCCGGTACGCATCGATGCCGAACCGCACCCCACGCGCTCGATTTGTATGACGAACATCCACCGCCTGTGGATAACTTTCGGCACGCGCCGGGCAATGCGGGCATCCTGGCATTCGACCGACGGAGCGGGACGAACTCCGCCGGCGCACGGGGACGACAACGGGGACGTACGGGGGTCGCTGCATGCATCCGATGGTGAAACCCGCGCTGCGGCGCGGCTGGCGGAATCTGAACACCGTGCAGTTCGGGATGGCACCCGCGCACGCGATGGTGCTCGGCCCGATGGACACGGCGACGGGCAGCCTCCTGACCTTGTTCGACGGAACACGCGGGCTGCCTCTGCTGCGCGACGAGGGGCGCCGGATGGGCCTGCCCGACGGTCACGTCGACGGTCTGGTGGAGCGGCTGTCCCGGGCCGGGCTGCTGGACGACGCCACGGGCGGCGGCCCGGCGGCCGACGCACTGCGCGGAAAACCGGCCGTCCTGGACCGGCTCCGGCCCGACGCCGCCTCGCTCTCCCTCGTCGCTCCCGAACCGGGCGAGGCCATGCGCCGGCTGGCGGCCCGCCACTCGCTGCGCGTTCAGGTGCGGGGCGCGGGCAGAGTCGGGGCCGTCCTGGCCACGGCGCTGGCGGGTGCGGGCGTGGGCCGGGTCGATGTACAGGACGGCGGCTGCGTCGAACCCTGGGACGTGGCGCCGGGCGGACTGCCCGTGGAGTCCGTCGGCGAGCGCAGGGACGAGGCCGCACGGCGCGCGGTGCGCAGAGCGGCTCCTGGTCGGCCACCCCGCCGAGGAGGCGCCCGCTCCGCTCCCGTACAGGACGACCCGGGTCTCTCCCTGGTGATCGTCGCGCCTCGGGACGGCCTGGCCGTCCACGCGCCCGACCCGGCGGCCTTCGAGCCACTGATCGACTCCGGTACGCCTCATCTCTTCGCCGGGGTCGTGGAAGGGACGGGCGTCGTCGGCCCGCTGGTCCTGCCCGGGGACACCGCCTGCGTGGGCTGTCTGGACCTCGGACGCACCGACCGGGACCCTGCCTGGCCTCGCCTTCTCGCACAATGGCGCTCCGGGCGGCCCCGCCAGGTTCCGGCGTGCGATCTGACCCTGGCGGCCACGGTCGCGGGGCTGGCCGCGGGGCACGCGCTGGCGTTCCTGGACGGGGGTCTACCGTCGAGTGCGGGAACCCGCTGGGAGGTCTCGGTACCCGGTTTCGACTGGCACGCC
This sequence comes from Streptomyces sp. NPDC017991, assembly GCF_044328075.1. Lineage (NCBI taxonomy): Bacteria > Bacillati > Actinomycetota > Actinomycetes > Kitasatosporales > Streptomycetaceae > Streptomyces > Streptomyces sp. NPDC017991. Next base: position 686,901 of record NZ_JBIRGP010000003.1, on the reverse strand, counting down.
CGCCCGGTGTGGCAGCATCCCGCATGCCCCTGCGGGCCCGGGGAGAAAGGTAAGGGGGAGCAGACCTCGGAAGACGAAGGGCCGCACGAGACAATGGCCGGACAACAGCCGCACGCGGCACGGCTGTCCGGTACTTGGAGGGCGCATGTCTGATCTTCCCCGGAAGGCGGTCACCCGGACCGCCAAGCTCGCCGCGCTCCCGCTCGGCTTCGCCGGACGCGCCACCTGGGGACTCGGCAAACGAATCGGCGGCAAGTCCGCGGAACTCGTGGGTCGCGAGCTGCAGCAGCGCACGGCTGAGCAGTTGTTCAAGGTGCTCGGCGAGCTCAAGGGCGGCGCCATGAAGTTCGGGCAGGCCATGTCCGTCTTCGAGTCGGCTCTCCCCGAGGAGGTCGCGGGCCCCTATCGCGCAGCGCTCACGAAGCTTCAGGAAGCGGCCCCGCCGATGCCGACGCGCACGGTGCACACCGTGCTGGCCGAGCGGCTCGGCGAGGACTGGCAGGATCTGTTCCTGGAGTTCCAGGACAAACCCGCTGCGGCGGCCTCGATCGGACAGGTGCACCGAGCGGTCTGGCACGACGGCCGGCAGGTCGCGGTCAAGGTCCAGTACCCCGGGGCGGGCGAAGCCCTGCTGTCCGATCTGAACCAGCTGAGCCGTTTCGCCCGGCTGCTGGGACCGTTGATCCCGGGCATGGACATCAAGCCCCTCATCGCGGAACTGCGCGACCGGGTGTCCGAGGAGCTCGACTACGGCCTGGAGGCACAGGCGCAGCAGGAACACGCGGAGGAGTTCGCGGACGACCCGGATGTGCTGGTGCCGGCGGTGGTCCACCAGCGTGAGCAGGTGCTGGTGACGGAGTGGATCGACGGGATACCTCTGTCCGAGGTGATAACCGACGGCACACCCGAGGAGCGGGACCGAGCCGGTCAGCTCCTCGCCCGCTTCCTCTTCTCGGGCCCCTCCCGCACCGGCCTGCTGCACGCCGACCCGCACCCGGGGAACTTCCGCCTCGTGCCGGCCGACGGTTCCGGCAGCTCCGCCGACAGGAGCGGCTGGCGGCTGGGGGTCCTGGACTTCGGCACGGTGGACCGCCTCCCGGACGGGCTGCCGCCGACGATCGGCGAATCGCTCCGCATGACCCTCGACGGCGAGGCGGAGGCCGTCTACGAACTGCTCCGCGAGGAGGGCTTCGTCAAGGAATCCATAGAACTGGACCCGGACGCCGTCCTCGACTACCTGCTCCCCATCATCGAGCCGGCCCAGGTCGACGAGTTCACCTTCAGCCGGGGCTGGATGCGGAGCCAGGCGGCCCGGGTCGCCGACCCCCGCTCCCCCGCACACCAACTGGGCAAGCAGCTCAATCTGCCCCCGGCGTATCTGCTGATCCACCGGGTGACCCTGAGCACGATCGGCGTGCTGTGCCAGCTGGGAGCGACCGTCCGGCTACGGCAGGAGCTCGAAGAATGGCTTCCCGGCTTCCTGTGGGACGCGGAGCCGGATCTGGACGAGGAGGACTCCGCAGCCGGGGCATGAATTTCCCCGCGCGGGACGCCGCGACGGGAGGCACAACGCACCGCGGGGGCCGGTCCGTTCGGACCGGCCCCCGCGATCAGCGGTTGCTTCGTGTGGCCTCCCGGCCGGTGCGCCTTACTGCATGACCGCCATGGCCAGGGCGCGGCGGGCACGCAGCGACGCGCGCTCGGCCCGGCGCTGCATACGGCGGGCCGTCACCAGGCGCATCGCCCGGCGTTCTCTCTCCGCCTCCTGGATTCGCTCGTGCATATGCGCACGCGCGAGGGCTTCTGGAATGAGTTGCATCTCTCGGGTCCTGTTCTGACGCGAGTCGTTCGCGCCGGTGGCAGTGAAGTCTGGGATCGCGGAGCCGGTGGGCTCGCCGGTGGACGGCTTCATCGGGGCCTGTTTCTTGGGGTCGTGCGTCAGGGGGCGATCGATCGTTCCTGTGATGTTCATGCCGCAACCGGGTTCTTGCGCGGACGGCCACGCGGCCGCTTCCGGGCGACAACGACACCCTGGACGAAGAGCTCGCCGCCCCAGACGCCCCAGGGCTCACGCCGCTCCTTGGCGCCGGCGAGGCAGGCCTCGATCAGCGGGCAGGTGCGGCAGAGGGACTTGGCGTACTCGACATCGGCCGGCGACTCGGCGAAGAAGACCTCCGGGTCGTACGAACGGCAGGGGACGGGCACGCCGAGGTTCTCGATGGCGTCGTCGAGCGCGGTCAGCGCAGTGAGCGGGGTCAAGGTGGAGTCCTCCGTGGAGCCGGGCGGGGTGATCTTTTCGGAAGGCGGTACGGACGGGGCGTGCGCTTCGAGTTGCACGGTTGGTCTTCCTCGTCTGGTCGTGCCGGCCGGGTTGGCCGGTTGGCGGCTGGTACCGGGGTTTTTTCTTGTCCCGAGGCCCCTTCGCTCCGCCGTCCCCGGTCGGGGACAAACAGAAGGGCCGCGGATCCCGGGTGGGGTTCCGCGGCCCTGAAGGCGCCGGCCTGATCGTCGATCAGGCTGGATCACTCCAGGGGTCAGGCCCACGGAAGGCCCACATCGTGTGATGCGTCTGCTTGTTGGCTCCGGCACCGGCCGCCCCAAAGGCATAGGCCTTCGCCTGTGCCTCTACTGCTTCCAGTGCCTTCATCGGTCGCTCATTGCGCTCGCGGACAGGGAGTGTCGCGAGAGACACGGGGGACGCCGGCCGAACGGCGGCGATGCCGGACAGACCGGTGCCCAGGTTCGAGAAGCCGAGCAGGCACGTGGAGACGACCGAGCGATCGGTCATTTTGGCGGTGCTGACTGAGCTGGTGGTGATGCTGATCACTGGAATCGCCTCCTCTCGGCGTCTCTGGGACCGGGCGAGCCGGTCCGTCGGTTATTAAGTACAGCACGAAACCTGGGCCTTCGAGAAGGCCGCCGTTTCCGTGCTCTAGAACTTATGGGGATTGCTGGGGCATGCGCAAACTATTTTCTCGACGAGTTTGAATCATTCCTCGTCTTCACCGGTATCAGGCTCTTGACCTGCACAGATGGCGAGTACGTCGGTTCCGTAGCGGTTGAGCTTGCGGGCGCGGACGCCTGGGATGCGGGCCAGCTCAACCGGAGTGGACGGCACCGCTTCCGCGATCGCCATCAGCGTCTTGTCCGTGAAGACGCAGAAGTCCGGTTGCCCGCTCCCCTGGGCCTGGACCGCTCGCCAGTCGCGCAGCCGTTCGTAGAGCCCTTCGTCCATGTCGGAGGGGCAGTCCTCGCAGCGCATCAGCTTCATCTCGCCGGCCTCGTTGAGGGTTCGACCGCAAACCCGGCAGCGGGCCGGGGTGCGGCTGGTCCGCCGAGGTGCGTCGGGGGCACTGCCTTGGGCTCCGCGCTCGATGCCGCCGGGCCCGCCCGGGCCGGTCGCGCCCCTGCGGCCCGCGGTGGTGACGGAGCCGGGTCGCAGACCGTCGAGGAAACGGCTGGGCCGCCGGTTGGGGCGGCCACCGGGTGAGCGCGACTGCGACCAGGAGACGCAGAGGTGCTGTCGGGCTCGGGTGACACCGACGTAGAGGAGGCGACGCTCCTCCTCGATCTGGTCGTCGGTCTTGGCATAGGAGATCGGCATCATGCCTTCGGCGACGCCGACCAGGAAGACGACGTCCCATTCCAGGCCCTTGGCGGAGTGGAGGGAGGCGAGGGTGACGCCCTGGACGGTCGGGGCGTGCTGGGCGCCTGCGCGTTCTTCGAGTTCGGCCACGAGGTCGCCGAGGGTGGCGTCGGCTCTGGCCGCGGCGAAGTCCTGGGCGAGGTTCGCGAGGGCGGCGAGGGATTCCCAGCGCTCCCTGACGGCGCCGGAGCCCGCCGGCGGCTGGTGGGTCCAGCCGTCTCCCGAGAGCACCGCCCGTACCTGCGAGGGCAGGTCGGGGGCGTCGTCGAGGAGTGAGTCGTTGCCTCCGAAGCGGGCCGCGCCGCGCAGGGCGTGGATGGCTCGCTTGACCTCGGGGCGGTCGAAGAAACGCTCGGCGCCGCGCAGCTGATAGGGAACGGCTACATCGGCGAGGGCCTGCTCGTAGATCTCGGACTGCGAGTTCGTACGGAAGAGGATCGCGATCTCGCTCGCGGGGGTGCCGGAGGCCATGAGGTCGCGGATGCGGCGGGCGGCGCCTTCGGCCTCGGCGGGCTCGTCGGCGTACTCCGCGTAGCCGGGCTCGGGGCCTGCGGCACGCTGGGAGATCAGCTCCAGCCGGTGGTCCGCGGCACGGCCGCGGGCCTGGGCGAGCAGGCCGTTGGCGAGGTGGACCACCTGGGGGGTGGAGCGGTAGTCACGGACGAGTTTGACGACTGTGGCGCCGGGGTGGCGGGTGCGGAAGTCGAGGAGGTGGTCGGGGGTCGCGCCGGTGAACGAGTAGATGGTCTGGCTGGCGTCGCCGACGACGCAGAGGCTGTCGCGCTCGCCGAGCCACAGTTCCAGGAGGCGTTGCTGGAGGGGGCTGACGTCCTGGTACTCGTCGACCACGAAGTGCTGGTACTGGGCGCGGACCGCTTCCGCGATGTGGTGCTGGTCCTGAAGGATGCCGACGGTCAGCAGCAGGACGTCCTCGAAGTCGATGACGCCTCGACCGCGTTTGATGTCCTCGTACGCGGCGTAGAGCTGTGCGATCTCGGCGCGGTCGCGGGGGGCCTCGCGTCCGGCCTTCACAGCCGCCGCGGCGTAGTCGGCGGGGATGGTCTGGGTGACCTTGGACCATTCGATCTCGGCGGTGACGTCACGCAGTTCACCGCGGTCGAGACGGATGCGGGAGGCGGCCGCGGCGTCGGCGACGAGCTGGATCTTGCGGTCGACGATGCGGGGCAGGCTGCCACCGACTGCTTTCGGCCAGAAGTACTGGAGCTGACGCAGGGCGGCGGAGTGGAAGGTGCGGGCCTGGACCCCGGAGGCGCCGAGCTGGCGGAGACGGCCGCGCATCTCGCCCGCGGCACGTGCGGTGAAGGTGACGGCGAGCACGCTGGAGGGCTGGAGGATTCCTGCCCGCACTCCGTAGGCGATGCGGTGGGTGATGGCACGGGTCTTGCCCGTCCCGGCTCCCGCGAGCACGCAGACCGGGCCGTGCAGGGCGGTGGCGACCTCGCGCTGCTCGGGGTCGAGCCCTTCGAGCACCGCGTCGGCCCCACTCGGCGTTGCCGGGTACTGAGAGCCGTGGGTGCCCTGTGGGAAAAGGGTGGAGTGCGATGCTGCTGTCACCCCGCCATGCTGCCAGGTCGGCCGGGACGGATGCGCCGGTTGTCCACAGGGAGCCGCTCGCAGTCGTACTAATACGGCAGGCGCCGCCTGTCCCCGCGTCGCGCGGGCAGGCGCCGCCTGTCCCCGCGTCGCGCCTGCCCGCCCTCGCACGGGAATGGCAGCCCGGTCGCGTACGTTCCCCTGACTGCGAACACGCACCTCCCTGCAGCGAAGGAGCATGAGAGACATGCCGGGCACTGTGACGATGTACAGCACCACGTGGTGCGGCTACTGCCGTCGGCTGAAGAGCCAGATGGACCGTGAGGGCATCACGTACGACGAGATCAACATCGAGCACGACCCGGCGTCCGCGGCGTTCGTGGAGAAGGCGAACGGCGGAAACCAGACAGTGCCCACGGTCTTGATTGTTGCCTCCTCGGGCAACGAATCGGTCATGACCAACCCGAGCCTTGCCCAGGTGAAGGACGCGCTCGCCAAGTAGGAGCCGAGGAACCCCGGACCGTGCCCACCGTCCTCTTCCCCGACGGTTCGACGCTGACGAACCCTTCGCTGGCCCAGGTGAAGCAGAAGATCGGCGCCTAGGAGCTGTTCCCGGTCCCCGGCCGCGGTTGCCTCAGGTGGCCGCTCCGCGCGTCGGCAGGGGCTTGCCGTACCAGAGCTCGATCAGACGGGCCGCAATCGAGATGCCGTACGGAGGCAGGACCTCCCCGGACTCGAAGGCGGCCCGCAGGTCTTCACGGGAGAACCAGCGTGCTTCCTCGATCTCCTCGCCGTCGACATTGATCTCCGCCGAGGTCGCGCGGGCCATGAAGCCCAGCATGAGGCTGGAGGGGAACGGCCAGGGCTGGCTGGCGACGTATTCGACGTCGCCGACGGTGATGCCGGCCTCCTCGAACACCTCGCGGCGGACCGACTGCTCGATGGACTCGCCGGGCTCGACGAAGCCCGCGAGGGTGGAGAAGCGTCCTTCGGGCCAGTGCACCTGGCGGCCGAGCAGGATGCGGTCCTCGTTGTCCGTCACGGCCATGATCACGGCCGGGTCGGTACGGGGGTAATGCTCGGCACCGCAGGCGGGGCAGCGGCGGATGTGACCGGCCGCGGCGATCACCGTGCGTTCACCGCAGCGGGAGCAGAAGCGGTGCAGGCGCTGCCAGTTCTCCAGGGCGACCGCGTGCACCATGAGGCCCGCGTCGCGGGGTGACAGGAGCAGGCCGGCCTCGCGCAGACCCGCCGCGCGCGCGGACTGGTCCATGCGGCCGGGCAGGGTGTCCTTCTGGAGGGCGAAGTAGCTCACGCCGTCGTCGTCGGTACCGAGGAAGTAGCGGTGCGCCTCGGTGAGGGGCGCTTCGAAGGACGGGGTCATGACGAGTTCCGTGGTGCCGTCGGACGTCTCGTCGATGAGGACCTGACCGCCGGAGACCACGAAGGCGCGGGTGGTGGGGTGGCTCCACGCCGCGGCGAGCCAGGCCTCGTCGAGCCGGTGGTGGGCGGCCCGGTCGATGCCGCTCGGGGCGGTGAGCGAGATGGGACGGTCGGCGGTGCGGTCGGTCCAGGTGGTCACGGGTGCTTCCAACTCCCCCGGTGAAACGGTTGGTTCGGCGGGCTGTTCAGCCGGATGTCCGGATGTACGGCAGGGCGTGTGCGGCGGGGCTTGTTCAGTGTGCATCTCGCCAGTTCCGGGCCAGATCGCCCCACAGGTAGGCGGAGGTCTCGACGCCTTTGAGGAGGAGGTCGAGCTCGACCTTCTCGTTCGGGGCGTGCCAGCCGTCGGACGGGACCGAGATGCCGAGGAACAGCACCGGGGCGGCGAGCACATCCTGGAGGTCCGCGGCGGGCCCTGATCCGCCTTCGCGGGTGAAGCGGATCTCCTTCTCGAACGCGCGGCCCATGGCGCGTACGACGGACTGCAGGGCGGGATGATCGAGCGGCGTCAGGCACGGGCGCGTGGCGGCGCCGAAGGTGATCTCGTGACGGATTCCGGCGGGCAGTTGCTCGGCGGTCCAGGTGCGGACGGCTTTCTCGATGTGGTCGGGGTCCTGTCCGGCGACGAGCCGGAAGGAGAGTTTGACCATCGCCGAGGACGGCACGATCGTCTTGTTGCCGGGGCCCTGGTAGCCGCCGCCGATGCCGTTGACCTCGGCGGTCGGGCGGGCCCAGACGCGCTCCAGGGTGGTGTGGCCGCTCTCTCCGTGGGCGGCCGTGGACCGTGCGGTACGCAGCCAGCGCTCCTCGTCGAAGGGCAGCTCGGCGAAGAGTTCCCGCTCCCGGTCGGTGAGTTCGGTGACGCCTTCGTAGAAGCCGGGAATCGCCACGCGCGCGTGCTCGTCGTGCAGGGCGGCGACGAGGCGGGCGACGGCGGTGGCCGGATTAGGCACGGCGCCGCCGAAGGAACCGGAGTGGATGTCCTGGTCCGGTCCGTACAGCTGGATCTCACACTCGGCGAGGCCGCGCATACCGGTACACACCGTGGGGGTGTCCTCGGACCACATGCCGGTGTCGGAGACGATCACCGCGTCGGCGGTCAGCCGGTCCCTGCGGGCTTCGACGAGGTCACGGAAGTGCGGGGAACCGGACTCCTCCTCGCCCTCGATCAGCAGCTTCAGATGGACCGCGGGAGTGGTGCGGCCCGTGGCGGCGAGGTGGGCCCGCACGCCGAGTGTGTGGAAGAACACCTGCCCCTTGTCGTCGGCGGCCCCGCGCGCGTGGAGTCGGTTTCCGCGGACGACGGGCTCGAAGGGGTCGGTGTCCCAGCCGTCCTCGCGGGCGGCGGGCTGTACGTCGTGGTGGCCGTAGACGAGGACCGTGGGTGCCCGCGGATCGTCCGAGGGCCATTCGGCGAAGACCGCGGGTGCGCCGGGAGTCGCCCAGACCTCGCAGGTCGGGAAGCCCGTCTCCCGCAGTTTCGCGGCGAGCCAGTCGGCGCTGCGCCGTACGTCCGCGGCGTGCTCGGGCTGGGCCGAGACGGACGGGATGCGCAGCCACTCGGCGAGGTCGTCGAGGAAGGCTGCGCGGTGCCGCTCGGTGTACGCGCGGACGGCGCTGTCCGGAGTCTTGCTCATGGTCACGAGCCTATCCGTCCACGCGCGCGTGCTGGTCCGGCGGTTCGTCGGGAACCCCTTCGGGTGGTTCTTCCAGGAGGAGGCGTTCCAGCGCGGCCCGGCCCGGCAGGCTCTTGGGGCGTACGACCTCGCCGCTGCGCACGTACAGGAAGGCGGCTTGTACGGATTCCGGGGGGATGCCGTGCTGCTCGGCCCAGGCGAGCCGGTAGAGGGCGAGCTGGAGGGGGTCGGCGGTGCGGGTGCGGCTGGTCTTCCAGTCGACGATCTCGTACGTCGTCGTCGCCTGCCCCTCTCCGTGCTCGTCGCCCTCTTCCTTGTGGACCTCTTCCTTGTAGACCGCGTCGATCCGGCCCCGTACGACACGGCCGGCGATGGCGAGCTGGAAGGGGGCCTCTACCCGGTAGGGCGTGCGGTGGGCGTAGGGGGTGCGCTCGAAGGCGTTCTTGAGAGCTTCCAGGTCGCGTTCGTCGGCGATCTCGGCCTCACTGCCGGGCAGGTCCTCCGGCTCCAGCATCGGGAGCCGCAGCTCTTCGAAGCGGGCTTCGACCCAGGCGTGGAAGCGGGTGCCGCGGCGGGCGGCGGGCTGGGGCGGGCGCGGCATGGGTCGCGCCAGTTCCTGGGCGAACCCTTCCGGGTCCGCGGCCAGCCGCAGCAGCTGGGACGCGGTCAGGGAGGCCGGCAGGGGGACGTCCGTGACGCTCTCACGGGCGCGCAGGAGTTCCCCGGTGAGGGCGTCCAGGTCGCGGTCCCATGAGGCGATGGTGCGGGCTTCCTCCGGGGTGAGGCGCGTGGTCCCGGAAGGATGCGGACGGGCGTCCGGGGCGGGGCTGGGGTGCGGGACCGTCGGGCGGTCGGGGGTCGTCGGACGGTCAGGGGCCGTCGGGCGGTTCGCTGTCCACGAGTCCCAGTCGTCCGGGGCCGCGTCCGTGAAATCGGCCTCTTCGTAAGGAGGCTCGTCCTCCTCCGGCGGCGGCCAGTCCGGGTCGTCGTACGGGCCCGGGGCGTCAGGAGCCGAGGGGTGAGCCGCCTCGTGGGAGTGGCCGGACTCCAGGTGGGCCAGCACCGTCCGGGCGGCCTCGCGGCGGCGGGCCATCGCCAGGTCGTCCAGCGGGAGCGGCCAGGCGTGGTCGCCGCCGGCCGCCTGAAGCGCGGGGTTCTCCTCGTCCTCCTCGGGTTCGTCCTCCCAGGCCTCGATCTCGCCGTGCCCGGCCGCGCAGTGGTCATACAGGGCGTGCAGGAAGTCGGAGGGGCCGCGGGGCTTCTTCTGGGAGGGGCCCCACCAGTGGCCGGAGCCGAGCAGCAGGGAGCGGGGGCGGGTGAAGGTGACGTAGCCGAGGCGGAGTTCCTCGGTGTGCTGGTGCTCCTTCATGGCCTCGTGGAAGGCCTTCATGCTGCGGGAGTCCCAGGCTTCGATGTCGGGCAGGGTGTCGGCGTCGCCACGCAGTTCGTGCGGGAGGACCTTGCCCTGGGCGGTCCATTTCTCGCGGCCCTGGCCGCTGGGGAACGTGCCGGTGACGAGCCCCGGGACCACGACGACGTCCCATTCCAGACCCTTGGACTTGTGCGCGGTGAGCACCTTGACGGTGTTCTCGCCGCCCGGCAGCGCGTTGTCGAGGCCCTTCTCGTACTGGGCCGCGGTGCGCAGGAAGCCGAGGAAGGCGAGCAGGCTGGCCTCGCCCTCGTTCGCGGCGAAGGAGGCGGCGACGTCCAGGAAGTTGGACAGGGTCTCGCGGCGGCGGGCGGCCAGCGCGTGCGGGGACGCGGAGAGCTCCACCTCCAGGCCCGTGGTGGCGAGGACCCGGTGCAGGACGTCCATGAGCGGGTCGGCGAGCGAGCGGCGCAGATCGCGCAGTTCGGTGGCGAGCCGCGCGAACCGTACGCGGGCGTCGGCCGAGAACGGCAGGCCGTCGTCGTCCCCGTCACCGCCGAGGGGCGTCTCCAGGAAGGTGTCGAGCGCGTCCGCGAGGGAGATCACCTCGGCCGGGTCGACGCCTTCGACGGCTGCTGCGAGCCGCAGGTCGGGGTCGCCGTCAGCCCCCACGCGCGCGTGGGACACGAGCAGGCGGGCCCGGCGGCCCAGGAGGGCGAGGTCGCGGGGCCCGATGCGCCAGCGCGGTCCGGTGAGCAGGCGGACCAGCGAGGCGTTGGCGCCGGGGTCCTGGAGGACCTCGCAGACGGCGACCAGGTCGGCGACCTCGGGCAGGTGCAGCAGCCCGGAGAGCCCGACGACCTCCACCGGGATGTCGCGGGCGACGAGCGCACCCTGGATCTGCGCGAAGTCGGTCGCGGTACGGCACAGGACGGCGATCTCACCGGGGGCCTTGCCGGTGCGTACGAGATGGGCGATGGAGTCGCCGAGCCAGTCCATCTCCTCGGCGTGGGTACGCAGCAGGGCGCAGCGCACCATGCCGTCGCGCTCGGCGCCGGGGGCCGGGCGAAGGGCCTCCACGCCCGCGTGCATGGCGCGCAGGGGTTCCGCGAGGCCATTGGCGAGGTCGAGGAGGCGGCCGCCGCTGCGGCGGTTCTCGCTGAGGGACTGGCGGGTCGCCGGGCGGCCGTCGGCGTGCGCGAAGTGCTCGGGGAAGTCGTCGAGGTTGGCCACGGAGGCGCCGCGCCAGCCGTAGATGGCCTGGCAGGGGTCTCCGACGGCGGTCACCGGGTGGCCCGTGCCGCCGCCGAACAGTCCGGCCAGGAGGATGCGCTGGGCCACGGACGTGTCCTGGTACTCGTCGAGGAGGACCACCCGGAACTCGTCGCGCAGGATGCCGCCGACCTCGGAGCGGGTGCGGGCGAGGGTCGCCGAGAGGGCGATCTGGTCGCCGAAGTCGAGAAGGTCGCGCTCGCGCTTGGCCTTCCGGTAGCGGCTCACCAGCTCGGTCAGTTCACGCCGGGCGGCGGCCGTCTCCGGGACCTTGCGCAGGTCGGCGTTGGTGAGCTTGGCGCCCTCCAGGTCGTGCAGCAGCCGGGCGTCGTACGCGCGCAGTTCCTCGGGTTGTACGAGGTGTTCGGCCAGCTCGGAGTCGAGGGTGAGGAGGTCGCTCACCAGGTCGGGGAAGGAGCGGGTGAGCGCGGGGTAGGGGCCCGGTGCCTCGCGCAGGACGCGGGCGGCGAGCTGGTAGCGCGTGGCGTCGGCGAGGAGGCGCGCGGTGGGTTCGAGTCCGATGCGCAGCCCGTGGTCGGTCAGCAGACGACCGGCGAAGGCGTGGTACGTGGAGATCACCGGCTCGCCCGGCGGGTTGTCCGGGTCGATCACGTCCGGGTCGGTGACTCCGGCCTTGATCAGTGCCTTGCGTACGCGCTCGGCGAGTTCGCGCGCCGCCTTGTTGGTGAACGTCAGGCCCAGGACCTGCTCGGGGGCCACCTGTCCGGTGCCGACCAGCCACACCACGCGCGCGGCCATCACCGTGGTCTTGCCGGAGCCGGCGCCGGCCACGATCACCTGCGGGGCGGGCGGGGCGATGATGCAGGCCGTCTGCTCCGGGGTGAACGGGATGCCGAGGAGCTCCTTGAGCTGTTCGGGATCGGAGATACGGGCTGGCACGTCTGAGAGGCTAGCCGCGCCCACTGACAGTCGGTGCCGATTCGGCGGCAGGGTCGAAGGATGCGCAGGTCAGCACACGTGGTGCTGTATGTCACTTCGCGTCACTTCGTACACGGCAGACACTCTTTGGCCCGCATTGGCCCGCATTGACGCACACGCGGCGGACCCGCGGCGGACACCCTGCGGACGGCTGCCCGGGGCCGTGCGCCCCGTCACTCGACGACGTGACGTCCCTCCGGTCGGGCGCTGCACGAGGCCCGGAAGGCGCAGTGCGTGCAGTGCTGGCCGGTCGTCGGTGTGAACCGTTCGTCGAGGACCTTGCCCGCGGCGGTGGCGAGGAGGTCGCCGACCCACTCCCCCTCCAGCGGCTCCTGGGCCTGCACCTTGGGCAGGGTCTCGCCGCCGTCCTTCTTGGGGGCACCCTGGCGGAGCTGCACGAGTTCGGCGCCGCCGGGCTCGGGACGTTCGCCGTCGAAGGCCTCGTCCACGGCGCCCTCGCTGACCGCGAGCTGGTAGACGGCGAGCTGCGGGTGATGGGCCACGTCGGCGGCGCTCGGTGCCTGCTTGCCGGTCTTGAAGTCGACCACGTAGGCGCGGCCCTCGGCATCCCGCTCGACGCGGTCCATGGAGCCGCGGATGCGGACTTCGTAGGAGCCCGCTTCGAGGGTGACGTCGAAGTCGTGCTCGCTGGCCACAGGAGTGCGTTCGGCGCGGTCCATGACATGCCACTTCAGGAAGCGTTCGAGCGCCACGCGCGCGTGCTCCTTCTCCTGGGCCGACTTCCAGGGCGCGTCGAAGGCGAGCGCCTCCCACACGGAGTCGAGGCGCTCCATGAGGACGGCGAGGTCGGCGGGCGTGCGGCCGGAGGCGACCTCGTCCGCCAGGACGTGCACCACGTTGCCGAAGCCCTGGGCGGCGGTGGCGGGGGCGTCCGCCTTCACCTCGCGGCCCAGGAACCACTGCAGGGCGCAGGTGTTGGCGAGCTGGTCAAGGGCGCTGCCGGAGAGCACGACGGGATGGTCGCGGTCGCGCAGCGGCACCTTGCTCTCGGTGGGTTCGTACATGCCCCACCAGCGGTAGGGGTGCGCGGACGGCACCAGCGGGCGGCCGTCCTCGTCGCCGAGCGCGGCGAGTCTGCCCAGGCGGCGGGCGGCCGCCTCCCTGAGGGGGGCCGAGACGCGCGGGTCGACCGTGGTGGACCGCAGTTCCGCGACGAGCGCCGCGACGGACAGGGGGCGGCGGGGGCGGCCCGTTATGTCCTTGGGCTCCGTGCCGAGTTCGGTGAGGAAGCGGGAAGGCTGGTCGCCGTCGTCCGCGGGGGCCTTCACGGCGGTGACGACGAGCCGTTCACGCGCGCGCGTGGCGGCCACGTAGAACAGGCGGCGCTCTTCGGAGAGGAGTGCTCCGGGGGTGAGTGGCTCCGCGAGACCGTCCCGTCCGATGCGGTCGGCCTCCAGGAGGGAGCCGCGACGGCGCAGATCCGGCCACAGACCCTCCTGGACGCCCGCGACGACGACCAGGCGCCACTCCAGGCCCTTGGAGCGGTGCGCGGTCATCAGACGCACGGCGTCGGGGCGCACGGCCCTGCGGGTGAGTGTGTCGGCGGCGATGTCCTGGGCGTCGACCTCCTCCAGAAAGTTGAGGGCGCCGCGGCCTCCGGTGCGTTCCTCGGCGCGGGCCGCGGTGGCGAACAGCGCGCACACGGCGTCGAGGTCGCGGTCCGCGTTGCGGCCGGCCGCGCCGCCGCGCCGGGCGGCCCGCTCCAGGCGCTGGGGCCAGGGTGTGCCGTCCCACAGCTCCCAGAGCGCCTCCTCGGCCGTGCCGCCCCCCGCGAGGCGCTCCCGTGCCTTGCGCAGGAGGGCGCCCAGGCGCTGGGCCCCGCGCGCGTACGAGGGGTCGTGGGCGACCAGCCGCTCCGGCTCGGCCAGCGCCCGCGCCAGCAAGTCGTCGGAGGGCGGCGGCACGTGGTTGCCCGCGGCGCGCTCCTCATCGCGCAGGGCACGGCCCAGCCGGCGCAGGTCGGCGGCGTCCATACCGGCCAGCGGGGACGCGAGGAGCGTGAGCGCGGTCTCGACGTCGAGCCACGGCCTCTCCGGTGCGACCTGCTCCTCCGGGACGGATGGCACCTCCTGGACGCTCGACACCTCCTGGACGGCCCGCTCCTCCGAGACGGACGGTGCCTTCTGGACGGCCTGCTCCTGTGAGGCGGGTCCCTCCGACGTCTCCTCGACCGAGGTGGGTCCCCCGGAGAGGGCCCTTTCCGAAGTCGCCTCTTCAGAGGGAGGGGTCTCGGGTGAAGGGGGCTGAGGGGAAAGGGGCTGCGGGGAAAGGGTTTCGGAGGAGGGGATCTCGCGGGAGGGAGGCTCCCCCAATTCCGCCACGGCCACCGCCTTGAGGGCCGTCAGCAAGGGCGTCACCGCCGGTTCGTGGCGCAGGGGCAGGTCGTCGCCGTCGATGTCGAGGGGGACGCCGGCCGCGGTGAGTGTGCGGCGGATCGTCGGGATGGTGCGGGAGCCGGCGCGTACCAGGACGGCCATGTCCTTCCACGGAACGCCGTCCTCCAAATGGGCACGGCGCAGGATGTCCGCGATGTTGTCCAGTTCCGTACCGGGGGTCGGGTACGTGTAGACCTCCACGTGACCGCCGTCCCGTACGGGGGCGAGTCCCCTGTGGGCGCGTACCTTCTCCGCCGGGAGGCGGGTCAGGGGCATGCGCTGGGTCAGCAGCCGGGTGGCCGCCAGCAAGTCTGCGCCCGACCTGCGGGACGTCCGCAGGACCTCGACCGGCGCCGGTGTGCCGTCCACGCGCGGGAAGACGTCCGGGAACTCCAGGATGCCGTTCACGTCGGCGCCCCGGAACGCGTAGATCGACTGATCGGGGTCGCCGAAGGCCACCAGGGTGCGGCCGCCGCCCGCGAGCGCGTCCAGGAGCCGCAGCTGCGCCGGATCGGTGTCCTGGTACTCGTCGACGTAGACCGCGTCGTACCGCTCGGCGAGCCGCTCGGCCACGCCGGGGCGCCGGGCGAGCAGCACCGCGCGGTGCACCAGTTCCGCGTAGTCGAGCACTCCCTGCATGTCGAGCACGTCGAGGTACTCGGCGAGGAAGGCGGAGGCAGCCAGCCAGTCGGGGCGGCCGATGCGCCGGGCGAAGGTCTGGAGGGCGTCGGGGCCGAGGCCCAGCTCACGGCTGCGGGCGAGGACCGCGCGGACCTCGTCGGCGAAGCCGCGCGTCGTCAGGCACGCGCGCAGTTCGTCCGGCCAGCGCACATGGGCGAGGCCTAGCCGCTCCAGGCCGGGCTGGCCCGCGAGCAATTCCCGCACCGCCACGTCCTGTTCGGGGCCGGAGAGCAGCCGCATCGGTTCCACGAACAGATCGGTGTCCTGGTGGGCCCGGACCAGGGCGTAGCAGAAGGAGTGGAAGGTCGTCGCCTGGGGCGCGCGGGCCGCTCCCATGCGCAGCGCCATGCGGTCCCGCAGTTCCACGGCGGCCTTGCGGCTGAACGTCAGCACCAGGATGCGCTCGGGGTCCGCGCCGCGGGCGATCCGGGCCGCCACGGACTCGACGAGCGTGGTCGTCTTGCCGGTCCCCGGACCTGCGAGAACGAGCAGCGGGCCGCCCTCGTGGTCAACCGCCGCGCGCTGGGCTGCGTCCAGCACAGGGGGAGCCACCCGTTCCGGCGGGGTACGTACCAGCCGGTAAGCGCCACGGGTCCCCTGTCGACCCTGGGGGTACGACAGGCGCCTGGTGGAGGAAGAGGAGCTCACGTGGTTCGCCGGTCCTGGTGGGTGTGCTGGGGATTGTCACTGTCGGCGCGGAACGCCGTCGGTGAGGGATCGTGCTCGGGCGACGGGTGGGAGACCGGCGGCGCGAGGCGGGCGGTGACCGCGGGATGAACGGGACGCGTGCCGTCGACGCTACGCCGGTGGATGCCGTGGAAGCGGCGCTTCCTCGTGTTCCCTCCCGGCACCGGTGTCTCCCGCTTCACGAACGTACGGCATGTCCCGGGCGTGCCCGCGTTCCCCCGTACGGGTCACCTGTCCCCCTCCTGGCGGTCCCGTGCCGGAAGCTGTCGGGTGTGACCCTCCGCGCGATCCCCGCCGTCCCATCTGGCCTGTTTCATGTGGATGCGCGGAACGTGCCCTTCGGAGGCCCTGCTCGCCGCTTTGAGGGGCGTGCCTTCGACCCGGTAGTGCTCCAGCGCCTCCAGTTCGTGGCCGGGGAGCAACGCGCCGTCCGCGCGGACGACCCGCCACCACGGAACGGCTCCTCCGTAGAGGGCCATCACCCGTCCGACCTGTCGCGGACCGCCCTCTTCCAGCCATTCCGCGACATCTCCGTACGTCATGACGCTCCCCGGAGGAATCTGCTCGGCGACGTCGAGGACCCGCTCCGCGTACTCCGGCAAGGCGTCCGCCGGGAGGCTCTGCTCGCTCATCCGGTCCATCCTGCACCACCCCTCGGACAACGTGACGCGGCGGTGACTTTACGTTTCCCTCGCCCAAGAACAGCGCTTCGGGCAGACTGTGCGCCCCCGCACTGCACCCTGATGCCCCCCTGTGTCAGCGGGGCATGCCACCATCGTGCGGGCGGTTACTGGTGATACGAGACCAAGAAGAGACGATGAAACAGCAGGGTGTGCACCCCGAAGACGCGGAGGGCACCTCTGAGGTTTCGTCGCGCCCGGATTCCGGCGACGATACGGACGAGAGCCTTCCGGAGAAGACAGAGGCGCCCGTGACGTCAGTGCCAGGCATTGCGTCCGAGACGGGTGTGACGTCCGGGAGTCCGGACACGTCCCAGAAGAAGGACATGCGCAAGGAGAGCGGAGCCGAGGAGACCGACCGCGCGGCCTGCGACGACGCCCCGGCCGAAGCGGTCGAGGGCGACGAGCCCCTGCTCCCCGCGCGCGTGCACCGTCCCTCCGACCTGATGCGCCTGCTGGTGGGCGTTCTCGCGATC
Organism: Streptomyces sp. NPDC017991; assembly: GCF_044328075.1. Lineage (NCBI taxonomy): Bacteria > Bacillati > Actinomycetota > Actinomycetes > Kitasatosporales > Streptomycetaceae > Streptomyces > Streptomyces sp. NPDC017991. Next base: position 670,121 of record NZ_JBIRGP010000003.1, on the reverse strand, counting down.
GCCGTGCTGCTGTCGATCGCCGCGTTCGCGCACGGCACGACGTCGGGGCTGGCGCAGGACATCAACAAGGGCACCGACGAGGCGCCCGACCTGCTGATCAAGATCGCCGGGCTCGCGTCGAGCATCGCGATTCTCCTGGTGCCGGTCGCCTTCGCCATCGAGCGGCTCATCAAGCGGGACGGGCTCCGGATCGCCGACGGCGTGCTGGCCGCGGTCCTCGCCCACGGTGTGACGCTCGCCACTGACCTGTGGGTCGCCAAGGGCGCCCCGGACTCGATCCAGAAGGCGCTCACGCAGCCCTCCCCCGGAGACATCCACGCCCTGACCGACCCGGTGCACGGTTACCTCGCGCCGGTCATCGCCTATATGACGGCCGTCGGCATGTCGCGACGGCCGCGCTGGCGTGCGGTCCTGTGGGTCGTGCTGATGCTCGACGCCTTCTCCATGCTGGTCACCGGCTACACGACCCCCTTCTCGATCATCCTCACCGTGCTGATCGGCTGGAGCGTGGCCTACGGGACGCTGTACGCGGTCGGCTCCCCGAACGTACGGCCCACGGGCCGGACCCTGATGGCCGGACTGCGGCACGTCGGCTTCCACCCGGTGAGCGCGGCGCGGGACGAGACCCCGGAGGCCGCGGACGGTGACCGTGGCCGCCGGTACTTCGTGACGCTCCAGGACGGCGCCCCACTGGACGTCACGGTGGTGGACCGGGAACAGCAGGCGCAGGGGTTCTTCTACCGCGTGTGGCGCCGTCTGACGCTGCGCGGCATCACCACACGCCGCAGCCTCCAGTCGCTGCGCCAGGCCCTGGAACAGGAGGCGCTCCTCGCGTACGCGGCCATCGCGGCCGGGGCCAACGCGCCGAAGCTGATCGCGACCTCCGAGCTGGGTCCGGACGCCGTGATGCTGGTCTACGAGCACATCGGCGGGCGCACCCTCGACGCGCTGCCGGACGAGGACATCACCGACGACCTGCTGCGCGAGACCTGGCACCAGGTGCAGGCGCTGCAGTCGCGGCGCATCGCCCACCGCAGACTGGCCGGTGACGCCGTTCTGGTGGATCGTTCCGGCACGGTGATCCTCACGGACCTGCGCAACGGTGAGATCGCGGCCGGTGAGCTGCTGCTGCGCATGGACGTCGCCCAGTTGGTGACCACGCTCGGTCTGCGCGTGGGCGCGGAGCGCGCGGTGGCCTCGGCCGTGGGCGTGCTCGGCCCGGACGCGGTCGCCGACTGCCTGCCCATGCTGCAGCCCATCGCGCTCACCCGCTCCCACCGCGCCACCCTGCGCAAACTGGCCCGGGAGCGTTCGGAGCGTGAGCGCGAGGCGGTCCTGGAGGCCTCCCGGCAGGCCAAACTGGCCCGCGCCGAGGAGCACGCGGCCACGCCCGAGGAGACCAGGCCCGTCCTGGAGAAGCCCGACAAGAAAACCGTACGTGCCGAGCAGCGGGCCGAGAAGCGGGCGATCGACGAGGCCCTGGACGAGGCCCGTGAGGAGGACCTGCTCACCCAGATCCGGCACCAGGTGCTGCTGATCAGGCCGCAGGCACCGGTCGAGCCGGCCCGTCTTGAGCGCATCCGTCCGCGTACGCTGATCAGTTTCATCGCGGGCGCGTTCGGCGCGTACTTCCTGCTGACGCAGCTCACGCACATCGAGTTCGGCACGCTCTTCGACAGTGCCCAGTGGGGCTGGGTCGCAGCGGCGGCGCTCTTCTCCATGCTGAGCTACTTCGCCGCGGCCATGAGCCTGCTGGGCTTCGTGCCCGAGCGGGTGCCGTTCATGCGGGCCGTGGCGGCGCAGGTCGCCGGGTCCTTCGTGAAGATCGTGGCGCCCGCGGCGGTGGGCGGTGTCGCGCTCAACACGCGCTTCCTCCAACGCGCGGGGGTACGGCCGGGGCTCGCGGTGGCGAGCGTCGGCGCGTCGCAGCTGTTCGGGCTCGGCTGTCACATCCTGATGCTGCTGTCGTTCGGCTATCTGACCGGTACCGAGAAGACGCCCTCCTTGTCGCCGTCCCGGACGGTCATCGCGGGTCTGCTGACCGTCGCGGTCCTCGTCCTCGTCGTGACCTCGGTGCCGTTCCTGAGGAAATTCGTGGTCACGCGCGTGCGGTCGCTCTTCGCGGGTGTCATCCCGCGCATGCTGGACGTCCTCCAGCGACCGCAGAAGCTGATCACCGGCATCGGCGGCATGCTTCTGCTGACGGCCTGCTTCGTGATGTGCCTCGACGCGTCGATCCGGGCGTTCGGCAGCGAGGACATGCCCGCGATCAGCATCGCCAGTGTGGCCGTCGTCTTCCTCGCCGGAAACGCGCTCGGCTCCGCGGCGCCCACCCCGGGCGGGGTGGGCGCGGTCGAGGCCACCCTGACGGTCGGCCTGATCGCCGTCGGGCTCCCCAAGGAGGTCGCGGCGCCCGCCGTGCTCCTGTACCGCCTTCTCACACTGTGGCTGCCCGTGCTGCCGGGATGGCTGTTCTTCAACCACCTGACACGCAAGGGCGCGCTCTAGGTCGGTCCCAGGACTGTCCGGCGATCTCCCTGTACCGCCGGACGGCCGGCGGCACTCCGTAGGGTCGGACGCGGGATCCTCACCCGCACGGCCCGCGCCCCGGGCGGCCCGTCCTGGTCGACCTCAGGATGGGTCTATGCCGAACCCTTCCCCGCCGCGGGCCGCCGCTCTGACCGCCACCGCCCTCCTGCTGCTGGCGGCCCTCGCCGGATGCGGCGACGACGGCGGCTCCGCGGACGAGGACCTGCCGGCGCAGAAGCTCAGCTGGAAGGACTGCCCGGAGCCGTCCGAGTCCGAGGGCGGCGGGGACGCTCCGTCGCCCCTGCCGGACGGCGACAACTGGAAGTGCGCGACCCTGAAAGCGCCCCTGGACTGGGACAAGCCCAAGGGGGACACCATCGGTCTCGCGCTGATCCGCGCGCAGGCGAGCGGCGCCAAGGACCGGCGCATCGGTTCGCTGCTCTTCAACTTCGGCGGTCCGGGCGGCTCGGGCGTCACCACGCTTCCCGCCTTCGGCAAGGACTACGACGAGCTGCGCACCCGCTACGACCTGGTCAGTTTCGACCCACGCGGTGTCGGCCGCAGCGCCGGTGTGAAGTGCGAGGACAGCGAACAGCTCGACGAGTACTTCCAGCAGGACGCGACCCCGGACGACGCCGCCGAGCAGCGGACTCTTCTGGACAGCACGAAGGATTTCAACAAGGCCTGCGAGAAGAACTCCGGGAAGCTCCTCCCGCACGTACGCACCACCGACGCGGCCCGCGACATGGACCTGATGCGCCAGGTCCTCGGAGACGACGAGCTGCACTACTTCGGCATCTCGTACGGCACCGAACTGGGCGGCGTGTACGCGCACCTGTTCCCCCGGAAGGTCGGGCGGGCCGTCTTCGACGCGGTCGTGGATCCGACGCAGAACTCCGAACAAGGGTCCCTCGGACAGGCCAGGGGCTTCCAGTTGGCGCTGGACAACTTCGCCGAGGACTGCGCCTCGAAGGCGGAGGAGTGCCCGCTCGGCGGCAGCGCGCAGGACGTGAAGGACCGGATCGCCAAACTGCTCAAGGACCTCGACAGCAAACCGATCCCGGGCATCTTCCCGCGCCTGCTCACCCAGACCGCCGCCACGAGCGGCATCGCACAGTCCCTGTACTCCAAGGAATTCTGGGAGTACCTCACCGAAGGACTCCAGCAGGCGTACGACGGTGACGGCAAGGTGCTGATGCTGCTGTCCGACTCGATGAACGGGCGCAACCAGGACGGCGAGTACAGCAACATCAGTGCCGCCAATGTCTCCATCAACTGCGCGGACGACAGACCCCGTTACACCGCCGCCGACGTGACGGCGAAGCTCCCGGAGTTCCGCAAGGCCTCGTCCGTCTTCGGCGACTATCTGGCGTGGGGCATGGTCGGCTGCACCGACTGGGCGGTGGCGGGCGACGCCGACCACCCCGATGTGAGCGCGCCCGGTTCGGCTCCGATCCTCGTGGTCGGGAACACCGGCGACCCGGCGACCCCGTACGAGGGAGCCCGGAAGATGGTGGATTCACTGGGCAAGGGGGTCGGTGTCGAGCTGACGTACAAAGGTCAGGGGCACGGGGCGTACGACAGCGGGAACAAGTGCGTGCGTGACGCGGTGAACGGCTATCTGCTGAACGGCAGGGTCCCGGCGGCCGGCACGGTCTGCTCCTGAGGTGAGACTCACAAAGCAGCAGGTCAGAGGGTTATCCACAGGGCTCCGCGGTGCTCGCGGAGATTTGCCTACTATGGCCTGACTGTCATCCGCGACATCGGCGGACGACGATGCGAGGGGGGAAGTTCATGGCGCGTATCGCACGGTGGACGGCACTGGCCGCCGCCGCGTTGCTGGTGGCCGGCTGCAGCGGCTCGTCCGAGGACGACGGAGGGAACGACAAGAACGACGACGCGGGCAGGCCGCCGGGTGCGGCCTCCTCCTCCGACGCCATGCCGGGGCTGCCCGCCTCACTCACCTCGCAGAAGCTCGACTGGGGCAGGTGCAAGGCCACCGAGACCGGCCCCGCGCCGGGCGGGGACTGGCGTTGTACGACGCTCAAGGTGCCGCTGGACTGGGCGAAGCCGGCGGGCGAGACCATCGGGCTGGCGCTGATCCGCAGCGAGTCGAGCGGATCCTCGGACGACCGCATCGGCTCACTGCTGTTCAACTTCGGCGGCCCCGGCGGCTCGGGCGTCGACTATCTGCCGCCGTACGGGCCGACGTTCGCGAAGCTCCACGAGCGGTACGACCTGGTCAGCTGGGACCCGCGCGGTGTCGCCGCCAGCGAGGGCGTGCGCTGTCGCAGCGACAAGGGGGTCCAAGCGGCCGAGTCGGTCGACACCACGCCGGACACCTCCACCGAGGAGACCGCGTTCCTCAAGGACGCCACTGACTTCGGCGAGGGCTGCCAGAAGTCCGCGGGCAAGCTCCTGGGGCATGTCTCGACGACCGACACGGCCCGGGACATGGACTTGATGCGGCATGTCCTCGGTGACCGGAAAATGCACTACTTCGGCATCTCGTACGGCACCGAACTGGGCGGCGTGTACGCCCACTTGTTCCCCAAGAACGCGGGGCGGCTGGTCCTGGACGCGGTCGTCGACCCGAGCGCCGGCACAGTGGGCCACGCGGAGAACCAGGCGAGGGGTTTCCAGCGCGCCCTGGAGGACTACCTCGAATCCACGGGCCAGGACCCCGAGCGGGGCTCCGAGAAAATCGCGGCCCTGCTCAAGCGGATCGACTCCGACCCGCTGGAGACCACGAGCGGCCGCGATCTGACACAGCAGCTCGCCCTCACCGGCATCGTCTACCCGCTCTACAGCAAGTCGTCCTGGCCGGCCCTCACCAGCGCACTCGAAGCGGCCGAGGACGGCGACGGTACGGAACTGCTCGCGCAGGCCGACAGCTACAACGACCGTGACGCCTCGGGCCGCTACGGCACGACCACGCATTCCCAACGGGTCATATCGTGCTTGGACGACAAGGAGCGGCCGACGCCCGAGGAGGCGAAGAAGCGGCTCCCCGAGTTCCGGAAGATCTCGCCCGTGTTCGGGGATTCGATGGGCTGGGACACGGCCGGCTGGTGCCACGACTGGCCGGTGGCCGGGCAGTACGAGACACCGGAGGTGAGCGCGCCCGGCGCGGACCCCGTCCTGGTGGTGGGCAACACCGGCGACCCGGCGACGCCGTACGAGGGCGCTCGCAAGATGGCGGACGAGCTGGGCAAGGGCGTGGGTGTGCAGCTCACCTGGAAGGGCCAGGGCCACGGGGCGTACGGGAGCGGGAGCGACTGCGTCGACAGCACGGTGGACGACTACCTGCTGGACGGATCGGTACCGGACGACGGCAAGGTCTGCGGTTCGTAGCGGCCTCGGCCGTTCCCGCCCGGGTGACGGGAAGGGGCCCGGCACACGCGGTGCCGAGCCCCTCTCCGTACAGCGTCTGTTCCTACGGGGTACGGCTAGTAGATCGGCTTCGCCGGCTCGATCTGGTTGACCCAGCCGATCACGCCACCGCCCACGTGCACGGCGTCGGAGAATCCGGCCGACTTGAGGACCGCGAGGACCTCCGCGCTGCGGACGCCGGTCTTGCAGTGCAGGACGATCTTCTTGTCCTGCGGGAGGGTCGCCAGGGCGGTGCCCATGAGGAACTCGTTCTTCGGGATCAGCTTGGCGCCGGGGATCGAGACGATCTCGTACTCGTTGATCTCGCGGACGTCGATGATCTCGATGTTCTCGCCGTCGTCGATCCACTCCTTGAGCTGCTTGGGAGTGATCGTCGAGCCGGCCGCCGCCTCCTGGGCCTCTTCGGAGACGACGCCGCAGAAGGCCTCGTAGTCGATGAGTTCGGTGACGGTGGGGTTCTCGCCGCAGACCGCGCAGTTCGGGTCCTTGCGGACCTTGACCTGGCGGTACTGCATCTCCAGGGCGTCGTAGATCATCAGGCGGCCGAGGAGCGGCTCGCCGATACCCGCGAGGAGCTTGATGGCCTCGTTGACCTGGATGGAGCCGATGGACGCGCACAGCACGCCCAGGACGCCGCCCTCGGCGCAGGAGGGGACCATGCCGGGGGGCGGGGGCTCCGGGTAGAGGCAGCGGTAGCAGGGCCCGTGCTCGGACCAGAAGACGGAGGCCTGGCCGTCGAAGCGGTAGATCGAGCCCCAGACGTAAGGCTTGTTGAGCAGTACGCACGCGTCGTTGACCAGGTAGCGGGTCGCGAAGTTGTCCGTGCCGTCGACGATCAGGTCGTACTGGCTGAAGATGTCCATCACGTTCTCGGCTTCGAGCCGCTCTTCGTGCAGGACCACGTTCACGTAGGGGTTGATGCCGAGCACGCTGTCGCGGGCCGACGCCGCCTTGGAGCGGCCGATGTCCGCCTGGCTGTGGATGATCTGGCGCTGCAGGTTCGACTCGTCGACCTCGTCGAACTCCACGATGCCGAGCGTGCCCACGCCCGCGGCGGCCAGGTACATCAGCGCCGGCGAGCCCAGGCCGCCGGCGCCCACACAGAGCACCTTGGCGTTCTTCAGCCGCTTCTGCCCGTCCATGCCCACGTCGGGGATGATCAGGTGGCGGGAGTACCTGCGGACCTCGTCTACGGTGAGCTCAGCAGCTGGCTCGACCAGGGGTGGCAGCGACACGGGGACTCCGTTGGTCGGTCAATCACTACAGTTGTTCTCCCCGTAACACTGCCACGCCCTCCTTCATTCCGAGACACCCGTTCCGATCCGCGAGACGAGTTCGTCCCAGTAGCCGGGCAGACTCTCCCAGGGGTCGGCCGAACCTCCGCGGTCCGTGCGGTCGGTGAAGTAGATCGTCGAGGCACCCTGCCAGCGGGCGATGCGCAGAGCCTCGTCGAGATGCCCTCGGGGCATGCCGTGGACGAAGTGGCAGAAGCGCTCGGGCGGGTATTCGGCGGTCCACTCCGCCACCTGCGACCAGCGGTAGTCGCTCCAGGGCCCGGAGAAGGTCACCAGTTGGTCGGCGGTCTCGGCGTAACCGGGATACGGGTGGATGCCGTGGCCGAGGACGATGTGGCCGTCGCCGAGGAGCGCCCGCAGGGTGTCGGTGGTGCGCCGGATCTCCGGCAGCGCTGTCCGCTCCGTGGGACAGCGGTCCAGGAAGAAGCCGTCGACCTGGTACCAGTCGAGATAGCGGTGTGCCTCGGAGACGATTTCACCGAAGGCGCGTGCGCCGTGGGTCACGTCCAGGTGGCCGAGCACGCGGACGCCCGCGTTGCGCAGACGTCCGGCGGCTTCCAGGCAGTGGGGGTCGGGGCGGGCGCCGGGGCCGTCGGAGACGTTCAGGACGACCCAGTGCAAGGGGGTCCCGGGGCGGGTGAGCCCGCCCCATTCGACCGGGGCGACCAAGGGGTGCGCATAGCCGGGGACGCCGAAGCCGATCCTCAGGTCCGTGCTCGCGGTGCCCGTGGGTGTGCTCGTCAGATACGGCATGCGGCCTCCATCCAGATATCGGCGAGGGATTCCTCAAGGCCGATCCGGGGCCGCCAGCCGAGCCGGTCGCGGGCGGTGCGCACGTCGGCCTGCTGCCAGCTGCCGCAGCCGTCCGGGTAGGGGTACGCGGCCGGGGCGGTGTGCTCCGTCTCGGACCGGGGGTGGCCGATGGACGGCCTGGCGGAGCCGGGAAGTCCGTCGAGTTCGTGGAGGGCTCCCCCGTAACCGGCGACGCGTGCGAGGACGGAGGCGGCGTCGCGCAGACGTACGGCACGACCGGATCCGATGTTGATGACGCCCTGTGCGGCGGAGAGGGAGGCGGCATGGACGGCACGGGCAACGTCGCGTACGTCGATGAAGTCGCGCTGGACACCGAGGCCGGCGAGTTTGAGGTCGCCGTCGCCGGACTGCATGGCGCGGCGCATGGCTTCGGCGAGGCGTCCGAGCGGGGAGCCCGCCGGGGTGCCAGGTCCGCACGGCGAGAACACCCGCAGGACGACGGCGTCCAGGCCGGAGCCGAGGACCAGCTCGGTGGCGGCGAGCTTGCTCACGCCGTAGGGGCCACCGGGTCGGGGCACGGCGTCCTCGGCGGTGGAGGATCCGGGCTGGCTGGGCCCGTACTCCGCGCCACAGCCGATCTGTACGAGGCGCGCCCCGCACCCGCTGCGGCGCAGTGCCTCACAGACGGTGGCGACGGCGACGGTGTTGTGCCGGGTGAGCTCGCGGGCGCCGCCGCGGGTGGCACCGGCGCAGTTGACGACGACCCCGGGATGCACCGCGTCCAGGAAGCGGGTGAGCGCCCCCGGGCTGCCGCTGGCGAGGTCGAAGCGCACGTCCGCGTCGTCACCCCGGCCGAGCGCGGTGAGCTGCACGGCCGGGTCGGCGAGGAGACGGTCGGCGACGAAACGGCCCAGGTATCCGTTGGCACCGATCAGCAGCACCCTCATCGGGCGGCTCCCGGGGCGGACTCTCCGATGCGGAGGGTGATCATCTGGCGTTCTCCTTCAGGGTGTTGCCTTGGGTCGTACGGAAGGCCCGCGGTGTCGGCTCCGCGGGAAGGGGTGGGCTCGGCGCGGAGATCCATCACGAACCTTCTGGGGCCGAGAGCCGGTGGCGGTTCACGGTGCGTCTCCGTGTGCCGTGTGGGCGGACGCCCGGGTGAGGGTCCTGGTCGCGTGGAGCAGCAGGACGAGCGCCGCGGCCCCGCACACGAGAGCCGGGATCGCGCCCGCGCCCCAGGCGTCCGTCACGGTCTCTACGGGCACGGCCAGCGCGTCGCAGCCGGGGAGGCGGCTACCGAAGACGCTCAGGAGGGCCGCCGCCTCGGCCACGCCCGCGGTCGCGAGCATGACCGCGGGGGCGTGCCTGAATCCGTGCACGGTGAGAAGTCGGGCGAGCAGGAGGAGCGCGCCGAGGGCGCCGGTCCCGGCGTACGCGACGGGCTCGTCCAGTACCGCTCCGCACAGGGCGAGCAGGCCGCCGAGGACGCAGAGAAACAGGGTGAACACGCCCAGGAGCAGGGGTTTCACGGAGGATGCGAACTCCTCCAGGGCGCGGCTGGTGGCGAGGCGGCGGCGGGCGCGTACGGCGAAGAGGTGGGCGCACCAGGCCGCCGGGGCGCAGGCCGCGCTCAGGGCCAGGACGGACGCGAGGGCGATCGGCCAGGAACTGCCCGAGCTGCCGGTGGGCGGCCCGTCGGGGCCGCCCTCGATGGCGGCGGCGAGCAGGCCGTCGCCGAGGAGGGCGTAGGCGACGAGCCAGTAGGTCCACGCGCGGGTGGACGGTGTCGGGGACCACGGCCGCGTGGCGTGCAGCGGGCCTCGGCTGCGGGCCGCGCGCACGGCGAGGGCCACGGCGAGTACGCCGACGACGGTCACCGCGAGGCGCGGCCGGCCTTCGGTGTACCGCAGTCCGGTCACGACCGCCGCGCACAGGGCGCCCGGCAGGAGTGTGAGTACGGCCCAGTCGGCGCGCGCCTTGGGGGCGTCGGTTGTCCCGGGCCGCGGTGCGGTGTCGCCGGCGCGGGGTACTCGCGCGTACATCTCCTCCGCGAGGGAGAAGACGTCCCGGTGCCGGAAGTGGGTGGCGGTCCGGTCGGTCACACCGTGCGCCTCAAGGGCCGCCGCGATCTCCAGGGGGTCCACCGCGCGCTCGCACAGCTGTCGATGGCGGTGCATCAGGGCCTTCACCGGGTCGGCGGCGCCGCGAGGAGCGGAGGGCGCGCGGTCGACTGCGACCGACTCGCCGAGCTGTTCGCCGGCCTGGTCGTGCACCGGGCCGGGGGCGGCGGCCGTATCCACCGGACCGGAAGCCTGCCGGTCGGAGATCTGCTGGTCGGGGATCTGCCGGTCGGGGATCTGCCGGTCGAAGTCCTGCTGGACGGCAGCTTGCCGCTCGGGAACCCGCGGGTCGGGACCCTCTTGGTCGGGACCCCGCTGGTCGGAAACCTGCCGGTCGGCGGCCGAGGGGGAAGCCTCCGCCGTGACCGTGACGGCGTCCCACGCCAGCCGGGTGTACGTCGCCGTCGAGGACCCCTGCTGCGCTCCCTGCCGCGCGTGCGCGACGCGCGTCCCGTCAGGCTCGGTGGCCGAGTCCTTCGACCAACTGGGCCGCGGGGTCGCCGGACCCGGTTCGCCCGGGCGGGTGTCCGCGATTCTCGACTCGCCCAGCTGTACGTCGACCACGCGGGTCTCGCCGGGCTGGATGTCCACCACCTTGATCTCGCCCACCTCGGCGTTCGTGCCCCGCAGGTCACCGAGGTCTCCCGGCTGCCCGGCCTTCGTGTCCTCGGTGGCGCCGCCGGTGGTCCGGTCCGCTGCTCCGATCCGTCGCGCGCTCACCATGCCCCCTCCCCCGCGGGCACCGGCTCGCCCGGAGTCGGGCCCAGCGGGAGGCTCCGCACCGGCGGTCCTGTCGCCCAGCCCGGGCTCGGTCTCCCGGTGGCCGGCCGTGTCCCCGGTTCCGGCCACCGGCCCGGCACCTGTGCCTCGACGGGTATGGCGAACGGGAGGGGCTCGCCCGATGCGTCGACCACGACCCGCTGGACCGGACAGCGCGAGACGATATCGAGGTAAATGCTGTGAAATGCCATGATGTTCTGTTCGACGGTGAACAGTTCGAGGGCCCGGGCGCGGGCCGCGGCGCCGAGGCGCGACCGGCGTTCCGGGTCGCGCAGCAGGGCGACGCAGGCCTCGGCGAGCGCCCGCGGATTGCGCGGCGGGACCACGAGTCCCGTACCGCCGATGACCTCGACGACCGCGCCGACGTCCGTGGACACCGTGGCACGGCCGGAGAACATCGCTTCGACGAGGCTGATGGGGAAGCCCTCGACGACGCTGGACAGGACGACGAGGGCACCCGCCGCGTAGGCCTCGGGAAGGGTCGGTACATCCGGTCCGCCGATCTCCTCGAAGGAGACCGGGTTGTTGCCGACGGCGTGCACACCGGCGGTCTCGTCGGGGAAGAGTTGGGCGGCCAGGGCCTTGCACTGCGCCAGGTAGGTCGCGCCCTCCGGTCCCTCGGCGGGCGCTCCGACGATCCGCAGCCGCGCCTTCGGCTCCCCCTTGCGGATCCCGGCGAAGGCGTGCAGCAGCGAGATCAGGTCCTTGGCGGGCTCGATGCGCCCGACCCACACCAGGGTGTACGGGTCGGCGTGTTCGGCGCTCTCGCCCACCTCCGAGAAGCGGGACGCCTCCATGCCGGGGTAGACGGTACGGATCCTGGTCCGGTCGGCGCCGCAGCGCTCCTGCCAGCGGCGGGCGTGCGTGTTGCCGGGTGTGATGACCGCGGCCTGCCGGTAGGCCTCCGCGGCGAGCCGGCCGTGGAACGCCGCGAGCAGGGCCCTCGCCGGTGCCGACGCGGCGTGCCCCCGAAGATCCTCGCGCGGGCCCAGATAGTGCGCCCGCAGTTGTACCCCGTACTCCGTGACCAGCAGGGGTACGCCCGAGAAGTGGCGGGCGAGCAGCCCAGGCAGGGCCGCGGCGCCGCCGGACGTGGCGTGGCACAGGTCGACCGAGCCGAGCCCGTCGTCGCCGTACCAGTCGAGGGAGAGGGGGCGCAGGGCGCGTTCCACCTGGGCGGCGACGGTGAGCAGATCCGGCACGCGGGCGGTGCGCGCGGCGCGCAGTGCGCCGGGCGCGCGGCAGGCGCGTTCGAGGGCGCGCACCGCGGACTCGGAGCGAAGGGCGCCGACCATGCCGCCCTCGTCCCGGGCCAGTTCGGCGAGCCCGTACAACGCGCTGCCGAAACGGTCCGCCGTGCCGGCCGAGGCACCCTCGGCACGCTCCTCGGCTCCGGCGAAACCCCCGGGCGCCGCATCGGAGACCGCACCGGACACCGCATAGGGCATCGCACCGGACACCGCACCGGACGCGGCGCCGCCGAGCGCGTCGGCTGCGCACAGGGCCGCCGCCAACTCTCCGTAGCACTCGGCGAATCGGCGCCGGGTCCGGCGCCCGTAGGCGACGCCGTCGTCGTTCGCCGTCCAGAGCGGGGCAGTGCGTACACGGCTCACCTGCGAGGGGAGCTGGATCCAGCCCTCGTCCTCCTGCTGCTCGCTGCGGCTCAGCGCGTAGATGTCGAACTCGTGCTGTCCGAGCCCGCGCACGAGCCGGTCGCACCAGAGCCTGGCCTCACCGCTCACATACGGATAGCCACCCTCCGTAAGCAGTCCTATGCGCACGACCGCACTCCCGATCTCCCGTGTGGGGAGCCGCCGTTGACCCGGCGGCTCGCAGCGGGAAGAACGTATGCGGACATGGCGGTGGGGGGGGGGGGGGGGGGGGGGGGCGACGAGCGCGGACCCCGGGGCTCAGGGGGAAAGCAGAGGGGGGGGGGGCGGGGCCGGGC
>NZ_JBIRGP010000003.1:588734-657293 GCF_044328075.1 Streptomyces sp. NPDC017991 | reverse complement strand
TAGGCCCCCCCCCGCACGCCCGCTCCCCGGTGGGGGGCGCCGCCGTTGCCCGGGCGGCTCGCAGCGGGAAGAACGTATGCGGACTTGGCGGTGGTGCGATGGACGGTTGTCCATCGCACCACCAGAAGGGGTGAACGGTCGTAACTTTCCCGTGCGGGTCGCGTTCCGTCGCGCTAAGAGATCAACCGAACACGTTTCGTCATAGCGCGGCCAGTTGTTGACGGGCGGTCCGACGGGTCGCGCGACGGGCCGCCGCGACCGCCGGATCCAGCGCGGGGACGGCGGCGAGCAACTGCCGGGTGTACGGGTCCTGCGGGGACTCGTAGACCTCGTCGACGGGGCCGTACTCGACGACCCGGCCGCCGCGCATCACCGCCACCCGGTCGCTGACCTGGCGTACGACGGCGAGGTCGTGTGCCACGAAGACCAGGGCGAGGCCGAGTTCCCGCCGCAGTTCGCCGAGCAGGGCGACCACCTGGGCCTGGGTGGTGACGTCCAGCGCGGAGACCGGTTCGTCGCACACGACGACCCGCGGATCGGCGGCCAGGGCCCGAGCGATGCCGACGCGTTGGCGCTGCCCGCCGCTGAACTCGTGCGGGTAGCGGTCGTAGTGCGCCCCTTCGAGCCCCACCCGCTCCAACAGCTCCCTCACGCGCCCCCGTATGCCCTCTTCGTCCCGCTCGCCCCGCGCGCGAAGAGGGTCGGCGATCGACTCGCCCACGCTGCGCCGGGGGTTGAGGGAGGAGACGGGGTCCTGGAAGACCATCTGCACGTCGGGGCGTACTCCGCCGCCGGGGCTGACGCGCCCCGCCGTCGGTTCCAGCAGGCCGACCAGCATGCGGCCCAGCGTCGTCTTGCCGCTGCCGCTCTCGCCCACGATGCCGAGCGTCTCGCCCCGGCGGACCGTGAGCGACACGTCGTCGACGGCGGCGAACGCGCGCTTCCCGCGCCCGAACTCGCGCCGCAGCCCGACCGCTTCCAGCACGACGTCACCCACCGCCGCCCCGGACGCCGTGATCTTGGACGCTGTGCCGACGGATGCTGGGTCGCCGGACGCGGTGGCCCCGGATGCAGTGGCGCCGGATGCAGTGTCCCCGGTCGCCGTGCCCCCGGTCGCCGTGTCCGACGCACCCTCGGCGGACACCGCGCGCGGCACGCGCGCTCCCGGTACACCCACCCTCGGTGCACCCGCCCTCGGTGCGTCCGTCCTCGGCACGTCCACCCTCGGCACCGCGCTCAGCAGTGCGCGCGTATAGGGCTGTGCGGGCGCTCCGAGGACCGTGGCGACGGGGCCGTGTTCGACCACCCGCCCGTGCCGCATGACCAGGATCTCGTCGACGCTTCCGGCGGCGACGCCCACGTCGTGCGTGACGAGCAGGAGACCCATTCCGGTCTCCTCCCGCAGCGTGTGCAGCAGGTCGAGGATCTGGGCCTGGACGGTCACGTCCAACGCGGTGGTCGGCTCGTCGGCGATCAGCAGGTCGGGCTCGCAGGCCAGCGCCATCGCGATCAGGGCACGCTGACGCATCCCGCCGCTGAACTCGTGCGGGCGCGAACGGGACCGCCGGCCCGCGTCCGGAATCCCGACGCGGTCCAGCACCTCCACGGCACGCGCGCGTGCCGCCCGCCGTGACGCACGCGTGTGCACGCGGTACACCTCGGCGATCTGGTCCCCGATCGCGTAGTACGGGTCGAGGGACGACAGCGGGTCCTGGAAGACCATCGCGGCCCGCGCGCCGCGCAGCCGCCGCAGTTCGTCGTCCGACGCCCGCTGTACGTCGGTCCCCGCGACCTCGACCGAGCCGCCGACGTACGCGCCCGTGCCCCGGTGCAGCCCCAGCAGGGCCGAGGCGACCGTGGACTTGCCCGAGCCGGACTCTCCGACCAGCGCGAGCGCGGCACCCCGCTCCAGACGGAAGGAGAGCCCGTCCACGGCCCGCAGTTCGCCGAACCCGACGGTCAGATCGGCCACCTCGACCAGACTCACGCCGGCACCACCGGCACCACCGGCACCCCCTGTTCTCGCCGTACTCGCCGTACTCCCTGCGCTCCCTGCGCTCTCCGCGCTGCCTGCGCTAGCTGCGCTACCTGCGCTCATGCCAGTACCACCCGTCGGTCGGCCACCGCGTAGAGCACGTCCGCGAGGGCGTTGGCGATGACGACGAAGAAGCCGACGACCAGGACCATCCCGACGACCACGGGGAGGTCGACGACATCGACGGCGTGGACCAGTTCCCGTCCGATGCCGGGCAGCCCGAAGAGCGTCTCGGTGAGGACCGCGCCGCCGACGGCCGATCCGACGTTGTTGGCGTTCAGCGCGATGACCGGGGCGAAGGCTCCGCGCAACGCGTGCCGCCCGATGACCGAGCGCTCGCCGACGCCGTACGCCCGGAAGGTCCGGATGTGGTCCTCGGCCAGTGTCTCCAGCATCGACGACCTGGTCAGCCGGGCGAACGCGGCGGCCTCGATGAGCGCGAGGGAGAGCCAGGGCAGCAGCAGGTTCCACGCCCACTGTTCGGGGTCGTCGGTGAGGTTCACGTACTGCGGGAAGGGCAGCAGCTCCAGTTCGCCGCAGACGACGATCATCAGGACCAGGCCGATGACGAAGACGGGTGTGGCCACGCCCATGAGCGTGACGCCGGTCAGCACCCGCTCGGAGAGCCGCCCCCGCCGCCACGCCGAGAGCACGCCGGTGCCGACGCCGAGGATCAGCCAGATCACCATCGACCCGAACACGAGCGAGAGGCTGACCGGCAGCTTCGTCAGGATCAGCTCGGTGACCTGCTGGTCGCTCTGGTACGACAGCCCGAGGCAGGGCGCCGGGCAGTGCTCCACCGAGGTGCCGGTCGAGTAGTCCTGGCCGGCGACGAGCCCTTCCAGGAAGTGCCAGTAGCGCACGTACAGCGGGTCGTCGAGGCGCAGTTGGTCGGCGACCTGCTGGACCTGGGCGGGCGAACAGCGCGGACCGCAGGTGATCTGGGCGACGTTGCCGGGGGTGACGTAGAAGACGACGTAGATGATCACCGAGATGGCGAACAGCGTGACCAGGACGCCGACGATCCGGCGCAGGACGAATCCCGTGAACCCACTCATGAGGCACCTCCCCGCGCCGACCCACCGGACCCACCGGACTCACCGGTCACATCGGCCACCCCAGCCGCCTCAGCCACCTCCGCGACCTCACCGGTCGCAACCTCCGTGGCCTCCGTGGCCTCCGTCGCCTCACCAGTCGCAACCGCCCAGACCCCCGGAGCCACCCTGGCCTCCCGCCTCCGCCCCGTCCCGACCCGCAGCCGTGAGGCCGCGCGTGGGTCGAGGGCCGTACGGACCCCGTCGCCGAGGACGGTCAGCGCGAGAACGGTCACGAAGAGCGCGCCCGCCGGCAGCAGCAGGTACTGCGGCGCGGCCTGGTACCAGACGTCGGCGGCGGTGAGCATCTGCCCCCACGACGGTGTCGGCGGCTTCACGCCGACACCGAGGAAGGACAGGGCCGCCTCGACGCTGATGTTCGACGGGATGAGGATCGCGGCGTACGTGATGACGGGCGCGGCGAGTCCCGGCAGCAGCTCGCGCCGGGCGATCCGCCAGGTGCCCCAGCCGCTGAGCCGGGCGGCGGAGACGTAGTCAAGACCCTTGAGGGTGAGCGTCTGCGCGCGCACGATCTTCGCGATGTTGCCCCAGGCGATCAGGCCGATGACGCCCGCGACCAGGACGGGCCGCGGGAAACCCGACGGCACGATCGCGAGCAGCGCGAGGGACATGATCATCAGTGGCAGGGCGACGATGATGTCGGTGAACCGGCTCAGCAGTTGGTCGACCCAGCGGGTGCCGAGCGCGGCCGCGACACCGACCACCACCCCGATGACGATCTGCACGACGGTCGCGGCCAGCGCGACACCCAGCGAGACCCGGGCCCCGTACACCAGCCGCGCGAACAGGTCGCGGCCGGTCTGCGGCTCGACGCCGAGCCAGTGGTCACCGCTCATGCCGCCGAACGATCCGACAGGCACACCACCACGAGCGGAATCGATCAGGTCCGGGTGGTACGTGGTCGGATCCTGACCCTCGATCGCGGCGAGCAGCGGCGCGGCGAGCGCGACCAGGACCAGCAGTGCGACGACGCCCGCCGCGACGAGGGCGGCGCGTTGCGCGCGCAGCCGCCGCCAGAACTGACGAGCCCCCGAGGCCCCCGGGGGAACGGAAGGATCCGTTCCCCCGGGGGCCCGGGAGGCGACGAGTACGTTGCTCACGGCGCTACTTCACCGAGACCTGCGAGATGTCCAGCACCCCGGTCCAGTCGCTGATCACGATGTTCTTGATGTCCATGCCGTACAGCCGCTTGTAGACCGGGTGGAACAGCGGCACGGTCAGCGCCTGCTCGCCGATCTTCTTGTCGAGCGCGCCCCAGCGGGTGGCGGCCTCGTCGAGATCGGTCAGCTTGTTGATCGCGTCGATCTCGGCGTTGACCGACTTGTCGTCGAGGAAGCCGGTGTTGAAGTTGGCGCCGTCCTCGACGATCTGCCGGCCGTCGAAGATCGGGGCCAGGAAGGGGCCGCCCGAGGGCCAGTCGGCACCCCAGTGCGCGAGGAAGAAGCCGGGCTCGGTCCTGGCGCTGTGGATCTTGTCTTTGTAGTCGTTGTCCTCCAGGCCCTGGAGCTTGACGGTGATCCCGGCCTTCTTCAGGGCGTCCTGGATCGCGGTCGCCATCTCGGGGCTGGTCTCGAAGTCCTTGGCGTTGGAATGGGTGAGCGTCACGGTCAGGCCCTTGGCGTGCCCGGCCTCCTTCAGCAGCTCCTTGGCCTTGGCCGCGTTGCCGGACCTGCCCGCCGGGAAGTGGTCGTACGCGGTGTAGCCGAAGGACTTCTGGTTCGGCAGATACGTCGTCGCGGCCTCGGCCAGCGAGGACCCGCCCGCCGCGTTGATCACGGAGGTGCGGTCGACGGCGTACGAGATCGCCTGGCGCACCTTCGGGTCGTCGAACGGCTTCACCTTCGGGTTGAAGGCGATGTAGTTCGTGTAGCCGAAGTGTCCGGTGCCGACCCGCGCGGCCAGCTTTTCGTCACCGCTGACCTTGGCGAGTTCGGCGGGTCCGAGGTTCGTGTCGGTGGTCACGGCGGCGGCGTCCGCGCCCTGCGAGGAGGACAGCCGCTGGTTGATGACGGACGAGTCGAGCCCGGAGCGTACGTCGATCTTGTCGGGGTAGGCCTTGCGCTCGGCGTCCGTCGACGCGGACCAGTGCGTGTTGCGCTCCAGGGTCAGCCGCTCGCCGTCGTTCTCGTTCTTGACGACCTTGTACGGGCCGGACGAGACCGGGTGCTCCTCGTACTTCGTGCCGGTGTCCTTGGCCTTCGGGACGGGCGCGAACTGCGTCTGCGTGGCGAGGTACGGGAACTCGCCCTCGGGCTTGTTCAGGCGGAAGACGATGGTCCGCTCGTCGGGCGTCTCGATGGAGTCGAGGCCCTTCTTGTCCTTGTAGGGCCCCTGGTAGTCGGCCCCGCCGATCAGCCAGTCCCGCAGGTAGGGCGCGCCGCCGGAGAGTTCGGCCGCGAAGGACCGCTCGATGCCGTACTTGATGTCGGCCGAGGTGATCGCGCTGCCGTCCTCGTACTTGAGGCCCTTCTTCAGCGTGTACGTCCACACGGTCGCGTTCTCGCTGGGTCTGCCGGTGTCCGTGGCGAGGTCGGGGACGACCTCGGCGCCCTCGACCCCGTCCTCGCGGTTGCGCGTGGTGAGCGTACGGAAGACGAGCGACGGGACGTTGCCGCCGCCGGAGGTGTAGAGCCGGGCGGGGTCGAAGTCCTGCTGGGGGTCGGAGTTCAGGACCGTGAGGGTGCCGCCCTTGGCCGGCTTCGCGTCCGCGC
Organism: Streptomyces sp. NPDC017991; assembly: GCF_044328075.1. Classification (NCBI taxonomy): domain Bacteria; kingdom Bacillati; phylum Actinomycetota; class Actinomycetes; order Kitasatosporales; family Streptomycetaceae; genus Streptomyces; species Streptomyces sp. NPDC017991. Next base: position 651,432 of record NZ_JBIRGP010000003.1, on the reverse strand, counting down.
CGCCCGACGTGGCCTTGGCATCGTTGTCCTCCGGCCCGCAGGCGACTGCACCCGCTGCCACGGCGAGGCTGACGGATACGGCGGCCAGACGGCGCGCTGTGACGGACGATCGGCGCATGGGAGGAAACCCCTCGGAGAATTCGGCGAATACCGCGCACGAAGAGGGCGCGGCGTGAGGATGTGATCGCGGAAATCGCCCCGAGGGCACACCGGCACGAAAGCACAAGGGCACTCTGGAAAAACCCGGCACCGTGATTCCGGTGCCGGTGAAATGACGAGAGAACGCCGACGCGCGCCAGGGGCGAGGGTCAGCGACAGTGAATGTCGGCCACGCAGAGCGCGGTCACGCCGAACAGCGCCAGCTCAAGGGCTGCGCGTGCGGAGATGTGACGAGGCGACATGCGAGAAAATATGAACGAACTTTTCCCGCCTGTCAATGTGAGCCGCCCGTCTCCGGTACCGCTCCCGAGTACGCCCGCTCAACTCGACGGGAACGGCCAGGGGTTGGGCAGACACTTGATCCCGTCGTGGTTCAGGAACTTGGTCTGCTGCTGCATGACGGGGGCGAGCCCGCCGTCGACACTGCAGCTCACATGCCCGTACCCGAGCCGGTGCCCCACCTCGTGATTGATCAGCATCTGCCGGTACGAGTACATCTTGTCCCCGTATGTCTCGGAGCCCTGGGCCCAGCGATAGGCGTTGATCATCACGCGGTCGGTGGCGGCCGAGTCGCAGGAGACGTTGTCCTCGGTGGTGTCGAGACCCGACTTTGCGCACCAGAACGCGGTGGTGCCGGGACTGGCGAGCGTGATGACGAAGTCGGGCTTTCCGGAGGAAATCCGCTCGAAGGTACGTCCGCCGCCGTGCGCCCAACTCCGCTTGTCGTTCAGGGTTTTCTGCACGGCCTGCGCGAAGAGCTTTCCGTCGAGGCCGAGGGATTTCTCCACGTCGACGCGGTAGGTGAATTTCTGTCCGGTTCCCGGAGCCTTGTCGAAGCCCGCGACCGCGTCGAATTTCCCGCCGCCCTTGAGTTTGGCCTCCAAGGGGTATTTCGCCGCCATCTGCTGGGCGTACGACAGCGTCACCGCGCGCGGTTCGGTGGAGGGCGCGGGCCGCTTGTCGGTACGCGACGCGGAGTCCTTGGCCTCCCGGTCGGCGCCACCGGCCGCCTGTGAGCCCGCGGGATCGTCCTTGCCGCCGTCGGCGACCTGGCCCGCCACGACGACGGCCAGCACGGTGGTGACGGCCGCGGCCGCGATGCCGGTGAAGGCGCGGCCCTTGCCACCCTTGGCCTTTTCCGGCCGGGTGTCCGGCGTCTCCGGCTCCCGGGGCGGCGACTTGTGCTCGACCTCGCCGTCCCAGTCGGTGACCGGCGCGAAGGGGTCCGCGCGCAGCGCTGCAGCCGCCGGTGTGGCGGCACGCGGCGCGAACTGGTCGCCGCCGCCACCCTGCCCGCCACCCTGGCCGTCCCCGCCATTCCCTCCGTCCCCGCCGAACGCGTCGACGTAGGCCTGGCGCGGGCCGCCCGCTCCCGCCGCGCCCGGCGCATAGCGCTGACCGGGGATCGGCGCACCCGGCCGGTCGCGCGGCGCGCCTTGGCCCGGGCCGCGCGGAGGCCCTTGCGGGGACGCCTGCGGCACTCCGACTCCTACTCCTACGCCGACTCCGTACCCGGTGTCCGTCCTCGCCGCGCCCCAGCCACCGCCCGCCTCACGCTGCTCGGGGTGACCGCCGCGGACACGGGGCATGCCGTGGGCCGGGGTGCCGTCGGCGTTGCGCGGCGCACCCTGCGCCGGACCGCCGCCGCCACCGGGCAACCGCGGAAAGCCATGGGCCGGGGTCCCGCCCTGGAGACGCGGGAACCCGTGCGCCGGGGTGCCGTCCGGCAGCCGGGGGAATCCATGGGCGGGAGTGCCGTCCTGGAGGCGCGGGAATCCGTGCGCGGGGGTGCCGTCGGGAAGCCGCGGTCCTCCGCCCGGCTGCGCCCCGCCGCGGTACTGGTCCGTGTACGCGGGAGCCCCACCGGCATACCGGGGGTCTCCGCCCGCGGGCGGCCGTCCGCCGGAACGCGGAACACTCTGCCCGGACGAGCCTCCCTGCCCAAGCGGACTCCCCTGCCCAGAGGGGCTTCCTTGTCCGGACGGGTCTTGCTGTCCGGGTGGGCCTCCAGGTCCTCGCGGACCACCGGGCCCCTGCGGAACCCATCCTTCAGGCAGCCGGGGCACCCCCCGAGCGGGTCCCCCACCCGTCGGCGCCATCGGCGTCATCGGCGCGCCGGTGGCCGCCGTCGGTGTCGCGGACCGCGGCCCGCCCTGGGGCCCTCGGCGCCCCGCCGCTCCGGTGGTCCCCGTCTGCGGCCGGGCAGCCGGAACAGGGGGAGGGTCGGCGGTGTCACCCTTGGGGGCGGGCCCGCGCCGGCTGTGACGTCCCACGTCCCGCTTCAGCTCCTCGCGCCGGTAGCGCCGGTGTCGGTCAACTTGCCCGTGTCCGCGAGGAGTTCGCGGAAGGCCGTGGCCATGGTCTCCGGGTACTCCATCATCGCCACATGCCCCGCGTCAGGCAATGTCAGCAACCGCGAGTCCCTGAACGCACGCGCCGCACGCTGTGCCATGCGGTACGAGACGAGCTGATCGCGGCCTCCGTAGACAAGGAGTGTGGGCGCGAGCACCCGCTCGGCCTGGCGCCACAGTCCGTGCTGGCCGCCCAGTGTGTACGCGTTCACGATGCCGCGTGCCGAGCGTGCCATGACGTCCCAGAAGTAGGGAAGGGCGAGCCGCCGCTCCATCTCCTCGACCGCGTTGCGGAACCCTTCCGGCGTCACCGTGCCGGGATCCCCGTAACAGAGCGCGGTGACTCCCCGCACCCGCTGCTCGGCGGTCCAGCCCTTGGTGAAACTGGTGAACAGGGCCGCCACTCCGGGCAGGGCGAGCAACGCCGTCGGCACCGCGCTGCGCTGCACCCGCAGCTCCGGGAGCGCCGGTGAGACGAGCGTGAGCGTGCGGACCAGATCAGGCCGTACGGCGGCCACGCGCGTCGAGACCGCGCCGCCCAGCGAGTTCCCGAAGAGGTGCACGGGCCCGCGCTCGGCCGCGTCCAGGTAGCGGATGACCGCGCGGGCGTGTCCGGTCACCGAATAGTCGCCGTCGTCCGGCGGCGGCGAGTCGCCGAAGCCCGGCAGATCGAGGGCCTCGCTGTCCACGAGCCCGTCGAGGAGCGGCATCAGCGCCGACCAGTTCTGCGAGGAGCCGCCCAGCCCGTGCACGTACAGCGCGGGCGGCAGTCCCTCTCTGGCCGGCGGCCTCGAACGGACCGTCAGCGTGATCCCGGGGAGCCCTACCGTGCGCAGCCGCTCCCCCGCCGCCACCCTGACGGAACTGACCTTCGGCGCGACGGAGGTGGCCAGCACTGATGGCAGTTCGGTCGAAGACATGCAGCAATGTTACGAGACGATCACGCGCCGGCTCGTGTGTTCGCCGTCACAGGAACAGGCCACGGCCCGGCCGGATCGCGCAGCGCCCTCATCGAGCGACCTCGTCCCCGGTCTCATAGGCTTCGTGAACGAGGGCACTCGTACCAGCGCAAGAGCGCACTCGCACCGCTCGGGAAGAGGACTCATGACTGTCGACCCCACCGACCCCGAGGCACTTGAGGACACGGACGACACCGGCGCGACCGAGATCGGCGTGGAGGCCCCCGAGGCCGACGCCGCCGAACAGCGGACGGATCTCGCGCCCCGGCGGGACGACCCGCTGACCGGCGCGGACCCGGACAGCGCCAGCGAGGGAGACCTCGCCGAACAGGCGAGAGTCGTGGAACTCGACGAGGACGACTATCGGTGAACCGGCCCCGGGCGGTCCGGGCGGTCCGGGCGGTCCCGACGACCGCCCGGACCGCTCCGACCGCCGTTCCCGGACACCCGGGCATGCATTCCCGGACGCCCGAGCACCGTTCCCGGGTACGACACCGGGAACCCATGGGCCCGCCATGACCCCCTATGGCGCGATCTGCACGGTTTCACCGACGTCCGGTCCGTGAAATTCTCCGCTCGCACCGCGCACACCACGGTTACCGAAAAGTACGATGGCCGCGCGGCGCTCACCGCATGTGGACGATCTTGGGAGGCGGCGTGACAGCCATCGAGCAGACAGAGGCGGCACGCCCGCGGGGCACACGCCTGCCGCGCCGTGCCCGACGCAACCAGCTCCTCGGCGCCGCCCAGGAAGTGTTCGTTGCGCAGGGATATCACTCGGCCGCGATGGACGACATCGCCGAACGCGCGGGCGTCAGCAAGCCGGTTCTCTACCAGCACTTCCCCGGCAAGCTCGACCTGTACCTTGCCCTGCTTGACCAGCACTGCGAGTCACTGCTGCTCTCCGTACGGACCGCGCTGGCGTCCACCTCGGACAACAGCCTGCGCGTACGGGCCACCATGGACGCCTACTTCGCGTACGTGGAGGACGAGGGCGGCGCCTTCCGGCTGGTCTTCGAGTCGGACCTGACGAACGAGCCCGCGGTGCGCGAGCGGGTCGACAAGGTCACGTTCGAGTGCGCGGACGCGATCTGCGAGGTCATCGCGGAGGACACCGGTCTGTCGAAGGCCGAGTCCATGCTGCTCGCCTCGGGTCTCGGCGGACTCGCCCAGGTGGTGGCCCGCTCCTGGCTGCACAGCGACCGCAGCGTGCCGCGCGAGCAGGCGGTGCAGCTGCTGACCTCACTGGCGTGGCGGGGCATCGCCGGTTTCCCCCTGCACGGCAGCGAGCACCACTGACCGCGGCCGGCCCCGGCGCGTCGGCGCCGACCGTCACTTTGTTCCCACAAGGTGTTCGCTCCTGGCGTTCTCGGGCGGAGCGTGTACGTCCCCTCACCGGGCTAATGTGTGCTGCGTACGGCGCGGAGATACGCGCACATCAGTGACCGTCGGAGGGACATAGCCGTGGAGGTCAAGATCGGCGTGCAGCACGCGCCCCGCGAGATCGTTCTGGAGAGCGGTCAGACCCCGGAAGAGGTCGAGCGCGCGGTGTCCGAGGCGCTGGCAGGCAAGTCGCAGCTGCTCAGCCTCGTGGACGACCACGGCCGCAAGGTCCTGGTGCCGGCGGACCGCCTCGCCTACGTGGAGCTCGGCGAGCCCACGACCCGCAAGGTGGGCTTCAGCGCGCTGTAGGACGCAGGACGCTGTGAACGCGGAGAAGGGGCCCGGAGGCCGTTGGCCACCGGGCCCCTTCTCCATGCCGGGTTCCCTGTCCGCGCCATGTCCGCGCTTCACAGATGGAGCACAACTCATCCACACGGGAGGGTTGCATTCCGCAGGTCACGGGTATGACGGGCTACGACCGAAGTGCACACAGCCGTGCGGAAGGGATCCCCTCATGTTCTTGGAAGCGCTCGGCTCGGCCGTCCTCGGTCTGGCACTGGCCCTGGCGGCGGCATACCGCCTGCCGCACCGCCTGCCGATCCGCAGGATCGTCCTCCCGACGGGCGCCGCGGGCGGCCTCTTCGGAGCCTTTCTGACCCACACCGCACTGGGATCCGTCGGCTTCCTGCCGGTGATGCTGGGCGCGGCAGCAGTAGCCACGGCCTCCGTCTCCCTGCTCCTGCGCCCTGCGGGAAGACTCCGCCCCCACCACTCGGCAACGGTCTGAAAGACGACGAACCCCCTTCAGGGGCGCGGGGAACGGCGCGACCAGCCCCCACCGGACCCGCAGCCGAACACCAGGCCCAGGGGCCTCTTAGGGGCGCGGGGAACGGCGCGACCAGCCCCCACCGGACCCGCAGACCGCCGACAACCGGTCCCGGGGGGCAGAGGTTCAGGCGGCCAGCCCCAACGCAGCCATCCTCTTCGTGTGCGCCTCGGTGATCCGCGAGAACATCCGCCCCACCTCCGCGAGATCGAACCCGTCCGCGACCCCGCCGACGAGCATCGTCGACAGCGCGTCCCGGTCGGCGACCACCCGCTGGGACTGCGACAACGCCTCCCCCATCAACCGCCGCGCCCACAGCGCGAGTCGCCCGCCCACGCGCGGATCCGCGTCGATGGCGGCCCGCACCTTCTCGATGGCGAACGACGCGTGCCCCGTGTCGTCCAGAACGGCCAGCACGAGCTTCCGCGTATCGGCGTCGAGCCGTGCCGCGACCTCGCGGTAGAAGTCACTGGCGATCGAGTCGCCGACGTACGCCTTCACGAGCCCTTCCAGCCAGTCGGACGGCGCGGTCTGCTTGTGGAACCCGTCGAGCGCGGCGACGAACGGCTCCATCGCCTGCGTCGGCTCCGCCCCGATCTCGGTCAGCCGGGCCCGCAACTGCTCGAAGTGGTGGAATTCGGCCGAGGCCATCTTCGCCAGCTCCGCCTTGTCCCCGAGCGTCGGCGCCAGTTTGGCGTCCTCCGCGAGCCGCTCGAACGCCGCCAGCTCCCCGTACGCGAGCGCGCCGATCAGATCCACGACCGCGGCACGGTACTGGGGGTCCACGGAGGCCGTGGCCCAGTCCTGGGCGGCGACTCCGGTGGGTTCGGCGGGTGCGTCGGAAGATTTGGCAGGCGTCGTCATGAAGCGCACAATAGCCCGCTCGCCGCACGGCGTAAGGCCCTGGTCAATCAGTGTGACGACGACTACGTGACCAAATCGGCCATCGCATATGCGCGGATCCGGGGTATGGTGGTAATGCGCTCGCTGAGTTGATCAACGTGACCCGGCGGATCCGCACGAATGAGGATGCCCGGTCGGTGGCCCGATCGGCTCCGACCCGACAGCCCTTCCGGCCCGTACGGCACAGTGCGTACGGCATAGCGGAGGGACCCTCAGCGGTACGAACGCTTGAGCGTCGGCAGTGGTCCTGTGCCACCCCGGCCGCTGGTCAATAGCGGCCGACGTCCCCGGCACGGTCCCCGACACGACCCCCGCGCTCGCCTCGCACCGCGTACACAGAAGAGGCAGCACCCTGACTACCTTCCGAGACCTCGGGATCCTTCCCGAGACTGCCGAGGCCCTTGAGGCCGTCGGCATCCTGAGTCCCTTTCCCATCCAGGAGATGACGCTCCCCGTCGCCCTCGCGGGCAACGACGTCATCGGCCAGGCCAAGACCGGCACCGGCAAGACGCTGGGTTTCGGCCTCCCGCTCCTCGAGCGCGTGACCGTCCCCGCGGACGTCGAGGCGGGCCGGGCGCAGCCCGAGCAGCTCACCGACGCCCCGCAGGCCCTCGTCGTCGTCCCGACGCGCGAGCTGTGCACCCAGGTCACCAACGACCTGCTGACGGCCGGCAAGGTCCGTAACGTCCGCGTGCTCGCCATCTACGGCGGGCGGGCGTACGAGCCGCAGGTCGAGGCCCTCAAGAAGGGCATCGACGTCGTCGTCGGCACCCCGGGCCGGCTGCTGGACCTCGCGGGCCAGAAGAAGCTCAACCTCAAGCACGTGCGCGCCCTTGTCCTCGACGAGGCCGACGAGATGCTCGACCTGGGCTTCCTGCCCGACGTCGAGAAGATCATGAACATGCTGCCGGTCCGCCGCCAGACGATGCTGTTCTCGGCGACCATGCCGGGCGCGGTCATCGGTCTCGCGCGCCGCTACATGTCGCAGCCCACGCACATCCGCGCCTCGGAGCCGGACGACGTGGGCGCGACCGTCAGGAACACCGCGCAGTTCATCTACCGCGCGCACAACATGGACAAGCCCGAGCTGGTCTCGCGCATACTGCAGGCCGACGGCCGCGGTCTCGCGATGGTCTTCTGCCGTACGAAGCGCACGGCGGCCGACCTCGCCGACCAGCTGCAGCAGCGCGGATTCGCCTCCGGCGCGGTCCACGGCGACCTCGGCCAGGGCGCCCGCGAGCAGGCGCTGCGCGCGTTCCGCAACGGCAAGGTGGACGTGCTCGTCTGCACCGACGTGGCCGCGCGCGGCATCGACGTCGAGGGCGTCACGCACGTCATCAACTACCAGTCCCCCGAGGACGAGAAGACGTACCTGCACCGCATCGGCCGTACGGGCCGCGCGGGCGCCAAGGGCATCGCCGTCACGCTCGTCGACTGGGACGACATCCCCCGCTGGCAGCTGATCAACAAGGCGCTGGACCTCGGCTTCCCGGACCCGCCGGAGACGTACTCCACGTCCGCGCACCTCTTCGAGGAGCTGAGCATCCCGGCCGGCACCAAGGGTGTCCTGCCGCGTTCCGAGCGCACCCGTGCCGGTCTGTCGGCCGAGGTCGTCGAGGACCTCGGCGAGACCGGTGGGCGTGGCGCCCGCGGTGGCCGCGGTGGCCGTCCCGCGGCAGGTCCGGCCCCGGTCGCCGAGCGCGACCGAGACCGCGGTCGTGACCGTGACCGTGATCGTGATCGTGCGGAGCGCACACCGCGCCGCCGTCGTCGTACGCGCAACGGCACGGCGCTCGACGCCGCGGAGCCGCAGAGCACGTCGCAGGCTGCAGCGCAGTCCGCACCGGAGACCGTGGCGGACAGCACCGGATCGGGTCAGGCGACGGAGTCGCGCAGCGCGCGCCGGCGTCGTCGTACACGTGCCGCAGGCGGGTCGGAGGCAGCCGCCACCGCGGTCGCCACGGCCGAGGGCACGGCCGTCGAGGTCCCCGAGCCGGCCGTCGTACCGGCTGCCGTACCGGACGTCGCGCCCGTCGCCGAGCCGGTGGCGGACGCCGAGGCCAAGCCGCGCCGCCGTCGCACCCGTCGCACGGCGGAGGCCGGACAGCCCGAGGTCGCCGTCGTCGAGGAGGCCCCCGAGGCCGAGCCGACCGTCGTGACCGAGGCCGCCGAGGCCGCCGAAGCCGTGGTGACCAAGCCCCGCCGCCGCACCCGCAAGGCCACGGTCGCCGAGGCAGCCGTGACCGCGGTGGACGCCGTCGCCGACCCGGTCGAGGCCGTCGAAGCCAAGCCGCGCCGCACCCGCAAGGCCACGACCACGGCCGCCGCCGAGACGGCCCTGGACACCGCCGAGGCCGCTGAGGCCGCTGAGGCCGCTGAGACCAAGCCGCGCCGCCGTACGCGTAAGGCCGCCGTGGCCACCGAGAGCGCCGAGGTCACCGCGGTCGCCGAGGCCGGTATCCCGGCGCAGGCGACCGAGGAGCCCGAGGCCAAGCCCCGCCGCCGCACCCGCAAGGCCGCCGCGACCGCCGAGACGGCTCCCGTCGCCCCGGCGGCTCCGGTGGAGGAAGCACCCGTCGAGGAGGCCAAGCCGCGTCGGCGTACGCGTAAGGCCGCTGTCGCCGCCGAGACCGCGGTGGACACCGCCGAGGGCACGACGGTCGAGGAACCGGCGGCCACGGTGACGAAGCCGCGCCGCACCCGCAAGGCCGCCGCGCCCGTGGAAGCGGCGGAGAGCGCCGTGGACACGGCCGAGGCGACCGAGACGAAGCCCCGCCGCCGCACCCGTAAGGCCGCGGTCGCCGAGGCCGACATCCCGGCCCAGGCCACCGAGACCGCGGCGGACACCGCCGAGGCTCCGGTCAAGCCGCGTCGCACGCGCCAGACGGCCGCCAAGACAGCAGCCAAGGCAACCGCCACGGATGCGGTCACGGAGTCGGCCGAGGCCGAGGCAGCGCCCGAGGCCAAGCCGCGTCGCCGTACGCGCAAGGCGGCTGCGTCCGCCGAGCCCACGGAGGGCTGAGTTCCGCATCCGACGGCCCGGTTCCCCTTGCGGGGGCCGGGCCGTCGGCGTTCCGCGAACGGGCCCCGACAGGGCTTCGAAAGCCCGGTGCCACCGACGGGTACGCTGCCCGGCGCCACGGGCCGGTACGCCGCCCGGTATGCCACCTGTCAGGTTGCCCGGATAGCCTCCTTCTCATGAGCAGGCCCTTCACCTTCGTCCCGCCCTCCGGGGCCCGCGCGTATCGCCTCGGCACCGCGCGCGGGGAGTTCGCCGTGATCGACGCGGGCAGCCCCACGAAGGGAACCGTGCTGCTGCTGCCAGGGTTCACCGGCAGCAAGGAGGACTTCATCTCGCTGCACGAGCCGCTCGCGGCGGCCGGCTACCGGACCGTCGCGGTGGACGGCCGGGGCCAGTACGAGTCACCGGGCCCGCGCGACGACGAAACGCCTTACGCGCAGGGCGAGTTGGCGCTGGATGTACTAGCGCAGCTCGACGCGCTCGCCGACAGCCACGACGGCTCAAGCGGCTCCGACGGTTCCGAGGAACGCTTCCATCTGCTGGGCCATTCGTTCGGCGGACAGGTCGCCCGCGCGGCCGTCCTGCTGGAGCCGGCCCGCTTCCGGTCCCTCACCCTGGTGTCCTCCGGGCCCGCGGAGATCTCCCCCAGTCAGCAACAGCGCGTGAAACTGCTGCGGGACGCGCTGACCGTGATGGACATGGCGCAGGTGTGGGAGGCGATCCGGGCGCTGGACCCGCCGGAGGACGCCGAGGGCGAGCTGGACGCCGGCCTGGACGACCAGCAGGACCTCAGACGACGCTGGCTCGGCAACAGCCCGGCTCAGCTCGCCGCGGCTGGGCGGCAGCTGTGTGAGGAGTCCGACCGGGTGGCCGAGCTTGCGGCGCTGCGCCTGCCCGTGCACGTCCTGTCGGGCGAGAGCGACGACACCTGGCCGGTCCCGCTCCTCGACGACATGGCCGTACGCCTGGAGGCGCACCGCACGATCATCCACGGAGCCGAGCACTCCCCCAACGCGGACCGCCCCCTGGAAACAGCGGAGGCGCTGGCCGCGTTCTGGGACCACCTGGGCTAGATCCGCCGTCCCGAAGGGCGGGGACCTGCGCGTCCAGCCCTCACCGGGCCCACAGGTCACCACCACGCACGCACAACGGACCGCTCGGGCCGGGCGCCGAAGCGAATCGCTCAGTACTGCCCCTGCAAGTGCTCCCAAAAGCCGTCCCGCAGCGCCCGCCGCAAATCCGCCTGCCCGCGCAGCGAATACTGCAAGAGCCCCTCGGACTCCACGAGCAGCTCCTGATCGACCGGCCCGGGCAGATACGGATGGCCGGGAAGCAGCTCCGCCAACGACTCCCGCCCCCGCGCGGCCAGCCACTTCGCGGCGATCTGCGCCCCCACGAACCGCACGTCCTCCCGGCTCGGCCGGGCCACCGCCGACGTCTCGTAGGAGGCGGTGGCGCGCCGGACCACGTACGGCTTGAAGAAGTCGAGATCGAACGTGCGCTGGCTGTCGACCTCCCAGAGCAGCGGCTCCGCCTGGTTGCGGCCCTCCGGGGCCTCGATGCCCCAGAGGTGGACCCGGGCCCCGTATCCCTGCGCCGCCTCCACGGCCGAGACCAGGTCCTCGTCGCCGCCGATGAGCGCCGCGTCGCTGATGGCGCGGTGCCGGGCCAGTGACTCCAGGTCGGAACGGATCAGGGAGTCGACGCCCTTCTGCTGGTTGTTGGCGTTGAGGTTGCCGAGCCGGACCTTGACGTCGGGCAGCTCGGCGATGGACTGCTGCTCCGCCGTGTGGATGCGGCGCCGCGCCCCGTCGTACCAGTAGACGCGCAGCAGCCTGCTGTCCGCGAAGATCGTGCGCGCCCGGTCGATGAGCGCGTCGATGAGCCCCTCGGCGTCCAGCTCGAAGGCCCGGCGGTCCTCCGTGCCCGCCACGAGCCGGCCCGCCGCCGCGTAGAGGTACCCGGCGTCGACGAAGATCGCGTGGGTCGACGGCGTCTTCGCCACCTCGGCCAGCATGCGCTGGAGCAGCTCGTTCGAGCGGTCGATGCGCGCGGCGAGGGTGGAGAAGTCGTCGGGGTCGTCGGCTGCCGCGATGTCGTCATTCATATGCGCCTCATTGTCGCAGGACGTCACTGTGTGTACACAGCCGGTCCCGATACTCACAAGTAATTAGACGTTCGAAAGTTTTCTTTAGCGTAGGGAATGTTCGTAACAAACATCCCGTTGACTCCTATGGGAACGCGGGACACAGATGACCCGGTCACCCACCCCACCAGTAGTTCTCCTCCAGGAGGATGACCAGACGAAGGGAGAAGCCCTTGCGCTTCGAAATCATGCGACTCGACGACGTCGACGGCACGCCCGTGGACAGCACCGTCGTGGACGCCGCCTCCGTCAACCGGATCGTTCAGCAGGCCGCCGCCATCGGGCAGCGCCTCTGGATCCGGCCGGCCGACACCTCGGCCTCATAACAGCGGTTGTTCGACAGTCTTCACAGACAGTCTTCGAAACCCCCGTCCGGCGCGATGCCGGGCGGGGGTTTCGCGTTCAAGGGGGCCGCGTTCAATGGGTCCACGTTCAGCGGGTCCCGCGTTCAGCTGCTCCGGACGACCTGGGTGACGCCGTTGATGATCTGCTGCACGGCGATCGCGGAGAGCATCATGCCCGCGAGGCGCGTCACGAGCACGACTCCGCCGTCCTTGATGACCCGGATGATCAGCAGCGAGTACCGCATCACGACCCACAGCACGACGTGGATGGCGAGGATCGCCGTCCACACCGACGCCTGGGTCGCCGGGCTGTCGGCCTTCTGCACGGCGAGGATGACGGACACGATCGCGCCGGGGCCCGCGAGCAGCGGCATGCCCAGGGGTACGAGGGCGACGTTGACGTCCTTGGTCTGCTTGGGCTCGTCGGTCTTGCCCGTGAGCAGGTCGAGCGCGATGAGCAGGAGCAGCAGGCCGCCGGCGATCATCAGGGCGGGGACCGACACGTGCAGGTAGTTCAGGATCTGGTGCCCGAGCAGGCCGAAGACGGTGATGACGCCGCCGGCGACGCAGACGGCCTGGAGGGCCATGCGCTTCTGCACCTTGGCGGGGCGTCCGGATGTCAGCGCGAGGAAGATCGGGGTGATCCCGGGGGGATCCATGATGACGAAGAGCGTGAGGAAGAGGGAGCCGAAGATGGCGAGGTCGAACATGAGCAGTTGAGCCTTGCGTGGTGTTGAGGAGGGGGTGGGTGGGAGTGCGTGTGCGTGCCGGGTGCGGGTGCGTCGTGGCTGGTCGCGCAGTTCCCCGCGCCCCTTAAGGCGAAAGACTGCGCCGTTCCCCGCGCCCCTTGAGACGAAAGACTGCGCCGTTCCCCGCGCCCCTTAAGGGGGCGTTGAGGGCGTCGTCTGTCTGTGGGCGTGGCGGTCTGTCGGTGTTACGCGGTCGTTGGGCCGCCCGTGCCCGGGACGGGGAACGCGCCCGTCGCCCGGCGGGTGATCTCGGCGTAGATCTCGGGGTCCGTCGTGTACTCGCCGAGTTCGCACGCCTTGCGGTGGCCGTGGTAGTCGCTCGAACCGGTCGTCAGCAGCCCCAGTTCGCCCGCGAGTCCGCGCAGCCGGGCCCGGGTGGCCGCGTCGTGGTCCATGTGGTCGACCTCGATGCCGTCCAGCCCGGCCGCGGCCAGCTCGGCGATCGCGGACTCCGGTACGGTCCGGCCCCGCTTGGCGGCGGCGGGATGGGCGAAGACGGTCACGCCACCCGCGGCCTTGACCAGCCGGATCATATCGAAGGGGTCGGACTCGTGCTTCTGGATGTGCGCCCGGCCGCCGTCGGCGAGCCACTCGCTCGTGAACGCGTCCGAGACGGTCGGCACCACGCCCAGCTCGACCAGCGCGGTGGCGATGTGCGGCCGGCCCACGGACCCGCCGGACGCGATCCGCTCCACGTGCTCCCAGGTGATGGGCACGCCCAGTTCCCGCAGGCTACCGATCATCGCCTGGGCCCGGGGCACCCGGTCGTCGCGTACCAGCTCACGCTCACGCAGCAGGTCCGGCTCCTCGGGGTCGAAGAGGTACGCCAGCATGTGCAGGCCGACGCCGTCGAGGCGGCAGGAGAGTTCGGCGCCGGTCACGAGCGTCAGCCCGGCGGGCACGGCCGCGATGGCCTCGGCGTATCCGCGGGTGGTGTCGTGGTCGGTCAGCGCGACGACGTCGAGACCGGCCGCGGAGGCGTTCCGCACCAGCTCGGCCGGAGTGTCCGTACCGTCGGAGGCCTTGGAGTGGCAGTGCAGATCGATGCGCACGAGCGGACTCCAGACAAGGCCAGGACAGGGGGACCGTTCAAGGATAACGGGATCAGGAACAGCTCCTGTCACACCCACCACCCAGGGTCGCCCCCTACACAAGGCGGCACGGGCCCAGCCCCACCACTCAAGGGGCGCGGGGAACCGCGCGACCAGCCACACGACGACCCGCACCCGGCACTCCCACGCGACGCCCCCCGAGGAAGCCGCAGAGAAACCGCACAGACCGGCGGAGCCTAGGGCTCCAGGATCCGCGGCGACAGCGCCCCGCACGGCAGCAGATCCGCCTCCGCGCCGGCATCCCGCAAATCCGTCAGCACCAGCTCGTCGTACATCATCATCCCCGACTGCTCGGGCCACACGACCGCCCACAGCCACAGCCCGAGCGCCTCCCCGGCGAAGACGGCCCGGTCGCCGGGCACCCCCGGGACGTGCCAGAGCGGCGTCGGCCGTCCCGCGGCCAGCACCTTCACCTGAGGGGGCTTCTCCACGTCCATGTACGGGCCCGGGTCGAGCCCCTCGATGCCCGCGTACCGCGCGCCCAGACCCACGCCCAGCTCCTCGGCGACGAGCATCAGCTCACCGAATCCGCCGAGCGGCCCGGGCCCCGAGCAGGCGACTGCCGTCGCGCGACCGCCGCTGCGGTCGTCACCGGCGAACGCCGCACCCGTGAAGAGCCAGCCGACGGGCAGCGGCCACGGCATCCACACCGGTACGCGCGCACGGTGCACGACCACACCGAGGGCTTCCACGCTGGGCGGGATCACGGGCTGCAGCGGATGCACGATGCCGTGCACATCGCACTGCCAGGAGTCGGCAAAGAGGCCGGGAGCCCTGACCCGGCCACCACACTTCGGGCAACTGGGTTCGCCCCTCATGTGGCACAACGGTCCTCCCCGTCCTTCGTCGCGTCAAGGACGATCACCCGTCCGCCGCGCGCCTGTCACCTCCCCGCCACGACCCATCGCCACCACAAACTAGATGTAGCTTGCATTCATTAGCCGATCTAACTTATTATGTGTATACGCCAACCATCTTCGACCATCTCTCCGCGAGCAGCGTGAAGGAGCGGGCATGAACAGCAGCACGGGAGGCCCCACCGAAGGGGACACCTTCGACGCGGGGGCCACGAGCCTCCTGCGTCAGCCGAAGGCGGTCTGGGCGACCGCCGGGGCATCCGTCGTCGCCTTCATGGGCATCGGCCTCGTCGACCCGATCCTGCCGTCCATCGCCAAGGGCCTGGACGCCACCGCCGGCCAGGTCTCCCTGCTCTTCACCTCGTACTTCCTGATCACCGCCCTCGCGATGCTGGTCACGGGCTTCGTCTCCAGCCGTATCGGCGGCCGCAAGACCCTGCTGCTGGGCCTCGCGCTGGTCGTGGTCTTCGCCGGACTCTCCGGCACCTCCGGCTCGGTCGGCGAACTCGTCGGCTTCCGGGCCGGCTGGGGACTCGGCAACGCCCTGTTCGTCTCCACCGCCCTCGCCGTCATCGTCGGCGCGGCGGCCGGCGGCAGCGCGGCGGCGATCCTCCTGTACGAGTCGGCCCTGGGCCTCGGCATGGCCTGCGGGCCCCTGCTGGGCGCGCTGCTCGGTGACGCCAGCTGGCGCTACCCGTTCTTCGGCACCGCGTTCCTGATGGCGATCGGGTTCCTGTGCATCACGGCGTTCCTGAAGGAGCAGCCGAAGCCCGCGCGCAGGACGGGCCTGCTCGACCCGGTCAGGGCTCTCGGCCACGGCGGTCTCGCCTCGGTGGCGGGCTCGGCGTTCTTCTACAACTACACGTTCTTCACCGTGCTGGCCTTCACGCCGTTCGTACTGAACATGAGCCCGTACAAATCGGGCGCGGTCTTCTTCGCCTGGGGTGTGCTGCTCGCGGTGTTCTCGGTGCTCGTGGCACCCCGCATGCAGGCCCGGTTCGGCTCACTGAAGGTGCTCGGCGGCTCGCTGGTGCTGCTCGCGGCCGACGTGCTCGTCCTCGGCTACGGCAGCCACACCACGGCCGTCGTCTGCACGATCCTCTCCGGTGCCTTCATCGGCGTGAACAACACCGTCTACACGGAGCTCGCCCTCGGCGTGTCGGACGCGCCGCGCCCGGTGGCGAGCGCCGGCTACAACTTCGTCCGCTGGTTCGCCGCCGCGGCGGCGCCCTTCTTCGCGCCGAGGATCGAGGAATGGACCGACATCCACATCCCGTTCGTGGTCGCGGCGGTCACGGCGGCGCTGGGCGCGCTCGTGGTCCTCGTACGCCGGGAGTCCCTGACGCACGAGGCACAGGAGCTGGAGGAGCGGCACGCGGCGGAGGACGGGGTCACCGTCTTCGCGAACTGAGGCCCCGCCTCCCCGGCCGTCAGTTCCCCGGCCCTCACTTCCCTGGCCGGCACTTCCCCGACCGTCGCTTCTCGGACCGTCGCTTCTCGGACTTCACGGGGTGTGAGATACCCAACCGGCCGAGCCGGGTCGGCTGTTGAGGGTCAGTCCAGGGACACGGACCTGCGCGCGGGATCGCGCAGGTCCGTTCCGCCCGCCAGCCAGCGCTCCTGGAGCGCCCCGGCGCCGTGCACCCGCTTCCACGCGGCCTCGTTCGGCGTCATGGGCAGCAGCGGCAGAAAACGTACGGGATCCAGGGGTGCGTCGAGTTCCAGATCCTCGACCAGGCCGCCCGGCTCGGCGACCAGGACGGAGGTGAAGGGGGCGCCCGGCCACAGCGGATCGCCCACGTCGAGCGAGGCGCCCGGGGCCACGACCAGGCCCTCGACCTGCGGGGACGCGGCCAGTACGGCGAGGGGGCGGAGCACCTTGTCGGTGTCGGTGTCGGCGCCGCCGGCCCGTACCGACAGGACCAGCTCGGCGCGCGGGCCCGCGACCGGGTCGGCGACGGCCGCCGTGGGGTCCGCCATCGGCTGGGCGGACATGCCGAGCGTCGCGTAACGGACGATGCCGGTGGGGGCCGTACCGGAGGTCTCCAGGTCCGTGAAACGGAGCACCTCGATGCGGTCGGTGCCGAGGAACGTCACCGCGGCGCGCGCGTCCGGTTCGCCCAGGGCGGTACGCAAACGGGCTTCCACCAGAGCAAGAACATCAACCATGCGCCGAGCATAGAACTCGTCAGTAGCGGGCAAAGCGACGGCTTGACACTTCAGTCGGCTGATACTCTTGGCCGCTGGCCGGGGCAGCACGCAGAAGCGTCGCTCTCAAGTCCCGGCCCACGTCTCGACGCATGAGACTCCCCTACGGGGGATGGACCTCCCCTACGGGGGACCGGCCGGAGGAGGTGGGGCTCCATGGATCGAAGTCGACCAGGCAGTACCACCCGCTCTTCCGGCTGCTGAGTTCCTCTCAGCTTCCCGAGCTCACGCTCTGCCGACTGCCACCTCTCGCGTTCGCGTCATCTCCTGCGCTCGCGTCATGGCCGGTCCGGTACACAACGGAAGAGCACTTCGTTTTCCCTGATCTGTCTGAATTTTTCTGATCTGTATCAGTAGCGAAGCCGCCACCGTGACGGTGCGGTGCTCCCCGCTTTGTGGACGTGCCAAACATCCGCAGTCAGGACGTCCCCATTCCGGGCAGTTCCAACCGTCGTCGGCGGCCTTCGTTCGCGAAGGAGCCACCCATGTCGATGATCCACAACCTGCGTGCCGCGGTCCGCCCCTCGCTCCGCAAGGACGGCGGGGCGTACGACACCACCCGGTCGGCTGCGGAGAGTTCGGCCGTCGTGGACTGCGCGGTCTACCGCGACGGCGTCCGCCTCCCCTCCGACGACAGCCTCACGCCGCGTACGGCGATCCGTCAGGTGCGGCGCGACGGGGGGTTCGCGTGGATCGGCCTGCACGAGCCCACCGAGGACGAGTTCTCGGGCCTGGCCGCCGAGTTCGGGCTGCACCCGCTCGCCGTCGAGGACGCCGTCCACGCCCACCAGCGGCCCAAATTGGAGCGGTACGACGACACGCTGTTCGCCGTCTTCAAGACCATCCACTACGTCGAGCACGACGAACTCACCGCCACCAGCGAGGTCGTGGAGACCGGCGAGGTGATGTGCTTCACCGGGCGGGACTTCTTCATCACCGTGCGGCACGGCGGACAGGGCTCGCTGCGGGCGCTGCGGCACCGGTTGCAGGACGACCCGGAGCTGCTCGCCAAAGGCCCCTCCGCCGTACTGCACTCCATCGCCGACCATGTCGTCGACGGTTACATCGCGGTCGCGGACGCCATGCAGGACGACATCGACGACGTCGAGACCGAGGTGTTCTCGCCCGGCCGCAGGGGCGGGGTGTCGCGCGGTGTCGACTCGGCCCGGATCTACCAACTCAAGCGGGAGGTCCTGGAGTTCAAGCGCGCGGTGTCGCCGCTGCTGCGGCCCATGCAGCTGCTGAGCGAGCGGCCGATGCGGCTGGTCGACCCCGACATCCAGAAGTACTTCCGGGATGTCGCCGACCACTTGGCGCGGGTGCACGAGCAGGTCGTCGCCTTCGACGAGCTGCTCAACTCGATCCTCCAGGCCAACCTCGCGCAGGCGTCCGTCGCGCAGAACGAGGACATGCGCAAGATCACGTCCTGGGCGGCGATCATCGCCGTGCCGACGATGGTGTGCGGGGTGTACGGCATGAACTTCGAGCACATGCCGGAGCTGCACTGGCGGTTCGGGTACCCCACGATCATGGGCATCACGGTGGTGCTCTGCCTGGGGATCCACCGGACGCTGAAGCGCAACGGCTGGCTCTGAGAACGCTCCGAGGAGCCGTACGGGGCCACCGATAGGCTGGCCCGCATGACGGATCAGGCTCTTGCCGAACAGGCCCTCGTCGAGGAGGCCACCAAGAAGTCCGGGCTCATCTGGGTGCGCGGGAGCGGTGTCCCGTCGCTGGACCCCCAGGACCATGGCCACGACCAGGGCCAGGGTCAGGGTCAGGGGGCGCCGTCCCGGGCGCTGTGGCACGTGTGGCACGACGGGGCGGTGTACCTGGTCGGGGACGGGCCCGGTGAGCAGCCGCTGCCCGGGCTCGTGGACGGCCGCGAGGCGGTCGTGACGGTCCGCAGCAAGGACAAGGGCGGGCGGTTGGTGTCCTGGACGGCGTCCGTCGTGGAGCTGGCTCCCGGATCCGAGGAGTGGGGGGTCGCCGTCGGCGAGCTGAAGGGGAAGCGGTTGAACGCGCCCGACGGTGAGGCGATGACGGAGCGGTGGGCTCGCGAGTGCCGGGTCGTCCGGCTGGCGCCGACGGGTTCGACCGCGGCCTTGCCCGGCGGTTCGTTGGCCGCGGTGCCGGTGCCTACGTCGGCGACTACGCGGTTGCCTGTCCCGGCGGGGTTGCCGCGGCTGCTTTTCCGTCGACGCCGGCGTTGAGCGCTGCGCGCGCTTGGGTGGGTGGGTGGGCGGGTGGGTGGGTGGGCGGGTGGGGTCGAGTGTCGTCCGCGGGCCGGTGGGGGTTGCTCGCGCAGTTCCCCGCGCCCCCAAAAGCCGGGGCTGCGCCCCGTCACAACCACACACCCCCCACCCCTCAGGGGCGCGGGGAACGGCGCAATCTTTTCGCTTTAAGGGGCGCGGGGAACGGCGCAGTCTTTCGCCTCTAGGGGCGCGGGGAACTGCGCGGGTCAGGACGACGGGAGTTGTTGGCCGTAGTCGACCGTGTCCGCCTTGTCCGGGGCCTTCAGGACGAAGTCCCGGCCCCAGTCCGTCAGACGGATCGTCCCCGCGTCCCCCGCCCGGACCAGCAGCAGCGGATACGGCTTACCCTCCAGCGAGACGTCGATCCGACCGCCGGATCCCTTGTCACTGGTGAGGCGGATCGTGCGCACACCGTTCAGCTCGTGATGGCCGTCCGTCGCCAGCTCGCCCTGCAGGGACAGAATCCCGTCCAGCAGCACGTCCTTGTCGGTGAAGACACTGAGCTGCTGGTACGCGGGGTCCCCCTTGGGGACCTTCACGTACATGCCCTCAAGCTTCCCCGCCGCCGCGGTGTCCGACGTACTGTCGTCGCTCTTGCCGTCCTGGTGGTTCCAGAAGTCCGCGTCGGCCTTGATGAAGAGGTGTTCGTCCACCCGCAGCAGGCGGAACGTGACACCGTCCGAGGTGACCGACCCCGTACCGCCGTCCTTCTTCAGCTGCATGTCCAGCTTGTAGGTGCGCTTGTTGCTGACCACAGCCCCGGACAGCCGTACCGTCCCGGCGGCCCCCGCGGCCGACTGCGTCCGGCTCTGGATCTTGGCGGGGGGAAGTTTCCCGACCCCGTTCGTCCCCGCGTCCGGATCCTCACCGCCGCACCCCGTCACCCCTGCCCCCGCCACGAAGAGCGCGCACACGGCCCTCGCCAACGCGGCCTTACGGGTTCGTCCCCCGGGAATCGCAGTCACAGGTGGCGCTGCCTCTCGTGCGGTCGTCCTCAACGGCGTACCGCAGCGTACCGGGGCCCGCAACGCCCCTCGGAGTCAGTCCGTCCGCACCGCTCACCAGGGCGTATCCGACCGGGACGGGCTAGCCTGAAGCCCACCCGAGCGGACATGACACTCCATAACACCCGAACCGAAGCCCGTACGAAGAAGGAGGCGCCCGGATGGCGGCAGGCGCCCCCAGGATCTTCGTCTCGCACCTCTCCGGCATCGCCGTCTTCGACCCCAACGGCGACCAGGTGGGACGCGTGCGCGACCTCGTCGCCATGCTGCGCGTCGGACGGCGGCCCCCACGACTGCTCGGCCTCGTCGTCGAACTGTCCACCCGGCGTCGTATCTTCCTGCCCATGACCCGGGTGACGGGCATCGAGTCGGGCCAGGTCATCACCACCGGCGTGCTGAACGTCCGCCGGTTCGAGCAGCGCCCCACCGAGCGGCTCGTCCTCGGCGAACTGCTCGACCGGCGCGTCACCCTCGCGGAGAGCGGCGAACCGCCCGAGACGGTCACCGTCCTGGACATCGCCATCCAGCAGCTGCCGGCCCGCCGCGACTGGGAGATCGACCGGGTCTTCGTACGGAAGGGGCGGACCGGCGGCGCGTTCCGGCGGGCCAAGGGGGAGACCCTGACCGTCGAGTGGTCGGCCGTCACCGGGTTCTCGCTGGAGGAGCACGGACAGGGCGCCGAGAACCTGCTCGCCTCCTTCGAGCAGCTGCGCCCCGCCGACCTGGCGAACGTCCTGCACCATCTGTCCGCGAAGCGGCGCGCCGAGGTCGCCGCGGCCCTGGACGACGACCGGCTCGCCGACGTCCTGGAGGAGCTCCCCGAGGACGACCAGATCGAGATCCTCGGCAAGCTCAAGGAGGAGCGCGCCGCGGACGTCCTGGAGGCCATGGACCCCGACGACGCGGCCGACCTGCTCGGCGAGCTGCCGGAGGAGGACAAGGAGCGGCTGCTCGCGCTGATGCGTCCGGACGACGCGGCGGACGTACGGCGGCTGATGGCGTACGAGGAACGCACCGCGGGCGGTCTGATGACGACCGAGCCGATCGTGCTGCGGCCCGACGCGACCGTCGCGGACGCGCTCGCCCGGGTGCGCAACGCCGACCTCTCCCCCGCGCTGGCCGCCCAGGTGTACGTGTGCCGCCCCCCGGACGAGACCCCGACCGGCAAGTACCTCGGCACGGTCCACTTCCAGCGGCTCCTTCGCGACCCGCCGTACACGCTGGTGGGCTCGATCATCGACGACGACCTGCGGCCGCTGGACCCGGAGGCCGTGCTGCCCGTCGTGGCCGGCTTCTTCGCCACGTACGACATGGTCGCGGCCCCCGTCGTCGACGAGAGCGGTTCGCTGCTCGGCGCGGTCACCGTGGACGACGTACTCGACCACATGCTGCCCGAGGACTGGCGGGAGAGGGAGTTCCACTCGGACGAGGAAGCGATCGGGTCCGGCACCGAGCCGGCTGCCACCTCAGCGGCCGGCGGCGGACACACGGGCGCCGAGGAGGCCACTGATGGCTCCTGAGCGCGACGCCCGCGAGCGGGCGGCCACGGGGGCGGGCACCACCGCGCGGCCCCGGCTGCGGCTCGACCAGCCGCAGCCGCCGCGGCGCAGATTCCTGCCCGAGTACGACCCGGAGGCCTTCGGACGGCTCTCCGAGCGGATCGCGCGGTTCCTCGGCACCGGCCGGTTCATCGTCTGGATGACGTTCGTCATCATCCTGTGGGTGGTGTGGAACGTCTTCGCGCCGCGTGATCTGCGCTTCGACAACTACCCGTTCATCTTCCTCACCCTGATGCTCTCGCTCCAGGCCTCGTACGCCGCGCCCTTGATCCTTCTCGCGCAGAACCGGCAGGACGACCGCGACAAGGTCAACCTCGAACAGGACCGCAAGCAGAACGAACGGTCGATCGCGGACACCGAGTATCTGACCCGGGAGATCGCCGCGCTGCGCGTGGGCCTCGGCGAGGTCGCCACCCGGGACTGGATCCGCTCCGAGCTCGCGGACCTGGTCAAGGAGCTGGAGGAGCGGCGCCGCGACGGCACCGGGGACGGGCCTGGCGACCGGCCCGGCGACCGGCCCGGCAACCGGCGTGGCGTATTCCCGGCGGAACACCCCCGGGCACGTGACGTAGACGACCGGTGACGGGGCTTTCCGGCCCCCGGGCCGGGCGCCGTACCATCGACCCCATGGCTACGGAAGACGCGGTGCGTGAAGCACTGGCGACGGTGAACGACCCCGAGATCCATCGACCCATCACCGAGTTGGGGATGGTCAAATCCGTGGAGATCGGCGCGGACGGTTCGGTCGCGGTCGCGGTGTACCTGACTGTCTCCGGGTGCCCGATGCGCGAGACCATCACGAACAACGTGACCGAGGCCGTCGCACGCCTTGAGGGCGTCACGCGCGTCGACGTCACGCTGGACGTGATGAGCGACGAGCAGCGCAAGGACCTGGCGTCCGCGCTGCGCGGCGGGCAGGCCGAGCGCGAGGTGCCCTTCGCCAAGCCGGGCTCCCTCACGCGCGTCTACGCGGTCGCCTCCGGCAAGGGCGGCGTCGGAAAGTCGTCCGTGACGGTCAACCTCGCGGCGGCGATGGCCGCGGACGGGCTGAAGGTCGGTGTCGTGGACGCCGACATCTACGGCCACTCCGTGCCGCGCATGCTCGGCGCCGAGGGCCGTCCGACCCAGGTCGAGAACATGATCATGCCGCCGTCGGCGAACGGTGTGAAGGTCATCTCGATCGGCATGTTCACCCCCGGCAACGCGCCGGTCGTGTGGCGCGGCCCGATGCTCCACCGCGCGCTGCAGCAGTTCCTCGCGGACGTGTACTGGGGCGACCTGGACGTCCTGCTCCTGGACCTGCCACCGGGTACGGGCGACATCGCGATCTCGGTCGCGCAGCTCGTCCCGAACGCGGAGATCCTGGTCGTGACGACTCCTCAGCAGGCCGCGGCCGAGGTCGCCGAGCGGGCCGGGTCGATCGCCGTGCAGACCCACCAGAAGATCGTCGGTGTGGTCGAGAACATGGCGGGCATGCCGTGCCCCCACTGCGACGAGATGGTCGACATCTTCGGTACGGGTGGTGGGCAGTCGGTGGCCGACGGGCTGACCCGCACGACGGGTGCCACCGTGCCGGTGCTCGGCTCCATTCCCATCGACGTCCGCCTGCGCGAGGGCGGCGACGACGGCAGGCCGGTCGTCCTGACGGACCCCGACTCGCCGGCCGGCTCGGCGCTGCGCGCGATCGCGGGCAAGCTGGGGGGGCGCCAGCGGGGCCTGTCGGGCATGTCGCTGGGCATCACCCCGAGGAACAAGTTCTAGAACGCCGCGAACGGCCCGCCGGGGGTCTCCCGCCGGGGGTCTGTGCCCGGGCGACCGCGGGCGCACGGTGGCGGGCCGCGCAGTTCCCCGCGGGCCTTCGGGCGCGAGCCGCTTGGGCCGGGCTGTCGGGTGCGGGCCGGTGGGGGTCGGCCGCGCAGTTCCCCGCGCCCCCAAGGCGAAAGACAGGGGCGCAGCCCCGTCTTTCAGGGGCGCGGGGAACTGCGCGAGCAACCCCCACCGGCCCGCACCCGAAATACGACGCGGCCCGCCGCCTAGGCGTACGTGCCGATGTCCTTGATCATGGCGAAAGCCACCCCGTACGCACTCATCCCCCGCCCGTACGCCCCCACATGAACCCCTTCCTGCGTCGAGCCCGCGAGGACCCAGCCGAACTCGGATTCTCTGTAGTGGAACGGCGTCGGCACCCCGTCCACGGGAAGGGACAGCGTCGACCAGTCGGACCCGTCCAGATCGTCCGCGAGGACCCACGCCGTCTCGGTCTGCTGGTCCAGCCAGTCGTCGCGCAGGGTGTGGTCCATCTGGCCGGGCCAGGTGAAGGACAGCAGCCCCACTCCGGCGAGCCAGGCCGCGGAGGACACCGAGGTGGCCTCCAGCAGCCCCGTGCCGTCGGCGCTGCGCCGCACGGGGTTGCCCGCGACGGTCACCACGACCGCGAATCGCTCCTTGTCCTCGGTGGACTCACTGCGCACCGACGGCTCGTCACCGTGTCCGATCGAGCCGTGTTCAATGGCTCCGTCGGCCGCGGCGCCGACCTGCATCAGCCAGCGCGGCCCCGTGAAGGCCTCGTCGAGGCCGTACCACGGGAAGGGCGCCAGCAGGTAGCCGTCGACCGTGCGCCGGGCGGAGGGGAGCTGTTGTCCACCCTCCGCAGCCGGCGCCTGCGCGCCTACCCGACTTGTCGTCTCCATCTGCCCGGACGCCTCCTCGCTCTCGGCGGACCGGGTGGCCCGCCCCCCTTCGGGCGTCCGTCCGGTCCGCACAACAACTAGGCAGGATAGCCACAGCTCCGCCGAAGGCCGGAAAACCGGTCGGCACATGGCTCACATACGTACCCGATCCGACGCATCTCGAACGGACGGAATCCAAGCGGGGCACGGGGAGACGGACGGCGTTCGACTGAAAGTGAAGCGCGTTCCGGACGACGGGCGCGCCGCCCGGGGTCGGGCCGCGTCAGGCCGCCTCGGGGTCGCGCCAGGGTCCCGCCAGGGTCGTGTCAGGGGTGTGTCAGGTCGCGTCCGCGTCGAACGGCGGGCGCTCTTCCGGCGCCGACTCCCCGCGCTTCTTCGTCATGTCCACGGTGCCACCGGCCGAGCCCGCCGACGAGGACGAGGAGGACGAGGAGGTCGAGGACGACGTCTCGGACTCGCGGCCGTGCACGGCGTCCGTGACCTCGGCCATCTCCTTCTTCAGGTCGAAGCCGTTACGGATCTCCTTGAGCCCCAGCTCGTCGTTGTCCAGCTGCTTGCGGATGAACGTCTTGGGGTTGAGGTCCTCGAACTCGAAGTCCTTGAACTCCGGACCCAGCTCCTCGCGGATGTCCGCCTTGGCGCTCTCCGAGAACTCACGGATCTTGCGAATGGTCCGCGTGACGTCCTGGATCATCTTCGGGAGCTTCTCCGGACCGAAGACGAGCACGGCAAGGACAACGATCGTGACCAGCTCAAGCGGTCCTATGTCATTGAACACCTTGCAGCTCCTTGCGATGTCCTCGGCGCTCGGCAGTTCGTCCGTGGTCCGGGCCGGGTCCACGGTACCCGGCGTTCCTGTCCGACCGGTACTGTCCCGGGGCCCCGGACCGCGTGTACACGGCGGGTTTTCCCGGTTGTTTGCCTTGTGGCACAAGGGGCCGGGCCGTTCCCTGTGCACTTCCTGTCGGATTCGTGACCAACCGTCCGCCCCCGCTTCCGGCCCGGTTCATCCCCTTGTACGCATCGGTCGTCCGCCGTGTCAGTTCCCGTCGGCCGAGCCGAGGACGAGGGTGACCTTCCGCTCCTTGCCGTCACGCTCCAGCGTCAGCCGCAGCCGGTCGCCGGGCCGGTGGGACCGCGTCTTGACGATGAGCTCCTCGCCGGAGTGCACCCGCTGCCCGTCGACCTCGGTGATGACGTCACCGGCCTCGACGCCTGCCTGGGCGCCGGGGCCGCCCCGGGTGACCGCCGCGCCGCCGTCGTTGCCCTTGGTGCCGACGCGGGCGCCGTCGCCGGAGTACTCCATGTCGAGCGTCACGCCGATCACCGGATGGGTCGCCCGGCCCGTGTTGATGAGCTCCTCGGCGACGCGCCTGCCCTGGTTGATCGGTATGGCGAAGCCCAGGCCGATCGAACCGGACTGGCCGCCCTCCAGGTCGGAGCCGCTGTCGGCGGAGCGGATGGCGCTGTTGATGCCGATGACACGGGCCTTGGAGTCGACCAGGGGACCGCCGGAGTTGCCGGGGTTTATCGGGGCGTCCGTCTGCAGCGCGTCCACGTACGAGATGTCGCTGCCGTCGCCCTCCTCGCCGCCCGCCGTGATGGGGCGCTCCTTGGCGCTGATGATGCCCGCGGTGACGGTGTTCTCCAGGTCGAAGGGTGCTCCGATGGCCACCACCGGGTCACCGACCTGGACGTTGTCCGAGTTGCCGAGCGAAAGGGGCTTGAGCCCGCTGACATGGGCGACCTTGACCACGGCGAGGTCGTAGCCGCTGTCGTGGCCCACGACCTCGGCCTTGGCGGTCTCGCCGCCGCTGAACGTCACGGTGATCTCGCCGCTGCCGTCCGCCGGTTCCACGACGTGGTTGTTGGTGAGGATGTGGCCGCGCCGGTCGAGGACGAACCCCGTACCGGTGCCCTGCGCCTCCGAACCGCTCACGTGCAGTGTCACCACGCCGGGCAGAGCGCTGGCCGCGATACCGGCCACGCTGTCCGGTGCCCGTCCCTCGGCCTCCACTCCAGCCTGTGGCAGCTCGATGTCGTCGATCCCCCCGGTCCGCTCCAGATAGGCGCCCACGGCCCCGCCCACGCCTCCGGAGACCAGGGCGAGCAGTGCGGCGCCGAGGACCAGCGCACGCCCGGTCCGCCCGCGGCGCCCGCCCGGCGCCTCGACGACCACCCCGTGGTGCTGGAGGGGCGCGGCGGCCCAGGGGTCGTAGTTCTGCCAGGGGGTGCCGGGAGCGGGGGCGCCGTTCTCGGTGGCGTCGTGGGACGCCCCAGCCGCCTGAAGGCCGACCGGCCACTCCGGCCCGAGGGCGCCCGCGCCCTGCGTCTGCGGTGCGGATACCTGAGAGACGGATGCTTGGGGGGCGGAGGTCTGAGAGGCGGATGTCTGAGGGGTAGGGGTGAATGTCTGCGGGGCAGGAGCCCCGGAAACTGCCTCACCCGGAGCGTCCTGAGGCGGAGCGACCGCCTCCACCGTCGTGCCGTGCGCGGGGGTCGTCCCCGGGTGCTGCACCGGCGGCGCGGGCGCCCAGGGGCCCGGCCCGCCGTACGGCGGTGTGCTGTAGGGGTCCGGATCGTGCAGGGGCCTGGGCCGCTCACCTGGGGCGCCCGCGGCCGGCGCGGCGATGGGGCCCGCCCCGCCGGCGCCGGCGTCTCCGACAGCGGTCGCAGCGGTCGCAGCGGTCGCAGCGGGTGTACCCGGATCCCGACCCGGACCCGCGGGCTTCTCCAGCTCGAAGTCGCCGTCCATGTCTCCCCCGTGCAACCCGCTCGCGCCGCTCCCCGTGGAAACCGGGTCCGCCGGAGCGGGATCCGGCCCATGGGTCCGTGGCCGGCTCCACCACTTCGGCTTCGTGGGCTTCCCCTCGTCCATGCTCTCCCCACACCTGACCCGCGGCACGGCATGTCGGCGCTCGCCGCGTTGTCTCGACCTCCGCGCCCGGATTCCAGCGGCGGGCGCGGCCCATCCCTGGATTCAACCAGGTTCGCGGGCCGCCGCGCAGAGGGCCGGTTCAGCCCGAGGAGGAAGGCGCGGGTGAGGCGGACGGGTCGAACGACGGCACGGCCGACAGCACGGACGCCTCGAACTCCGGACCCGACGACCAGGCGGTCAGCGTGACCCGTGGGGCCGGCGCGAACGGACGTATCAGCGGGGACATCGCGGCGGCCCCGGCCACCACGGGGGTGGTCAGCGCGTGCATCGAACCCGAGCCCTTGTTCTGCTCGCCGGTCGCGGGCAGTCCGGGCGCCGGCACACCGGGCAGCAGCGGCGCGGACATCTCGGTCCGCGCGCCCCCTTCGTTGCCGAACGAACGCTGCCCCTGGGCGAGCAGCGGTGCGAGGGACCGGCGGCGCTGCGAGTCGGAACCGGTGGCACCGGTCGTGCTCGATGTGCGCATCGGGGTCACGTTGCTTCCGCTGCCCGAACCGCCGCGTGCGTCCGCGGTGTCGGACGGGACGCCGGTCGAGACCCCGCCGAGGGCGATCGCGGCGAGCGAGACGGCACCGGCCGCGGCGGCGGCGAAGCGCAGTCCCCGGGAGGCGGAGCGCTCGGCCTCGCGCTTGCTGATGTCATGGATGCGGAATCCGCGCTCTTCCGAGGGCAGTGCGGTCGCATGGGGGCCGGAGGGCAGGTAACCGAAGGAGTCCGGCGTCATGTCGAAGACTCCGGACGCTCCGAACGCTCCCCGGCCCAGTCGCGGGCTGTCGCCGTCCGGGTCACCTCCTCCGGGGAGCCCCTGCAGTCTGGCCAGGAAACTCTCGGACGGGGGCGGCGGGGCGACCTCCGCGAACACGTTCTTCAGTCGTCGCTGCTCGTCGGCCTCCGACTTGCACTTCGCACAGGTGGCGAGGTGGGCCAGGACGCGTTCGCGCGCCTCATGGCCGAGCTCACCGTCCACCAGGGCGGAAAGTCGGTCGCCGAGGTGCTGCTCGGCCAGGGGTCCGTCGGCAGGATTCAGCCGTGATCCACTCACGCGCTCGCGCCCCCTCCTCCCAGAGCGGGCGCACCGGTGACCGCGAAACCGCGGCGCTCGGCACGGGCCTCGGGGGAACGGTGGGCGAGCGCCTTGCGGAGCTGGGAGCGGCCGCGGTGGATCCGGCTGCGGACCGTACCGAGCTTGACGCCCAGGGTCGCGGCGATCTCCTCGTACGAAAGCCCCTCGATGTCACAGAGGACGACCGCGGCGCGGAACTCCGGGGCCAGGGTGTCGAGAGCCTGCTGGACGTCCGCGTCGAAGTGCGTGTCGTTGAAGACCTGCTGCGGGGAGGGCTCGCGGCTGGGCAGGCGCTCGGCCGCGTCGTCGCCGAGGGCGTCGAAACGGATGCGCTGCTTGCGGCGGACCATGTCCAGGAAGAGGTTGGTGGTGATGCGGTGGAGCCAGCCCTCGAAGGTGCCGGGCGTGTAGGTCGACAAGGAGCGGAAGACCCGGACGAAGACTTCCTGCGTCAGGTCCTCGGCGTCGTGCTGGTTGCCCGTCAGGCGGTAGGCGAGCCGGTACACCCGGCCGCTGTGTGTGCTGACGATCTCCTCCCACGTGGGGGGAGTCCACGCCTGCGAGTCCGCGTCGGACGTGAAGGTCGCGGTCTGAGCGGAGTCAGCGATGCGGGATCGGTCAGCAGTGTTGTTCACGGATTTCGGCTCCCCCGACGATCTGAGCAGGCGCCGGAGCACCCCTCCTCGATCCACAGGTTCAGCCGCACCTCCCCTGTCGGCTCTGGTGGTGTCCAGTGGAGCCCCTACCATAGCCACCTCGCCCGTTAGCTCCGGATAAGCGGTTTTACGAGAAATTGATACGCGCTCATATGGCTGCGTCAGCACTTGCCGGCCGTCCCGCTCCATCCGCCACCCCCGTGCAGTTCCCGACCCGTGTTCCCCACCCTCTCTAAACGCCTGGTCCCATCTGCGGGTTCCCGGCGGCAACGGATACAGTCACGCCCAGGCAACCACGGGGACAGGAGAGGGCCATTACCGGCAACCGGCTGACGAGCTGGGCGTTCGCCGACGCCTTTGTCGCCGAGGACGAGGCACTGCACTGGGCCCGGGACCGGGCCCGGGAAGCAGGGCTGCGCTCGGTGTCGCCCGGCACGGGCGCCGCGCTGCGACTGCTCGCTGCCACCGTGGACGCCAAGGCGGTCGCGGAGATCGGTACCGGAACCGGAGTCTCCGGTATTCATCTGCTGCACGGCATGCGACCGGACGGCGTACTGACGACCGTGGATCCCGAGCCGGAGCACCAGCAGTTCGCCCGCCAGGCCTTCCGGGCGTCCGGCTTCGCCAGCAACCGGGCCCGCTTCATCCCGGGCCGCGCGCTGGACGTCCTGCCCCGGCTCGCGGACGCGGGCTACGACCTCGTCTTCTGCGACGGCGACCGGCTGGAGTGCCTCGACTACCTCGCTGAATCGTTGCGCCTGCTCCGAGTGGGCGGCCTCGTCGTCTTCGAGGGCGTGTTCGCGAACGGGCGCACGGTGGAGTCGGGCCCGCAGCCCACGGAGGTGCTGCGGCTGCGCGAACTGCTGCGCGCGATCCGCGAGAGCCAGGAGCTGGTTCCCTCACTGCTGCCGGTGGGCGACGGCCTGCTGTGCGCGGTCAAGCGCTGATCCGGGCCCCCTGAAACCCCCTGAGCCCCCGGAATCCCAGGAAATACCACTGCCCCGGCATCGCGTTGATGCCGGGGCAGTGGAAGGGTATGGTCGCGTTCCGCGTCAGCCGACGACCTTCTTGAGGGCGTCGCCGAGCGCGTCAGCCTCGTCGGGGGTCAGCTCCACGACGAGCCGTCCGCCGCCTTCGAGCGGAACGCGCATGACGATGCCCCGCCCCTCCTTTGTCACCTCGAGCGGGCCATCGCCCGTCCGCGGCTTCATGGCCGCCATGCTCGTTCCCCTTCCTGAAACCAGCTCATCGTCGCCGACGGCCCCGTTGAAGGGCACGCGTCCTCTCGTCGGACACGCGTCACCGGCATCGAACACATTGCTTCCCAGCCATTATCCCGCATCTCAGGACCCGATGACCAACATCAGTCGGCATCGCTTGCGCAACGCGCTTGATCAAAACCACCCATTTCGGCGGTGTGACTGCGATACTGCGCCACTGCATGGACTTTCGGACACCGGAATTCTTTGACGCAGGTCACATGTACGAACGCCGCCGCCCACCGTGATCTCCGCCATGCTGTCCTCGGAAGCAGTGCGTACCGACGGGTACGACGGATCCGCAACTCCTGAGGGGACCATCATGGCCGACACCGTGCTCTACGAGGTGAGCGACGGACTCGCGACGATCACGCTGAACCGCCCCGAGGCGATGAACGCGATGAACACCGCGACCAAGGTCGCCTTCCGCGAGGCGGCACAGGCCGCCGCGGCGGACGAGTCCGTACGGGCCGTGCTCCTCACCGCCGCCGGCGACCGGGCGTTCTGTGTGGGCCAGGACCTCAAGGAGCATGTCGGCGGACTGCTGGCGGCGCGCGAGTCGGGCGCGGGCGAGGGCGTCATGAGCACGGTCCAGGAGCATTACAACCCGATCGTGCGGGCTCTGACGGGTGCGGCGAAGCCGGTGGTGGCGGCCGTCAACGGCGTCGCGGCCGGCGCGGGTTTCGGCTTCGCGCTCGCCGCGGACTACCGCATCGTCGCCGACACGGCCGCCTTCAACACGTCGTTCGCCGGGGTCGCGCTCACCGCCGACTCCGGGATCTCCTGGACGCTGCCCCGGGTCGTCGGGCCCTCCCGCGCCGCCGACCTGCTGCTCTTCCCGCGCAGCATCACCGCGCAGGAGGCGTACGAGCTGGGGATCGCGAATCGGATCGTGCCGTCCGCGGAGCTGGCCGCGGAGGGGTTGAAGCTGGCCCGCTCCCTGGCCGAGGGGCCGACTCTCGCGTACGCCGCGCTCAAGGAGTCCCTCGCGTTCGGGCTCGCGCACTCGCTGGACGAGACCTTGGAGAAGGAGGACGAGCTGCAGACGCGGGCGGGGGAATCAGAGGATCACCTGATCGCCGTACAGGCGTTCGTCAACAAGGAGAAGCCGAAGTACCTGGGCCGGTAGCCGAAGGGGGACCGGATTGGTTCGGTTCGACGGTGCCGGTCCGGTGGGGGCCGGGCACGCAGTTCCCCGCGCCCCTAAAAGGCCCCCTTCGGGGCGCCTTTCCGGGAGGCGCAGTCCGCCAAATGGTCGTTGACCAGGCCGCAGGCCTGCATCAGGGCGTAGGCCGTGGTGGGGCCCACGAAGCGGATGCCCCGCTTCTTGAGGGTCCTGGAGAGGGCGGTCGACTCGTCGGTCACCGCCGGAACGTCGGACAGCGCCTTCGGGGCGGGGCGCGAGGCCGGGTCCGGGGCGAAGGACCAGATCAGCTCGTCCAGTTCGCCCGGCGCCCAGTCGACGAGCACGCGCGCGTTGGCGACCGTCGCCTCGATCTTGGCGCGGTTGCGGATGATCCCCGTGTCGGCGAGGAGACGCTCCTTGTCGGTGTCCGTGAAAGTCGCCACATCGGCGATCCTGAACGCCGCGAAGGCGGCCCGGAAGCCCTCGCGGCGACGCAGGATCGTGATCCAGGACAGACCCGACTGGAAGGCCTCCAGGCACAGCCGCTCGTACAGCGCGTCGTCGCCGTGGACCGGGCGCCCCCACTCCTCGTCGTGGTACGCCACGTAGTCGTCGGTGGACAGCGCCCAGGGGCAGCGCAGAGCCCCGTCCGCACCCTTCAGGGCGTCGCTCACCGGTGGTCCTCCTCCGCGGGCTTCTCCAGGGAGGTGGCCGGGGAGGCGGTCGCGGAGGGAGCCGTGGCCGAGCGGGCGCCGGACAGGGCGGCCTCCAGGTCGGCGATACGGGCGTCCCGCTCGGCCAGTTCGGCGCCGAGGCGGTTGAGGGCGTCGTCCACGTCCGCCATGCGGTAGCCGCGCAGGGTCAGCGGGAAGCGCAGCGCCTCCACGTCGCCGCGGTGCACCGGGCGGTCCGGGGGAAGCGGGTCCCGCAGACGCTCCGGCAGCGCCTCGGGGAGGGCGCCGCTGTCACCGCCTCCCACGACGGAGAGGGTCACCGCGCCGACCACGACGACGAGGGCGACGACCAGGAACAGGAACATGAACATCTCTGAGGTCCCCACGCTCTGATGCCGACGCGGGGCGCGTCGGCACGGAAAGTGTCAGGCACCGATCGTGCCATGCGACTCTGACCGTTAGGGTCGCAGGCGGCCCGACGGCGACAACTACTGGGAGAGGTCACAGGGGATGCTCAGGCTGGGCAGGCGCGAGTTCGACGCGCACGAGCCGGTGATCATGGCGATCGTGAACCGGACCCCGGACTCCTTCTACGACCAGGGAGCCACCTTCCGCGACGAGCCTGCGCTCGCACGCGTGGAGCAGGCGGTGTCCGAGGGAGCCGCCGTCATCGACATCGGCGGGGTCAAGGCCGGGCCGGGCGAGGAAGTGACCGCCGAGGAGGAGGCGCGGCGGACCGTCGGGTTCGTCGCCGAGGTACGGCGCCGCTTCCCCGACGTGATCATCAGCGTCGACACCTGGCGGCACGAGGTCGGCGAGGCCGTGTGCGAGGCCGGCGCGGACCTGCTGAACGACGCCTGGGGCGGGGTCGATCCGCGACTCGCCGAGGTCGCCGGGCGGTACGGGGTGGGCATCGTGTGCACGCACGCGGGCGGTACCCAGCCTCGTACGCGGCCGCATCGCATCGCCTACGACGACGTCATGGCCGACATCCTGGAGGTGACGGTGGGGCTGGCCGAGCGGGCGGTGTCCCTCGGGGTGCCCCGGGAGTCCGTGCTGATCGACCCTGGGCACGACTTCGGGAAGAACACGCGGCACAGTCTGGAGGCGACGCGGCGGCTCGGGGAGATGGTGTCCACGGGGTGGCCGGTGCTGGTGTCGTTGTCCAACAAGGACTTCGTGGGCGAGACGCTCGACCGGCCGGTCAAGGAGCGGGTGGTGGGGACGCTCGCGACCACTGCCGTGTCGGCGTGGCTGGGGGCTCAGGTGTATCGGGTGCATGAGGTCGCGGAGACGCGGCAGGTGTTGGACATGGTGGCGTCGATCGCGGGCCACCGTCCGCCGGCCGTGGCCCGGCGGGGGCTGGCGTAGGGGTTCTCGCCCCCGCCCCCCGTATCGCGCTGCGCGCTCGTCCTCAAACGCCGGACAGGCTGAGTGGGTAGCCCCTCCGGCGTTTGAGGAGCGGCGGGGGTCGGGGGCAGCGCCCCCGAGGCAGGGGCGGAAGCCCCTCCTACCTCCCCGCCTCCTTGGAGACCAGGGCCACCGCCTCGTCCACGTCGTCCGTGAGGTGGAACAGGAGCAGGTCCTTCTCCGACGCCTTGCCCTGGGCGATCAGGGTGTTCTTGAGCCAGTCGACCAGCCCGCCCCAGTACTCCGTACCGAAGAGCACGATCGGGAAGCGCGTGACCTTCTGGGTCTGCACGAGGGTGAGGGCCTCGAAGAGTTCGTCGAGCGTGCCGAGGCCGCCCGGCAGCACCACGAACCCCTGCGCGTACTTGACGAACATCATCTTGCGGACGAAGAAGTACCGGAAGTTGAGACCGATGTCGACGTACTCGTTGAGCCCCTGCTCGAAGGGCAGCTCGATGCCGAGGCCGACGGAGATGCCCTTCGCCTCGCAGGCGCCCCTGTTGGCGGCCTCCATGGCCCCGGGGCCACCGCCGGTGATCACCGCGAAGCCCGCCTCGACCAGGCCTCGGCCGAGCGCGACCCCCGCCTCGTACTCGGGCGAGCCCGCCGGTGTGCGCGCCGAGCCGAAAACACTGATGGCGGCCGGGAGTTCGGCCAGCGTGCCGAAGCCCTCGATGAACTCCGACTGGATGCGCAGCACGCGCCAGGGATCGGTGTGCACCCAGTCCGACGGCCCGCCGGCGTCCAGCAGCCGCTGGTCCGTCGTGCTCGCCTGCACCTGCCCCCGCCTGCGCAGCACGGGGCCCAGCTGCTGCTCCTCCGGTGGCTGCTTGCTGCCCTCGGGGTTGCCGGTAGCCATGTCCGCTCCCTCCGCTTGCCGATCGTTCCACCTCAGCGTAGATCTACACGGGTTAAGGAGGGGGGACGCCGGCATGTCCGCCTCGGATCGGGCCGCCGGCGCGGTGGCCGGTCAGGCCGTCAGCCAGGCCCTCAGCCGTTCCTCGCCCGCCAGGATTTTGGCGGTTTCGACCCGTTCGTCCCGCTTGTGTGCCAAGTGCGGATTGCCGGGGCCGTAGTTGACCGCCGGGACGCCCAGCGCGCTGAAGCGGGAGACGTCCGTCCAGCCGTACTTGGGCTGCGGGGTGCCTCCGACGGCCTCGATGAAGGCCGCCGCGGCCGGATGCGAGAGGCCGGGCAGCGCCGCCCCGCTGTGGTCGTCGACGACGAACTCGGCCACGCGGCAGTCGGCGAAGACCTCGCGGACGTGGGCGAGGGCCTCCTCCTCGCTGCGGTCGGGCGCGTAACGGAAGTTGACGCTCACCACGCACTCGTCGGGGATCACGTTGCCCGCCACCCCGCCCGAGATCCCGACGGCGTTCAGGCCCTCGCGGTATTCGAGGCCGTCGATGACCGGGTAACGCGGCTCGTAGGAGGCGAGGCGGGCGAGGATCGCGGAGGCGGCGTGGATGGCGTTCGAGCCCATCCAGCCGCGCGCCGAGTGCGCCCGCTCCCCCGTGGTCCTCAGGAGCACCCGCAGGGTCCCCTGGCAGCCGCCCTCGACCTGTCCGTCGGAGGGCTCCAGGAGGACCGCGAAGTCGCCCTCAAGCCACTCCGGACGGGCCTCGGCCACATGCTTGAGGCCGTTCAGGTCTGCGGCGACCTCTTCGTTGTCGTAGAAGATGAAGGTGAGGTCGCGGTTGGGGGCCGGCACCGTGGCCGCGATCCGCAGCTGTACCGCGACGCCCGACTTCATGTCGCAGGTGCCGCAGCCCCAGAGCACGCCGTCCTCGTCCAGGCGCGACGGCACGTTGTCCGCGATGGGCACCGTGTCGATGTGCCCGGCCAGGACCACGCGCTCGGCCCGGCCCAGGTTCGTCCGCGCGACGACGTTGTTGCCGTACCGGTCGACCGTGAGGTGCGGCAGGGCGCGCAGGGCGGTCTCGACGGCGTCCGCGAGGGGCTTCTCCGTGCCGCTCTCGGACGGGAAGTCGACGAGCCGCGCGGTGAGCCGGGCGGCGTCCAGCGTGAGGTCAAGAGGGGTGTCGGCCATGCCGTCGACCCTAACGCGCCCGGTCCTCGCGGCCTCCCCGGAGGCTTGTCCACGGGCCGGTGAATCTCCTCAACCTCACACGGCCCCGACAGTACTCTCCAGTACCTTGTACGCGTGCCTGAGCCGTCCCCCACTTCCGTCGCTCCCGTACGCCGTGGCCGCTTCCTCCGTTTCGGAGCGGCGCTCGTCGTACTGCTCGGCGTCGCGGCCTATCTCACCGTGCAGTACCTGACCGGCGGGTCCGGGGTGCCCAAGTGCACGGTCGTCTCGGCCGGGGACGACGGCACGTCGTACGAGTTCACTTCGGAGCAGGCGGTGAACGCGGCGACGATCTCGGCCGTCGGCACCAACCGCGGTATGCCCGAGCGGGCCGTCACGATCGCCCTCGCGACAGCCCTCCAGGAGTCCGCCCTGCGCAACCTCGGCCATGGCGACCGGGATTCACTGGGGCTCTTCCAGCAGCGGCCCTCGCAGGGCTGGGGCACCGAGCAGGAGATCCTGGATCCGGCGTACGCGGCGGGCGAGTTCTACGAGCATCTGGACAAGGTGCCCGACTACAAGCGACTGCCGCTCACCGTCGCCGCGCAGCGCGTCCAGCGCAGCGGCTACCCGGAGGCGTACGCGAAGCACGAGCCGGACGCGACGCTCCTCGCGGCGGCCCTGACCGGCCGCGCCGCCGCCACCCTCACCTGCGAGGGCCGCCCGGACACACGGCCCGGCGGCCCGGAGTCGGTACGCACCGCGCTGGTACGGGACTTCGGGCGCGGGGCCTTCCGGGAGGCGGGCGCCGCGGTGGCCACGAGCCCTTCGGCCGACCCGTCGGCAGATCCATCGGCAGACCCTGCGCTCACGCCGTCCACCCCGGCCGCGCCGTCCGCCTCCGTGAGCGGCTCCGGGGGCAAGCGCACGGTGACCGTGCCCGTGCCGAAGACCGCGGCCACCGGAGGCGGGCAGCGGCAGCGCGGCTGGGCCCTCGCGCACTGGGCCGTCGCCAACTCGTCCGCGCTGCACGTCGAACGGGTCTCCTACGCGGGCCGGGTGTGGACGGCCGGCAGCACCCGGAGCGAGTGGCGCGACGAGGATCCGGTCGCCCGGAACGCCGCGGGCGAGGTTCGAATCGTCACCGGGCAGTAGTACGGGCCCTCACCCGTTGGTGGCACTCCCGGCGTGCCAGGTCGACAGGCAGCCACGGTTTTCTGCGGCCCTTCCGCGCGCTTGTCCCGCATCTGCTCCGTGGACGCCAAATCCCTTGTCAGCAAAGGGCTGTAGGGATTCGGCGGACTGTGCGACCAGGCCTTCTTTGCCCGGGTTTCTCCACAGCCGATAATGCGACGCATTACCAACTCTTTACTTCGGGCCACCGCAACCTTCGCGGGCTTCGAGCGGTAGTCACTGCGTCCGAGCCCGGAAAGATCAACAGCCGGTCGGCAGCCAGTCGACAGTCCGTCGGTCAACTGCCGGGCACGGCGGAAGATTTCATCGTTCTCTCCCCGTCAAAGGAGCACCATGTCCCTCCCCCTGACCCGTCGGATCGCCCGTGTCGCGCTGCTCATCGCAGCGGGAGCGGCACCCGTGGTCGGTGCGGCCGGCTCCGCGAGCGCGGCCGCACTGCCGGCCACCCCCGACCTCGGCGGCCTGAGCGCGCTGGACAACGCGGGCACCACCGTGGACGGCGCCGCGCAGAACGCCACCGGGATGGCCGGCGAAACGGGCGGCAAGGCCGTGAAGAAGGCTGTGCCGTCCGCGGGCAAGACGGGCGGCAAGGCCGTCAAGACCGCGACGCCCGCCGCGCAGAAGACCGCCGGGGACGTTGCCGGGACCACGGGTGACGTGCTCGGTGACACCGCGGGGTCGGCGACCGGTGGTGGGCTGCCGACCGACGCGGTCTCGAAGGGCGGGCTGCCGACCGAGGGGCTGCCGCTGCAGGGGCTGCCGCTCGGCTGATCGGCTTGCCGTCTGCTCGGCTTGTGCGGTGAAGGGGCTCAGGGGTTTTCCCCTGGGCCCCTTTGCCCTTTGGCGCCTGCGCCTGCGCCTGCGGCGGGCTGGTGGGTTGTTGGGTGCGGGTGCGTCGTGGCTGGGCGCGCCGTTCCCCGCGCCCCTTGAGGGGGCTGGCCACGCGGTTTCGGGTGCGGGAGCGTCGTGGCTGGGCGCGCCGTTCCCCGCGCCCCTTGTGGGGGCTGGCCACGGGGTTTCGGGTGCGGGGGCGTCTCGGCCGGGCGCGCCGTTCCCCGCGTCCCTGAAAGGCTGCCCCTGCGGGGCGCCTTCAGGGGTCAGCCCGTCGTCAGGCGGGTTGTTGCCGCCTGGACTCTTTCGTCCGTTGCCGTCAGGGCCACCCTTACGAACTTGGCGCCCGCCGGGCCGTAGAAGTCGCCGGGGGCCACCAGGATGCCGAGGGCGGCCAGGTGGGCCACCGTGTCCCAGCAGGACTCGTCGCGGGTCGCCCAGAGGTAGAGGCTGGCCTCGCTGTGCTCGATGCGGAAGCCGTGCCGGACCAGGGCGTCGCGGAGGGCCTCGCGGCGGGCCGCGTACCGCTCGCGCTGCTCGTGGACGTGCGTGTCGTCGGAGAGGGCGGCCACCGTGGCGGCCTGCGTGGGCGCGGACGTCATCATGCCGCCGTGCTTGCGGATCTGGAGCAGGTCACCCAGGACGGCGGGGTCACCGGCGAGGAACGCCGACCGGTAGCCCGCGAGGTTCGACCGCTTCGACAGCGAGTGGACCGCGACGATCCCCTCGTACGAGCCGCCGCACACCTCGGGGTGCAGGACGGAGACCGGGTCGGCCTCCCAGCCCAGTTCGATGTAGCACTCGTCGGCGAGGACGAGGACACCGTGCTCGCGCGCCCAGGCGACGATCCGGGTGAGTTCCTGCTGGGAGAGCACGCGGCCTGTCGGGTTCGACGGGGAGTTGAGCCACAGCAGCTTCAGGCCGGTGGGGTCCAGGTCCGTCGGGTCGTCGTAGGCCACGTGGTCCGCGCGGGCGAGGCGGGCGCCGACCTCGTACGTCGGGTACGCCAGGCGCGGGTAGGCCACCCTCTCCCCCGGGCCGAGTCCCAGCTGGGTCGGCAGCCAGGCCACGAGTTCCTTGGAACCGACCACCGGCAGGACGTTGCGGTGGGTGAGGTCCCGGGCGCCAAGCCGTCGCCCGCACCAGCCGACCAGCGCGTCCCGCAGTTCCGGTGTGCCCCACACCGTCGGATAGCCGGGCGAGTCGGCGGCCGCGACCAGAGCTTTCTGGATCAGCTCGGGCACCGGGTCGACCGGGGTGCCGACGGAGAGGTCGACGATGCCGTCCGGGTGAGCGGCGGCCTTCGCCTTGAAGGGCTCCAGCTTGTCCCAGGGAAAGGCGGGAAGCCGGTCGGAGACTGCGGACACGGGTTCTGGCTCACTTTCTGCACGGCAGACACGGCAGACATGGCAGACAAGACAGACACGGCGGCCCCGCACGGCGGCGGGCCGTACGGGACCGAGACGGCGCCCACGGCTGCCGCCGGGCGGGGCCGCCGGCGTACGGGCCGCTTACTGGTTCTGCGGCGGCAGCGCTGCGACGAAGGGGTGGTCGCGCTCGATGAGTCCCAGCTTGCTGGCACCACCGGGCGAGCCGAGCTCGTCGAAGAACTCGACGTTCGCCTTGTAGTAGTCCTTCCACTCCTCGGGAGTGTCGTCCTCGTAGAAGATCGCCTCGACCGGGCAGACCGGCTCACAGGCACCACAGTCGACGCATTCGTCCGGGTGGATGTACAAGGACCGCTGGCCCTCGTAGATGCAGTCGACCGGGCACTCCTCGATGCACGCCTTGTCCTTGACGTCGACACAAGGCTGCGCGATGACGTAGGTCACGCTGTCGTTCCTCCTCGATAGGGCGCTGGCGAGCCGTCTTCAGGCTCCGCCACCTGGCGCGCGGGAGCGCGGCGTCGTCGATGCCCGCACCTAGTATCTCCGTTCTTGGGCATGATCCGAACAGGAGGGTTGGACTGAGCTGTGGATTTCTCTCCACATATCCGGCTGGAGGTCCGTGTCACCCCCGCTGACGTGGGCAAACGCGTCTCGGTGCGACGGATGCGCGAAGGGGCTCCCGCGGGTGAGAAGTTCACCGACACGGTCGGTGTTCTCACATCATGGGACAACGGTGTGCTGCTGATCACACGCCGGTCCGGGGAAAGCGTCCGCATTTCGGAATCGACGCTGGTGGCGGGCAAGGTCGTTCCCTCGGCGCCGGCCCGCAGACGGGGCCCCGCGGCCTCGTACGAGGAACTGGCGCGGGTCGCCGCACGGGCCTGGCAGCCGGTGGAGCGCGAACGGCTCGGCGAGTGGGAGCTGCGGGCCGCGTCCGGTTTCACCCGGCGCGCGAATTCGGTCCTGCCCCTCGGCGATCCGGGCGTGCCCCTGGACGAGGCGCTGTCGCTCGTACGGGAGTGGTACGCGGCCCGTGGGCTGCCCGCCTATACGCAGACCGCCACCGGCGCGGAGGGTACGCAGGAAGCGCTGTGCGCGGAGCTGGAGGCGCGGGGGTGGGTGCGTGAGGTGTCCGCGGAGCTGTGGACCGGCGCGCTGGCGCCGATGGCCGACCTCCCGGATACCGGCTCCGGCTCCGGCCGGACGGTCGCGCTGTCGCGCGAGGCCGACGAGGCGTGGCTGAGCCGCTACCAGCGCAAGGGCGTGAGCGAGGTGGCGCTGAAGGTGCTGGGCGGCGGGCCCTCGGTGTGGTTCGCGACCGTGCCCGGCAGCGAGCCGGGCGTGCCCGCGGCGATCGGCCGGTGTGTCGTCGACGGCCGCTGGGCCGGTTTCGCCGCGGTGGAGGTGGATCCCGCGCTGCGCCGCCAGGGCCTCGCCACCACGGTCATGACGGCGCTGGCCCGCCAGGCCCTGGCAGAGGGCGCCTCGGCGGCCTGGCTCCAGGTGGAATCGGACAACACGGGCGCCCGTTCCCTGTACACCCGCCTGACCTTCACCCCCCACCACGCCTACCACCACTACCGAGCCCCAACCCCGCCCCCCATCAAGGGCGCGGGGAACGGCGCGACCAGCCACGACGCCGCCGCACCCGACAGTCCCCTGTACCCAGGCCCCGCAAGGGGCGCGGGGAACGGCGCGGCCGGCCACGACGCACCCGCACCCGGCCGCCCCACGGACGCCCCCGAACCCCCTACTGAGAACCCCGCGGCGCGGACCCGGTATCGATCGGCGTGAAAGGGCACGAAGCAGCTATGCGTCCACTACATCCCCCCGACCCGGCGCGAAGCGCCGAATGGCGGCGGCGCTTCGGCGAAGAGGCACGAGCCGAACGCCCCGACCTGTCGGCCCTGTGTCTGCTGGTGGGCGCCCAGGCGGACGGCGAACTGACCGAGGCCGGGATGGACGCGGCCCAGATCGAGCTGGACCGGCTGGCCGGAGAGCTGCCGTTCCGGCCCGGCGGCCCCCGGTCCTGGGCGACGGCACTCTCCGAGCACCTCGGCGGCGGCCTCGGCTACCGCGGTACACCCGGCGACTACCAGCGACTGGAGTCCTCACTGCTGGACAAGGTGCTGAAGCGCCGCCGCGGACTGCCCATCCTGCTCTCCGTGGTGTGGATGGAGGTCGCGAGAAGGGCCGGGGCGCCCGTCTACGGAGTCGCCCTGCCCGGTCACTTCGTCGTCGGCTTCGGGCCGCCCGAGCAGCAGGTCCTCGTCGATCCCTTCGTCGGCGGGCGCGTACTGACCGGCACCGACGCGGAACTGCTGGTGGCCGGCGCCACCGGCTCGCCCCTCGACCCGTCCATGCTCTCGCCCGCCGATCCGCTCGACGTCGTCCTGCGCATCCTCAACAACATCCGCGCCTGGGCCGCCGCCCGTCCCGAACGCTCCGACGTGGCCCTCTGGGCGGTCGATCTCACCCTCCTGCTGCCCTCGCACCCGGCCCGCCTGCGTTACGAGCGCGCCCAGCTCCTCGTACAGCGCGGCGACTTCCTCACGGGAGCCACCGAACTCGACGCGTACGCGGAGATCGTGGCCGCCGTCGACGAACCGGCCGCGGCCCGCGTACGCAGCCAGGCGCACGCGGCCCGCGCGATGCTCAACTGACTCCCGGCCGACCCCTCAAGACGTCTTGGCGGCCAGTTCCCGCAGCGCCCCGCCACCGACCCGAAGTAGGCCGCTCGGTCAACTCCACGCCCAACTCGACCAGATGACGCAACCAGGGCCGGGCCCGGGCATCGCGACCGCCGGCCGTACTGCCGACCGGACAGCGTCCTCCGCGGCTGCCAACTCGTGCTCGCGCCCCGCTCGGGCAGCGATGCGGCGGACGTCCGGACAGGTCGAGAGGGCACCCGGCCATCACCCGGTGCCCTCTCGACCTTCCGCGAAGCGCGCAGCCGCTACGTGGGGTTGGTCTCGATCACTCCGACGCGGTCCGTCGCCGTCTTGCCGAGGAGTGCCTCACGCAGTGCGCCGACCACGTCCTGCGGGGT
This sequence comes from Streptomyces sp. NPDC017991, assembly GCF_044328075.1. Lineage (NCBI taxonomy): Bacteria > Bacillati > Actinomycetota > Actinomycetes > Kitasatosporales > Streptomycetaceae > Streptomyces > Streptomyces sp. NPDC017991. The sequence goes on along the minus strand of NZ_JBIRGP010000003.1, from coordinate 609,288 downwards.
GACGGCGGTCTTCTTGCCGTTGCCCCGGGCGATCGTCACACCGTCGAACGCGCCGCCGTACAGTTCCTTCAGGGCGGGCAGGTCGTAGTAGTCGACCAGCTTGCCGTCGGCGGTGGCCTTGACGCCGAGGAACTTCCACAGGGAGTTCTCGGGGCTGAACTGGACCACCGCCGTGCCCGCCTTGACGGTCACGAGTCCGGACATCGCGGGCTGCGCGAACTCCTTCATCATGCGGTCGACCTCGGCCTTGGAGACCTTGGGCTCCTTCGCCGTGGTGGGCACCCGCACGGGAGCCGACTTCCCGGTCTCCACCTGGGTGCGGTACGCGTCCTCGACGGCCTCGGTCGACCGGCCGATGTCGATGCCCTGGCCCGCCTTGCCGTAGACGGCGACGGCCTTGCCCGACTGGAACTTGATCGTGCCCTCGGTCGCCGAACCGGAGCCGCCCGCGGCGCCTTCGAGGGCGGCGGCCAGCTTCTCCTCGTCGACGGGCATCACGGGGGCGACGACCCGCTCGTTGCCGAACAGCGAGCCGATCACCGAGACGGGGTTGTAGTCGCTGCCCGCGGCGGCCCGCACCGTGGCCTGGCTGTCGAGCTGGAGTCCGGCCTGGTCCGGCTTGAGCGCGACGGTGTCGCCCTCGACCGAGAGCTGCAGCGGTTTGGCGGCCGACGCCTTGAAGGCGTCGTCGAGCTTCTGGACGGCCTCGTCGCGCGTACCGCCGCCGATGTCCACACCGAGCACGCTGGTGCCCTTGGGGACATCGGAGTGGTTCATGAGCAGTCCGGCGCCGTAGGCGAGGCCGCCGAGGGTCACCACGCCGGTGACCAGCAGCACCAGCTTGTTGCGGCCCTTTTTCTTCTTCTTGGTCCGGGCTGCGGCGGGCGCGGCCGGTGAGACCGGTTCCGGCAGCTTCGGGGGCTGGTGCGGCAGGGGTCCGTCGGTGTGCGCGCCCGGTCCGAACGGCGAGTTCGGGGCGGGGGGCACGACGGGGATGCCGCTGGTGAGGGTATGTCCGGATACGTTCTCACCGGCGCCGCCGTAGCCCGGCGCGCCCGGTTCGGGCGCGGGGATCTGCGGGGTGAGGATCGCGGTGTCGTCGCTCAGGCCGCCACCGGGGCGGCCGGCCCCCGCGGGGGCACCGGAGAAGGCGGAGCCGCTCTGGGGCCCCTTGCCGCCGGGGAAGCCCGAGGCGTCCGGGGCACCGGGAGCGCCCGGACCACCGGGGCCGGGGCCGCCGGGAGCACGGTGGCTGCCGGGGCCGCCGGGGCCCGCGGGCGCGCCGGGGTTGCCGGGAGCGCCCTGACCGCCGGGAGCACGGTGGCCGCCCGGGCCCGCAGGGGCGCCGGGGCCGCCGGGGCCGATCGCACGGTGACCACCTGGGCCGGGCTGGCCGCCGGGAGCACCACCGGGGCCACCGGGACCACCGGGGAAGCCCTGACCGCTCTGACCGCCCGGAGCGCCGGGGGCCGCCAGGGGCGTGTCGCCGCTGACCGGGCCGCCGGTCGGGCCCACGGGCCCGCGCTGACCGCCCTGGCCGTTCTGTACGCCTTGGTCGGCCTGGCCGCCCTGGCCGCCGTCGGAGAAGTACGGGAGTACGTCGCGGCGCGGTTCGGCGCCGCCGTTGTCGCCCGCCGTGGCGCCCGTCGGATAGGGCGATCCGCCCGGCCCGGTGCCCAGCGGCCCCGCCGCCAGCGCCCGGGAGACGTCGAAGGAGCCGGTACCGCCGCCGTGGCCGGGGGCCACAGGTCCGGTGCCGCCCGCGCCGGCCGCCCCCGCGCCGCTGGTACCGCCGCCGGGCCGCGCTGCGGGCGTACCGGGTGCGCCGGGTGCGCCGGAGGGGCCAACTCCCCCACCGGCACCCGTCGCCGGGCCCTGGGCGCTCGAACCGGCCGCCATACCCGCGCCGTTGGCGTTGCCGCCGCCCGGTCCGCCCTTCGGCGCACCGGCCTTGCGGGGGGCGAACCAGTCGCTCCGCTTCTCCTCGGCGCCGCCACCGCCGCCGGCGCCACCGGCACCGGGCATGGGGTGGGACCCCGTGTCGGAGTCCACGGGCCCGCCGGGACCGGTGGCCGGTCCGGCGTCCGGGGCGGCGGACCGGGACGCACCTGTGGCGTCGGAGGACTCCGCGTTGGCCACGGGCGTGCGCACGACGACCGGCGGAATCGGCCGGGATCCGGGGATGTTGATACGGATCCGCGTCGTCAGCGTGGTCTCGGTCTTGGGCTGTTCCGGCCGGTCACCGGCGGCACGCCCCGCGTCGGCGGTGCCGTCGGACGCCATCGGCGTTCCGTACGGCGGAGTCCCCGACGGGTATGCGGTTCCCCCGCGCCCGTTGGGCCCGGAGGACGAACTGTCAGTTTCACGACTCAAGGCAGGTTCTCCTGGTTGGCTCCACCGCCCGGTTACTCGACCTCGACCTCGATTCGGGCGGCTCGGCGGCGCGCTCCACCATACTGGCCACTTGTCCCGCTCATTTTGCGGCCGTCGGGGAAACCCACACCGGACTCGCACCTGCGAGCTGTGGCGAAGTGGTACGTCACTTGCCAAGTCGGGCGGCGCCGCCGCTTGGTTGCCGCCCCTGGCCAAGGGTGGCGCACATCACAGCCACCGCCATACCGCCGAGCAGGAAGAGATAGGAGCCCGCTCCCGCAGCGAAGAGGAAGTCGCCCTCGGGGCGGCTGGCGGTGAGCAGGACGACGGCGATCATCCAGCCGGCCGCGGGTGCGACCGCACCGGCCCGGCCGCCGGTCGCGCGCGATCCCCCGAGGAACAGGCCCGCCGCACCGGCCAGCGCGAGCAGCAGCCCGCCCGGGAACCAGCCCGACTGGACCAGCGCCCCGGCCGCCGCGACCACGGCGCCGAGTACGAAGAGGCCCAGGTGGACGACGATCCGGACGGCCGACGGCGGGCGCAGGGGCTGGGCGAGCATGGCGCCCGCGTTCGACCGGTCCGCGTACGAACGGTTCGCGTTCGACCTGTTCGCCGCGTTCATCGGGTACCGCCCTCGGTGGTTGCTTCTGTGATCCCTGCGAACAGATCGGTCTCCCGGCCCGTCCCGGCGCGTTCGCCGCGCACCAACTCGTAGTACTCCACGAGGAAGAGGGGCTGCGCGAGCCGGTTGGAGAGGGCGAACCAGGGTTCGGCGACCTCGATCTGGGTGGCGTGCGCCCGCATAGCGGCGGCCTTGGCCGCGCCCTGGGCGGTGCCGTCGATCTCCGTGGTGACCACCGGGTCGTCCACCACGCCCGGCACGTCGTCGACCGTCGCGGCTGCGGGGAACGGCAGTTCGTCGAGTACGTCCTTCAGCCGGGCGAAGCCCTCCTCGGCGACGGAACGCGGCACGCGGTTCCAGTAGATCTTCGCGATCGCCCACGGTTCGCCGAGGTCGGTCCGGAAGTCCGGCTCGGCCGCCAGGTCGGCGGCGCGCATGGCGACGCGGTGGGCCTGGATGTGATCCGGGTGGCCGTATCCGCCGTCCGGGTCATAGGTGACGAGCACGTGGGGGCGTACCTCGCGGATCACACCGACCAGATGCGCGGCGGCTTCATCCACATCCGCGCGCCAGAAGCAGCGCGGGTTGTCGTTGTCCGGGAGGCCCATCATCCCGGAGTCCTCGTAGCGGCCGGCGCCGCCGAGCGAGCGGGTGTCCCGCACGCCCAGTGCGCGCATCGCCTCGGCGAGCTCCGCCAGGCGGTGCTCGCCGAGCTGCTCTCCCGACAGATGCGCGAGTCCGGGCGGGATGACCTCGCCCAGTTCGCCCCGTGTGCAGGTCACGAGGGTGACCTGGGCGCCCGTGGCCGCGTACCCGGCCATGGTGGCGCCGTTGTTGATCGCCTCGTCGTCCGGGTGCGCGTGCACCAGGAGCAGACGCCCGGCGGGCAGTTCCGTCATGCCCTCACCCTACGAGGCGCACGCGGCCGCACGGCACGTGCCCGACGGCCCGTCCGTCACTTGTCCGCGCGCACTCGGACGGGCGTGGGTTCCGTCACCCGGCAGTCCCGGCAGCGGCCCGGTTCGGGGGTGCGGAAGGCGCGGTCGCAGCCGTCGCAGTTGTGCAGCGGGTACCGGCGGACGGCCGGTGACTCCGGTGCGGTCGGGCGGATCGGGGCCGGGGGCGGCAGCTGGGCGGCGAGGCGGTGGGCCGGCAGAGCGGCAGGCCGCCGACGACAGGCCCTAGGCCCTCCGGAGGCAGGTCCGAGGTCTGCGCGTGCCGTACGGCGGTCGGGCCGACGTCCCGCTCCAGCCAGGCGGCGACACCGGGGACGAGGAGGAGCCCCGGGTTGTGGCGCCGGAGGCCCGCGAGAAGGTCCGTGGCGGCTTGGAGGAGGGCGGGGGCGGCGTAGGCGGGGCGCGGTACGGCGGGGAGCGGGGCGGCTTACGAGGCCGTGCGGTGGGCACGCCGGGTGCGCGCGCCTTCAGTTGCTCCGGCGCGTCCGGCTTCGAGGGCTCCGCGTGCCTCCCAGCGCTCTCGGGGCTTTCGGGGCCCTCCGACGAGAAAGGGGCTCCGCATCCTTGAACTGCGGTACGGCACCATCCGAGCGCAGGCTCGCCCGCCACGGGAGTCGCCGGCCTTCATCGAGCAACTGCCGGGAGAGACATGGTCCGCAAGACTGCCGCCGGACACGCCTCCGAACCGGCGTGGTGCAAAAGCAACTACATCGTGCCGTACGGGTCCGAAGGCTGAGCGGACCGGCTACCGGGCCCCGGCCTCCGGCCGGGCGTGGGCCCCGGCCTCCCGCGGCCCAGAGCCCACTCCCGTACCGGGGTCAGAACTTGATGTCTCCGATCATGCCGGCGATGTTCGTGGTCAGCTCGTTGATCGTCGGGGCGATCGTCGAGCTCGCCAGGTAGAAGCCGAGCAGGACACACACGATGGCGTGAGGCGCCTTCAGCCCTGATTTCTTGACCAGGATGAAGACGATGATCGCCAGTAGCACCACCGCCGAAATCGAAAGTGCCACGGCGGCTCACCTCCAAAGATCCCAGGGACAACGGGGGGTGGGGTCGAACATTGGGGGGCAGCAAATCCATACAGCAGTCACCGGGTTGATACCCACACAGCGCTAGTGATCATAACTATTCGTGCGTGCGCATTGATCGGCGCACGGCCGCACAAGGGGGCGCATGGCCAATATGGTCGGAGCATGACGACCGAGCCTCTCTCCTTTCCGCGCCGGCAGGCGCGCACCCTGCGTTTCACGCTGGGCGCGCCCCGCGCGTTCACCGTGGCGCCCGATGGTTCACGTGTGGTGTTCCTGCGGTCCTCGTCCGGCACGGACCGGGCGAACCAGTTGTGGGTTCTCGACGTGGCGAGCGGCGAGGAGCGCCCGGCAGCCGACCCGGGGGCGCTCCTCGGGGGTTCCTCCGAGCGTCTCCCGGCGGCGGAACGGGCCCGTCGCGAGCGCAGCCGCGAGGGGGGCGCGGGCATCGTCGGCTACGCCACGGACGCCGCCGTGGAGTTGGCGTCCTTCGCCCTGTCGGGGCGGCTCTTCACCGCCGAGTTGAGGGCCGGCACCGCACGTGAACTGCGGGTTCGCGGACCGGTGATCGACCCCCGCCCGTCCCCCGACGGACGGCTCGTCGCGTACGTCGCCGGGGGCACCCTGCGCGTCGTCGGCGCCGAGGGCGAGGACGACCGGGCGCTCGCGGAGCCCGAGTCGGACACGGTCGCCTACGGGCTCGCCGAGTTCGTCGCGGCCGAGGAGATGGGCCGCTCACGGGGCTTCTGGTGGTCCCCGGAGTCGGACCGCCTGCTGGTGGCGCGGGCCGACGACGCCCCCGTACGCCGCTGGTGGATCTCGGACCCCGCGCATCCCGAGCGGGAGCCGCAGCAGGTCGCGTATCCGGCGGCGGGCACCGACAACGCGGAGGTCCGGCTTTTCGTACTGGGACTCGACGGGGCACGTACGGAGGTCCGGTGGGACCGGGCCCGTTACCCGTACCTGGCGCGAGTGCACTGGTCGGCCGCCGGGGCCCCGCTGTTGCTCGTACAGGCGCGCGACCAGGCGAGTCAGCTCTATCTGGCCGTCGATCCGGACAGCGGGACGACCAGGATGGTGCACGCGGACGAAGATCCGATTTGGCTTGATCTTTTCCCTGGTGTGCCGAGCTGGAGCCCGAGCGGACAGCTCGTGCGGATCACCGACGAGGGAGGGGCGCGTGTGCTGGCAGTGGGCGAGCGCCCCCTCACGGGGCCGCAGTTGCACGTGCGCGCCGTGCTCGACGTGTCCGACGACGACGTGCTCGTGTCCGCGTCGGCCGGCACCGACGCGGCCGACCCCGAGATCGGGGAGGTGCACGTCTACCGGGTCAACGACCTCGGCATGGAACGGATCTCCCAGGAGCCCGGCGTGCACTCGGCGGTCCGGGCGGGCGGTGTGACCGTACTCGTGTCGGCCGTGCCCGACCGGCCCGGGGCGCAGGTCAAGGTATTGCGCGACGGGGGCCGCAAGGCGACGGGGAACGCCCGGACCGGCGCCCGCGCGGTGCCGGTGACCGTGGCCTCGTACGCCGAGCACCCCGGAACGAGCCCGCGCGTGCACCTCACGGAAGCCGGTGAGCGCCGGGTACCGTGCGCCGTCGTGCTCCCCACGGGCTACACCGACGGTCCGCTGCCGGTGCTCATGGACCCCTACGGCGGGCCGCACGGACAGCGGGTGCTGGCGGCGCACAACGCGTACCTCGCGCCCCAGTGGTTCGCCGACCAGGGGTTCGCCGTGGTCGTGGCGGACGGGCGGGGCATGCCGGGCCGCTCACCGGCCTGGGAGAAGGCGGTCAAGGACGATCTGGCGGCGGTCGTCCTCGACGACCAGGTCCACGCGCTCCAGGCCCTCGCCGAGCGCTTCCCGCTGGATCTGACCCGGGTGGCGATCCGCGGCTGGTCGTTCGGCGGCTATCTCGCGGGGCTCGCGGCGCTGCGCCGCCCCGACGTCTTCCACGCGGCCGTGGTGGGCGCGCCGGTCACCGACCAGCGGCTGTACGACACCCACTACACGGAGCGGTATCTGGGCGACCCGAACCGGCAGCCCGAGGTGTACGCGGCGAACTCACTGATCGACGACGACGGCCTCGTGGGGGCGGTCGAACCGGCGCGGCCCATGATGATCGTGCACGGCCTCGCCGACGACAACGTGGTGGTCGCGCACTCCCTGCGGCTGTCCTCCGCGCTGCTGGCCGCGGGCCGTCCGCACGAGGTGCTGCCGCTGTCCGGGGTCACGCACATGACCCCGCAGGAACAGGTCGCGGAGAATCTGCTGCTGCTCCAGGTGGACTTCCTGAAGCGGTCACTGGGACTGCGGTAGGCGGACCGAGGTAGGCAGACCGCGGCAGGCGGACCGCGGTGGGCGGGACCCGAAGGACGGCCGGGACCCACCGCCCGGTCGGTCTCTACCGCAGAGCGCGGACCAGCAGGTCGATCAGCCGCCGGTAGGTGTCCTGCGAGCCGGACACCTGCCCGATGCCACCCAGCTCCAGGTGGACCGCGCCGTGCAGGGCCGTCCAGACCACCTGCGCGGCCTCCCCCGAGTCGGCGAACCCCTCGGGGGTGCGGCGGCCGGCGAGGTCCTGGACCAGCTCGATCAGGACCTCGAACACCGCATGGCCGTACACCGATGCCTCGGAACCCGTCCGGGCGACCGGTCCGCCGCCGCCGAAGATGAGCGCGTAGCGCTGCGGATGCGCGAGCGCGAAGTGCCGGTACCCGTCGCAGGCCTGACGGAAGCGCAGCTCGGGGTCCGGCGACCGGTCCACCTCGACCGCGAGCCAGAGATCGTTCAGCGCCCGGACGGCCAGAGCGCCGAGCAGTCCCTCCTTGTTGCCGAACCGGTTGTACACGCCCATGGGCGCGACCTCGGCCTCGCGGGCGACCGCGCGCACGGTGACCGAGGCCAGGCCCTCGCGGTCGAGCACGTTCTGCGCCGCGTCCAGCAGGACCGCGTGCAGTCGGTCGCTCGCCGTACGGCGCCTGGACGGCGGGCCCGCTCCGGTACTCATCCGTCGTACTCCTCCTGTTCGGCCCGCCGGGCGGGCAAGCCTGTATAACATCGTTCTACAGCGCGTTTCCTCGTGCCCACCTCGCAGCAACCGGAGTGATCACTGGTGCGATCCGATCCATGGGCGGCCGGCGGCACGCTCACCGTGGCGGGCGCGTTGGCCGTGGGCACGGTGTCCGCGGCCGTCGGCGAGCACGCCGGTTCGACGACGCTGTGGGTCATTCTCGCCATGGGCGCGGCCGGCCTCGCCCTGGCCGTGCGGGCTTCGGTTTCCGCCGTCGTCGTATCCGCCCTGCTGGCCGCCCTGGAGGTGCGCGATCCGGCGCCGTGGGCCACCTGGGCGGTCGCGGGAGGACTGCTGTTCCTGTTCGCCCTCCGCCGTCCCCGCTTCGACGCGATCGCCGCCGGTGCCGCGGTCGCGGGCGCCGCGATGGTCGCCGCCTACAACCCGTGGCAGGACGGCGACAACGTCGGGGTGTTCGGGCTCGTCACTCTCGCGGCCGCCATGGTCGGGGTGGGGCAGTGGGTGCAGGCGCAGCGGCGCTACGTGACCGCGGAGACGGGGCGCCGCCGCCAGGAAGCCGAGCGCAGACGGGAGGAGGTGGCCCGGCACGTGGCGGAGGAACGGCTGAGGATCGCCCGCGAACTCCACGACAGCGTGGCCCATCACCTCGCGGTGGTCAGCGTCCACACCAATGTCGCCAAGGCCAATCTCGACCCCTCGCAACAGGTGTCGCGGCGCGCCCTCGACGAGGTACAGGCCGCCACCCGGTCGGTGATGGAGGAACTGGGGGTCGTCCTGGGCGTCCTGCGCTCATCCGAGTCCGAGATCGCCCCGGCCGCTCCGGTGGACGCCGCCATGGTCGACGAACTACTGGAGAGCTTCGAGGGCATCGGGCTGAAAGTCGGCACCGAGGGGCTGGACCACCTGCTCGCCCTCGCACCGGTCGCCCGGACCGCCGCCCGGCGCCTGCTCCAGGAATCACTCACCAACGCACAGCGGTACGGCGACGGCGGCGCCACCGTGACCGTCGGCCCGCCGGCCGGCGGATACGTCACTCTGTCGGTCCGCAACCCCTGGGTACCGCGGGAGACGGAGTCCGCCGGAAGCGGGCTGGGGCTCGTGGGCATGGAGGAACGGGTCCACGCCCTCGGCGGCACGTTTTACGCGGGTCCGGACGCGGCGGGATTCCTGGTGACCGCACAACTGCCGGCCGCCGCGCCGCGCAGAACGAGGGAGATGTCCGGATGAGCGTCGTACGCGTACTCGTCGTCGACGACCAGGTGATGATCCGCTCCGGCATACGCGCACTGCTGGAGACCGGCACCGGAGTCGACGTCGTCGGCGAGGCGGCCGACGGACACCGGGCCGTCGACATGGCGCGGGCCCTCGTGCCCGACGTGATCCTGATGGACCTGCGGATGCCGGTGCTCGACGGGGTGGGAGCGATCACCCGGCTGCGCGCCGACGCCGTCACCGCGGACATCGGGATCCTGGTCCTGACCACCTTCGACACCGACCAGGACATCCTGGCCGCCCTCCAGGCCGGCGCCAACGGCTTCCTCGGGAAGTCGGCGGACCACGAGGAACTCCTGCGGGCGGTCGAGCGGGTCGCCGCGGGCGGCTCCTCCCTGTCCGCCGTCGCGACGGACACCGTCGTCGGACATCTCACCCGCACGGCACGGCAGCAGCGGCCGCGGGAACCGGTCTCGCCCGAGGATCTGCGCAAGGCCGGGTCCCTGACCTCCCGCGAACGGGAGATCACCGTTCTGGTCACCCAGGGGCTGAACAACGACGCCATCGCGGAGCGCCTGTTCATCTCGCCGCTGACGGTGAAGACCCACGTGAACCGGGCCATGAGCAAGATGCACGTACGGGACCGGGCCCAACTCGTGGTCGCGGCCCTGCGGGCGGGCCTGCGCGAGGACTGACCGAGCCGGGCGACGGGGCGCGGCGGGCAACGAACCACCGCAGGCGACGAACCACCGCGGGTGGAGGAGAACCGGGGGACCGGAAGTACACCAGCGGCGGTAGATCCACTACCGCCGCTGTGCGACGACCGCCCGGCACCTCCCGGCGGAAGCTGAGCACCGGCCGCACGAGCGGCCCGCGTACCGCTTTCCGCAGGAGCCCCGATGTCCCGATTGTTGTCCAGGATCGGCGCGTTCAGCGCCGGCCACCGGCTCGTCGTCGCCGGCGCATGGTTGGTGCTGACCGTGGTCCTCACCGTCGTGACGATCAGCGGCGCCAAATTCTCCGACGCCGAATTCAGCATCTCGGGCGCCGAGTCGACCACGGCGCTCGCCACGATGAAGGAGGCGTTTCCCGAAGCGGACCCCGATGCCGGTGAGTTGTTGCTGGTCGTCGAGGCACCCGGTGGCACCTCCCTGACGCGGCCGAACGACCGGCGCCTGGTCGCCGGCCTCGTGTCACGTGCCGCGGCCGTCCCCGACGTGAAGTCCGCCGCGGACCCGTTCGACGAGAGCCGGCCCTACGTCTCACGGGACGGTTCGGTCGCCGTCTCGACGCTCACCGTCGACCTGGAGGCCGACCAGGCGGTCGTCGAGGACAACCTCCGGGAGGCCGCGGCGGCGCTGACGGACCGGGGTTACGGCGTCGAACTCGGCGGGGCCCTCGACGACGGGCCGCCCGAGATCGCCGGCGTCACCGAGATCGCCGGAGTCGTGATCGCCTTCGTCGTGCTGCTGCTGACCTTCGGTTCGCTGGCCGCCGCCGGCGCGAACATGCTGACCGCGCTCAGTGGTGTCGTGGTCGGCGTCCTGGGCATTCTCGCCTGGTCGGCGACGGGCGAGGGCATCCAGTCCACCACGCTGATCATCGCGGTGATGCTGGGACTGGCCGTCGGCATCGACTACGCCCTGCTGATCCTCTCGCGCTTCCGTGACGAGCTCCGCCGGGGCGCCGGCATCGACGCGGCCGTGGCCCGCGCCTCCGGCACGGCCGGCACCTCCGTGGTGGTGGCCGGGACCACCGTGGTGATCGCCCTGGCGGGCCTGTCGGTCGTGCGGATCGCGTTCATCACCGAGATGGGGCTCGGCGCGGCACTCGCCGTGATCGTGGCCGTGGCCGCCTCTCTCACCCTCGTGCCGGTCGTGCTGCGGACCCTCGGCCACCGGGCGCTGCCGCGCAGGGAGCGCCCGGCACGGGGCGCGGCGTACGCGGCACCCGTGACCGCGGCGGCCGGAACACCGGCCGCGGAGCAAGTACCGACGGAGCAGGCACCGGTGGCGGAAGCACCGGCGGCAGACGCACCGGCGGACGCGTCAGCGGCCACGGAGGGGTCGGGCAGCCGCCGCGGGCCGGGCCTGCTGAGTCGCTGGGCCCGGATGGTGGTCGACCGGCCCGTCCTCACGATGCTGGGCGGCATCGCCCTCGTCGCCCTGCTCGCCGTTCCGGCCCTCTCGCTCACGACCGAACTCGATCCCCCGGGCGGCCCCGACCCGGCCAGTTCCCAGCGCGCTGCCTACACCACCGTGAGCGACGCGTTCGGCGCCGGCGAACAGAACCCCCTGATCGTGCTCTTCGAAGGCACCGAGGCGGCGGACACCGCCACCGGCACGGCGAAGAAGATCACCGCGCTGGACGGTGTGGCCGACGTCAGTCCCGTCCAGCGCGCCGAGGAAGCGGACGCCGCCTTCCTGGCCGTCACCCCCGACCACGGCCCGACCGACCCGCGCACCGGCGACCTGGTGAACTCGCTGCGCACGGCGATGGACGACGTGGCCGGCGCGAAGGTCTCGGTGACCGGCCAGACCGCGGTCGACGTGGACGTCGACTCGGCGCTCTCGTCGGGCCTGATCATCTATCTGATCGCCGTGGTCGGGCTCTCGCTGCTCCTGCTCACCCTCGTGTTCCGTTCCGTCATGGTGCCGCTGCTGGCCACCGCCGGGTTCCTCATGTCCCTGGCCGCGGGCCTCGGCGTGACGGTGGCGGTCTTCCAGTGGGGCTGGGCCGGCGCCCTGGTCGGCCTCGACGAGGCCCGGCCGCTGGCCAGTCTGACGCCGCTGATCGTGGTGGGCGTGCTGTTCGGCCTCGCCATGGACTACCAGGTGTTCCTGGTGGCCCGTATGCACGAGGCGCACCGCAACGGACTCCCCACCCGGGCGGCCATCGTGCGGGGCTTCGGGCAGGCCTCCCCCGTCGTCGTCGCGGCGGCCGCCATCATGGCCTCGGTGTTCGCCGGCTTCGCCTTCAGCGGCGGCGACCAGATGGTCGCGTCCATCGGACTGGCCCTGACCGTCGGGGTACTGGTCGACGCGCTCGTCGTCCGCATGCTGCTCGTACCGGCGGCCCTGCGGCTCCTCGGTGAGGCGGGCTGGTGGATACCCCGCGCGCTGGACCGGGTGCTGCCGGACATCGACACCGAGGGTTCGTCCCTCGACCAGGAGGGACCGCCGAAGGAGGACGGGCCGCGACACGAACTCGCCGGGTCCGCCCGCAACTAGGGCGCTTCTTTCGGATCAGCCCGGGTCTCGGCGACCCGCGCGGGAACGGCGACCGGCCGGGGAGACATGGCGCTCCCCGGCCGGTCTACGGCACCCGCACGGCCGTACGCTGTTCAGAGTGCCGCGTCCGTATATCGGTGCCGGGTCGGCCAAGTTGCCTGCGTGTTAACGCAGTTGCCGCATGTTTGTCATCTTATGTCAGCCCGTCGGTCGGCTCGTCCGGGATCCGGCCCGGCGGTTCCTCCGGCTGCTCACGCGGCTCCTCCGGGGGCACGACCTGTTTCTCCTCCGCGAAGTGGCAGGCCGAGTCATGGGCGGCGGGACCGGCCTCGTACCGGAACTCCGCGGGCACCGCCAGCAGCGGGACCTCCATCGCGCAGCGCTCGGCGGCCTTCCAGCAGCGGGTGCGGAAGCGGCAGCCGGAGGGGATGTTCGCCGGGGAGGGCACGTCACCGAAGAGGATGATCCGCTCCCGGTGCTCACGGGCCTCCGGGTCCGGTACGGGCACGGCGGACAGCAGCGCCTGGGTGTACGGGTGCGTCGGATGGTCGTAGATCTCCTCGTCCCGGCCGGTCTCCACGATCCGGCCGAGGTACATCACCCCGACCCGGTCGGAGATGTGCCGCACGATCGACAGGTCGTGCGCGATGAAGACGTAGGAGAGGGCGAACTCGCTCTGCAGGCGGTCCATCAGGTTGATGACCTGCGCCTGTACGGACACGTCGAGGGCCGACACCGGCTCGTCCGCGACGATGATCTCGGGGCGCAGGGCGAGGCCGCGCGCGATGCCGATGCGCTGGCGCTGGCCGCCGGAGAACTGGTGCGGATAGCGGTTGATGTACTCCGGGTTGAGCCCGACCACGTCCAGCAGGTCCTGCACCTGGCGACGCCGGTCGCCCTTGGGCGCGACCTCGGGGTGGATCTCGTACGGCTCCCCGATGATGTCGCCGACGGTCATACGGGGGTTGAGCGAGGTGTACGGGTCCTGGAAGACCATCTGGATGTTGCGGCGGACGGCCTTGAGGGCGCGGCCGGACAGCTTGGTGATGTCGTCGCCCTTGTATCTGATCTCGCCCGCGGTCGGCCTCTCCAGGTTGACCAGCATCTTGGCGACGGTCGACTTGCCGCAGCCGGACTCGCCGACGATGCCGAGGGTTTCCCCGGCGCCGAGGTCGAAGTCGACGCCGTCGACCGCCTTCACCGCGCCCACCTGTTTGCGGAACAGGATTCCCTGGGTGAGCGGGTAGTGCTTGACCAGGCCCCGTACCTGAAGGATCGGCTCAGCCATTGAGGCACTCCCTCCAGAAGTGGCAGGCGCTCACGCGGTCCGTGCCCGCCTCGGTCACCTCGTACAGGGGCGGTACGTCGGTGCGGCAGACGTCCTGGGCCATGGGGCAGCGGGGGTTGAAGGCGCAGCCCGGTGGGATGTTCATCAGGTTGGGCGGCAGGCCCTTGATCGCGTACAGCTCCCGGCCCTTCTGGTCGAGCCGCGGGATCGATTCGAGCAGGCCCTTCGTGTACGGGTGCGCGGGGGCCTTGTAGATGTCGTGGACCGGGGCGGACTCGACGATGCGGCCCGCGTACATCACGGCGATGCGGTCGGCGACGTCCGCGACCACGCCGAGGTCGTGGGTGATGAGGATGAGGCCCATGTTGAGTTCGCGCTGCAGCTCGGCGAGCAGGTCCATGACCTGGGCCTGGACGGTGACGTCGAGGGCGGTGGTGGGTTCGTCGGCGATGATCAGGGCGGGTTCGAGGGCCAGCGCCATCGCGATCATGATGCGCTGGCGCATGCCGCCGGAGAACTGGTGGGGGTAGTCGCCCACCCGGGAGGCGGCGCCCGGGATGCGGACCCGGTCCATCAGCTCGACGGCCTTGGCCTTCGCGTCCTTGCGGGACATGCCCCGGTGGACGGTGAACATCTCGCCGAGCTGGGCGCCGACGCTGAGCACCGGGTTCAGGGACGACAGGGCGTCCTGGAAGATCATCGCCATCTGGGCGCCGCGGACCTTGCGCCGGGCCTCCTCCTTGAACTTCAGGAGGTCCTGGCCCTTGAAGAGGATCTCGCCCGCGGTGATCTTCCCCGGCGGGGTGTCGAGGATGCCCATCACGGCCTGCGCGGTGACGGACTTGCCGGAGCCGGACTCGCCGAGCACGGCGAGCGTCTCGCCCTCGTCCACGCTGTAGGTGACCCCGTTGACGGCCTTGGCGACCCCGTCCCGGGTCCTGAACTCCACGTGCAGGTCGCGCACTTCGAGCAGCACGTCACTCACCTCAGCTTCGGGTCGAGGGCGTCGCGCACCGCGTCGCCGAGCATGATGAACGCGAGGACGGTGACGGCCAGCGCCCCGGCCGGCCAGAGCAGGGCGTGCGGCGCGGTGCGGATGTACTGGGACGCCGAGGAGATGTCGATGCCCCAGCTCACCGTGGGCGGCTTCAGCCCGACGCCGAGGAACGAGAGGGTCGCCTCCAACGAGATGTACGTCCCCAGCGCGATGGTCGCCACGACGATGACCGGGGCGATCGCGTTGGGCGTGATGTGCCTCAGCAGCATGCGGGTGTTGGAGGCGCCGAGCGCGCGGGCGGCCTGCACGTAGTCGTTCTGCTTGGTGGTGATGACCGACCCGCGGGCGATCCGGGAGATCTGCGGCCAGCCGAGCAGCACCATGAAGCCGATCACCGGCCAGATGGTGGCGCTGGTGACGACGGACAGCAGCACCAGACCGCCGAGGACGACGGGGATGGCGAAGAAGATGTCGGTGATACGGGAGAGGACCGCGTCCCACGCCCCGCCGAAGAACCCGGCGAGTCCGCCCAGCACCGAGCCGAGGATCGCCACCCCGAGCGTGGCGCAGACGCCGACGGTGACGGAGACCCGGGCCCCGTACACCGTACGTGTGTAGACGTCGCAGCCCTGGCCGTTGTAGCCGAAGGGGTGGCCCGGCTGGGATCCCTCCTGGGACTTGGCGAGGTCGCACTTGAGGGGGTTGCCGGAGGCGATCGCCGAGGGCCACAGGGAGATGACGACCAGGAAGAGGATGACGAGCCCCGAGATGATGAAGACGGGGTTGCGCCGAAGATCGCGCCAGGCGTCGGACCACAGGGACCGGGGCTTGTCCTGCGGGCCGGAGCCGTCCGGCCCGGTCGGGGACTTCCGCAGCGAGTCGGCCTCCTGCGTGGCGAGGTCCATCGCGCCGCCCATGCCGGTCGCGGCGATGGCGCCGTCCTCGGGGGCGCGCCCGCCGCCGGACAGGTGCGGCCCCGGCGGCATGGAGGGCAGGGGCCGCTCCGGCGGCGTCGGCTGCTCAGGCATAGCGGATCCTCGGGTCGAGTACGGCGTACAGGAGGTCGACCAGCAGGTTGGCCACCAGGAAGACGAGGACGAGGACGGTCACGAAGCCGACGACGGTCTGCGTGTTCTGGCGCAGGATCCCCTGGTAGAGCTGGAAGCCGACGCCGTGGATGTTGAAGATCCGCTCGGTGACGATCGCGCCGCCCATCAGCGCGCCGATGTCGGTGCCGATGAAGGTGACCACCGGGATGAGGGAGTTGCGCAGCAGGTGCCGGGTGATGACCCGGCGCCGGGGCAGGCCCTTGGCGATGGCCGTACGGACGTAGTCGGCGCGCCGGTTCTCGGCGATGGACGTCCGGGTCAGCCGGGTCACATAGGCGAGGGAGACGGACGCGAGCACGAGGCCGGGCACGATCAGCTCGTCGAACGGGGCGTCCGAGGAGACGGACGGACTGATCCACCCCCATTTGACGCCGAGCAGCAGTTGCAGCAGCAGACCGGTGACGAAGGTGGGCACCGAGATGACGACGAGGGTGATCAGCAGGACACCGGTGTCGACGGGCCGGCCGCGGCGCAGTCCGGTGACGACACCGAGCGCGATGCCGATGACGACCTCGAAGAGGATCGCGACGATCGTGAGCCGGATGGTGACCGGGAAGGCGGTCGACATCAGCTCGGTGACCTCCTGCCCGTTGAACGCGGTGCCGAAGTCGCCGGTGAAGACGTTGCCCATGTAGGTCGCGTACTGCTGCCACACGGGCTTGTCCAGGCCGAACTCCTTGCGCAGCTGGGCCGCCGTCGCGGGGTCGCAACTCCGGTCGCCGCACAGGCCCGCGATGGGGTCGCCCATCACGTTCACCATCAGAAAGATCAACAGGGTGGCGCCGATGAAGACCGGGATCATCTGCAGCAGACGCCGGATCACATACCGTCCCATGAGGGCTCCGGAGGTAGGCGGGGGCGCGCGCCTGCCTTCTTGCTGAAGTGCGCGCCCCCGTGGCTCAGCTGACCTTGATCTCGTTGTAGACGGGCAGGCTGAACGGGTTCAGTGCCACGTTCGAGATCCGGTCCGAGTAGCCGGCGCTGCCGTTCTGGTACCAGAGCGGAATGGCGCCCATCTCGTCCCGCAGGACCTCCTCGGCCTGCTGGAACAGGTCGACGGCCTTGGCCTGGTCGGTCTCCGCGTTCGCCTTGTCGACGAGGTCGTCGAACTTCTCGCTGGTCCACTTGCCGTCGTTGGACGAGGCGTTGGTGTAGTACAGCGGCTGCAGGAAGTTCTGGATCAGCGGGTAGTCCATCTGCCAGCCCGCCCGGAAGGGGCCCGACATCTTGGACTGGGTGATCTGGTTGCGGAAGTCGGCGAAGGTGCCGACCGGGTTGCCGACGCAGGCCTTGTCGTTGTCGAGCGCGTTGTTGACGGAGTTGCAGACGGCGTCCACCCATTCCTTGTGGGAGCCGGTGTCCGCGTTGTACGAGATCTTGACCTGCCCGCCGGGGAGCCCGCCGCCGTCCTCGATCATCTTCTTGGCCTTGTCGGGGTCGTACTCGCAGGCGTCACCGCACAGCCCGTCCTTGAAGCCGCCGTCCTCGCCGAGGACGGGCGAGGTCCAGTCGGTGGCGGGGGTCCGCGTCTTCTGGAAGATCGTCTCGGTGATCTGCTTCCGGTTGATCGCCATGGACAGACCGGTACGGACCTTCTCCATCCCGTCCTTGCCCCAGTTCTTGTCGTAGAACGGGAAGGCGAGGGTCTGGATGATGCCGGCGGGGGTGTTGATGTACCGGTCGCCGAGGTCGCTCTTGGCGTTCTTGAGCTGGGCGGCGGGCACGTCGTCGACGAGGTCGAGGTTGCCGGCCATCAGGTCCGTGTAGGCGGTGTTGTTGTCCGTGTAGACCTTCAGGTCCACCCCACCGTTCTCGGCCTTGTCCTCCCCCGGGTACTTGTCCCACTTGCGCATCTTCATCACCGAGCCCTTGGCGTACGAGTCGATCGTGTACGGGCCGTTGCCGACCGGCTTCTTCAGCCAGGTCGCGTGGTCGTCGAAGAACGCCTTGGGCAGCGGGGCGAAGGCGGCGTAGCCGAGGGTGTCGGGGAAGGTCGAGAACTTCTGGTTGAGCTTGATCGTGAAGGTGTTGTCGCCGGTTACCTTGAGCCCGCTCAAGGTCTGGGCCGACTGCTTGCCACCGTCTTCCGGATGGACCTTGTCGTAGCCGTCGATGTACCCGAAGAAGTACGCGTTCTTCTGGTTGTTCTTGAGGCTGGCGCCGTAGTTCCAGGCGTCCACGAACGACTTGGCGGTGACCGCCTCGCCGTTGCTGAACGTCCAGCCGCTCCTGACGGTGACGGTGAAGTTCTGCGAGTCCGAGGTGTCGATCTTCTCGGCCAGCATGTCCTCGGCCTCGCCGGTCTTGGCGTCGTAGCGCTTGAGACCGCGGAAGAGCATGTCGAGGACCTTGCCGCCCTGCACCTCGTTGGTGTTGGCCGGCTCCAGGGGGTTCTGCGGGTCGCCCCACGACGAACTGAGGACTCCGGAGCCGTCGCCACCGCCGCCGCTGTCGCCGCCGTCCCCGCCTCCCCCACAGGCCGTCGCCGCGAGGGCTGCCGCCGTCGCGCATACGGCCCATCTGGCGTGTGTGGCTCCACGCATGGAGTGCCTCCTCATCGGTGCGCTGCGGCTCCGGCGCCGGAGCCGGTTCCTTTGCGCCCAATATCGGTGTGAATCTCACATGCCGCACATTTGGCGACCCACATGGGTGCATGCGGCATCCGCCGTGCGGGCCGGTGGGGGCTGGCCGCGCAGTTCCCCGCGCCCCTGAGGGCGGGCACTGCGTGCCTCGCCCTACCGACCGCCGACCGAAACGCGGGCGTACAACGAGACGCCCCCTCCTGGGGGCGCGGGGAACTGCGCGACCAGCCCCCACCGCCCCGCAGCCGACACACAACCGGTCCACCCCCCAGGGGCGCGGGGAACTGCGCGACAAGCCCTCACCGGCCGGCACCGGCCTCCTTGGCGTCTACGGTCGGACGAGGTGGAGACCGGGGCCCTTCCTCGCCAGAGCAGGGCCGGAGACAGCGTCAGCTGGCGAGTCGGTCCGACTCCCCCCGCTCCACACAGAACTCGTTCCCCTCCGGGTCCGCCAGGAGGAACCAGCCGGTGCCGTCCGGGCGGGTCCGGTCCGCTATCAGGGTCGCGCCGAGCGCGAGCGCCCGCTCGACCTCCGCCGCCCGCGTGCGTCCCGTCGGCCGCAGGTCGAAGTGGATGCGGTTCTTGGCCGTCTTGCCTTCCGGGACGCGGACGAAGAGCAGCCGCGGACCTCCGTCGGGGTCCGCGATCAGCGCCTCCGGGTCACCCGGCTTGTCGTCGTCGGCCAGCGGGCGGCCCAGCAACTCGCTCCAGAACAGGCCGAGAGCGTAGGGATCGCCCGTGCAGTCGAAGGTGATGCTGTGGATGACGGGGTTGCGGACGACGGAAGGTGCGGGGGTTCGGGTCATGGCGGGGAGCCTCCCGGATGCCTCGGGCGATGTCGAACAGTTATCGCCGGGCGATCGTCGGCCCGGCGTCACGTTCGGCGTCACGTTCGGCGTCACGCCCGGCGCACGCCGAGAGCTGTGACGTGAACCCGTCGGGGGCGTTCATCCGTTGGGGCGGAAGTGACCGAAGCCCGACCGGGACGACAGCGCGGCCAGCCAGGGTGGAGCAGGAAGCCGGGGCGAAGTGATCCGCCCACGGCGCCACGTCACGGCACCACTTCACAGCACCACGCCACGGCACCACGTCAGGTCATGACGTCATGTCATGCCAGGAGGCCATCGCATGCCCACGCCCCCCACCCCGGACTTCGGTTCCGACATCGACGACTACGCCCCCCACGAGGGGCAACGCGGCTGCGACCCGGCGGCGAAGCCGGGCCTCCTCGGCTTCCGCGATCTGGTCCTCGCCGCCTACCCCGACACGCACAGCCTGGGCATCAGCAGGGAGTGCGGCGAGCCGGGAGTCAGCGAGCACAAGGAGGGCAGGGCCTGGGACTGGGCGGTCGCCGCCGACAGCCAGGCCGGTATCGCCGACTATCTCATCGGCTGGCTGCTCGCCACCGACCGGCACGGCAACCGCCACGCCCTCGCCCGCCGCTTCGGAATCATGTACATGATCTGGAACCGGCGGATCTGGCAGGCCGCCCGCGCGGACGCCGGCTGGACCCCGTACACCGGTCGCAGTCCGCACACCGACCACGTCCACTTCAGTTTCGGCTGGGCGGGGGCCCGCCGGGAGACCACCTGGTGGACCGGTGGCCGGGCGGTCGCGCCGCAGGTCGGCGTCGGGATCCCGTCCGTGGTGGACCACGGCTCGGGCATGGTCGTGTCCGGGGTCGACGGGACGGGGGACGTGGCGCACCGCTGGCAGAACCAGGCGGGCGGCGCGTGGTCGGCGTGGACCCCGCTGGGCCGTCCGTCCTCCGGCGCGGTGGGGCGGCCATGGGCGCTGGTCGGCCGCTACGGCAAGCTCGCGGTGTTCGTACGGGGCACCGACGGGACGCTGTGGCACACCTGGCAGTCGGAGGCGGGCGCGTGGGCGCCGGAGTGGGTGTCCCTGGGCGGCCGGCCCGTGAGCGACCCGTCGGTGGTGCTCAACCCCAACGGCGCGCTGTCGGTGTTCGCCCGGGGGCCCGAGGGGCGCGTCACCCACACCTGGCAACGTGGTCCGGAGGACGGCCACGGCTGGCACGGCTCATGGGTCGACATGGGCGGCGCCACACAGGGCCGGCCCACCGTGCTCGTCGGCCGCGACGGAGGCATGGTCCTCTT
>NZ_JBIRGP010000003.1:483062-588634 GCF_044328075.1 Streptomyces sp. NPDC017991 | reverse complement strand
CGCACGCGGCACCGACAACGCCCTCCACCACCGCTGGCAGACCGGCACCGGCGGCCCCTGGTCCGACTGGAGCCCCCTCGGCGGACACCTCACCAGTGACCCGGCCGTCGTCCTCAGCCCGAACGGCGCGCTGTCGGTGTTCGCCCGCGGGCCCGAGGGGCGTATCACCCACACCTGGCAGCGCGGTCCCGAACACGGCCACGGCTGGCACGGCTCATGGGTCGACATGGGCGGCGCCACACAAGGACGCCCCACCGTGCTCGTCGGCCGCGACGGAGGCATGGTCCTCTTCGCACGCGGCACCGACAACGCCCTCCACCACCGCTGGCAGACCGGCACCGGCGGCCCCTGGTCCGACTGGAGCCCCCTCGGCGGACACCTCACCACCGACCCGGCCGTCGTCCTCAACCCCAGCGGCGACCTCTCCGTCTTCGGACGCGACCCGCGGGGCCGTGTCACCCACACCTGGCAGCGCGGCCCGGAGAACGGGCATGCCTGGAACGACAGCTGGGTCGACATGGAGGGCAGCCTCGCCGCCGATCCCGACGGCCCCGCCGCCGCCGACGTACTCACCTCTCCCCGCACCCCGGCCCGGACCCCGGCCCCGGCGGCCGACTCCTCTCACTGATCAGGAGCCCCAGGATGGCCGCGTGCCACATCCCGCCCCACCACGATCCCGAAGTGACCAAGGCCGTCTACCTCGTCGGCCTCGAACTCCAGGTCTCGGACAAGGTGATGCTCGCCGGTTTCGAGGCCGGCTGGGTCGAGTCGCACATGAACAACCTCGACTGCGGCGACCGCGACTCCCTCGGCGTCTTCCAGCAACGCCCCAGCCAGGGCTGGGGAACCCCGGAACAGATCCGGCACGTGCCGTACGCGGCCCGGCAGTTCTTCGTCCGCGCCGTACGGGTCGAGGAACAGTCGCCGCGGCTCACCGCGGGGCAGACGGCCCAGAAGGTGCAGCGCTCGGCCTTCCCGGACCGGTACGACCAGGCCGAGGCGAAGGCCCGCGCTCTCCTCGACGAGGCGAGGGAGGCCACGGGCACGCCCTCCCTGCCGGCCCCGCGCGTCAGTACCGGCGTACCGTCGGTCGTGGACCACGGCTCGGGGATGGCCGTCTTCGGCGTCGACGACACGGGAGCGGTGGTCCACCGCTGGCAGAACGAGCCCGGCGGTCCGTGGTCGGGCTGAACGGCCGTGTCCCGCAACGCCGGACGGGCTGAAGAATCGCGGCGCGTCCGCGAAATCTTCAGCCCGTCCGGGGGCACCTCCCGGCGGTGGCCGGGGGAGTCTGAGGACCGGGGGCCCGGGGGCAGCGCCCCCGACCACCTACTCCGCTTCCTTCTCCAGTGCCGCCAGCGCCGGGTCCAGCACGATGTCCTCGTCCCGGGCCTCCGTCGTCGGGTCCTCCGGGAAGTGGCAGGCCGTCAGGTGGTTCTCGCGGTTGCCGGAGATCTGGACGAGCGGCGGCTCGGTCGTCGCGCACTTGTCCTGCGCCTTCCAGCAGCGCGTGCGGAAGCGGCAGCCGGACGGCGGGTGGATCGGCGAGGGGACGTCGCCGGAGAGCCGGATCCGCTCCCGGTCCTCGGTCTCGTCGTCGAGCGTCACCTCGGGGACCGCCGACAGCAGGGCGTGCGTGTACGGGTGACGGGGCCGGTTGTAGATGGAGTCGCGGTCGCCGACCTCCACCACCTTGCCCAGGTACATCACCGCGAGGCGCTGCGAGAAGTGCCGGACGATCGCCAGGTCGTGGGCGATGAAGAGGAAGGCGATGCCCATCTCCTCCTGGACCTTCTGGAGCAGGTTGACGACCTGCGCCTGGATCGACACGTCCAGGGCCGACACCGGCTCGTCCGCCACGATCAGCTTCGGGTTCAGGGACAGCGCGCGGGCCACCCCGATGCGCTGGCGCTGGCCGCCGGAGAACTCGTGCGGGAAGCGGTTGTAGTGCTCGGGGTTGAGCCCGACCAGTTCCAGCAGTTCGCGTACGCGCTTCTCGACGCCGCCCTTCGGGTTGATCCCGTTGACCTCCATCGGCGACTTGATGATGGTGCCGACGGTTTGCCGGGGGTTCAGCGAGGAGTACGGGTCCTGGAAGATCATCTGGATCTCGGACCGTACGGGCGCCATCTGCCGGCGCGAGGCGTGCGAGATGTCCTGGCCCGCGTAGGTGATCTTGCCGGCCGTCGGCTCCAGGAGCCGGGTGATGAGCCGGCCGGTCGTCGACTTGCCGCAGCCGGACTCGCCGACCAGGCCGACGCTCTCGCCGACTCCGACGGCCAGGTCGACCCCGTCGACGGCCTGCACGGCCCCGACCTTGCGCTTGATCGGGAAGCCGCCGTAGATCGGGAAGTGCTTCGTCAGGCCCTCGACGGAGAGCAGCGGCTCGGCTGCTCCGTCCACCGGGCCCTGCGGCTTCGGCAGGGTGAGTTTGTCGCTCATGAGTCGTTCTCCCTAGCCCAGCCGGGGCTTGATCTGCTCGATGAAAAAGGTCGACTTCTGCGCGTCGTCCAGGTGACAGGCGGCGCCGCGGCCCGCGGGCAGCTCCGGTCGCTCGCCGGAGCAGCGGTCGCCGCCGACCTCGGACGTGAAGCCGCACCGGGGGTGGAACGGGCAGCCGGACGGCGGGTTCAGCAGGCTGGGCGGTGTCCCCGGGATCGGGGTGAGCGCCTGCGCCGTGTCACCGCCGAGTCGCGGCATGGAACTCAGCAGGCCCCAGGTGTACGGGTGCTGGGGGGCGCGCAGTACCTCGCGGACGCTGCCGCGTTCCACGGCCCGGCCCGAGTACATCACCAGCAGGTCGTCGGCCACCTTGGAGATGACGCCGAGGTCGTGGGTGATGAAGATGATCGCCGAGCCGAACTCCTGCTGGAGGTCCTTGAGCAGGTCCAGGATCTGGGCCTGCACGGTCACGTCCAGGGCCGTGGTGGGCTCGTCCGCGATGAGCAGGTCCGGGTTGCAGATCAGCGACATCGCGATCATCGCGCGCTGGCGCATACCGCCGGAGAACTGGTGCGGGTAGTCCTCGAAGCGCATCGCGGGCTGCGGGATGCCGACCTTGTCGAGCATCTCGACGGCGCGTGCCTTCGCCTCCTTCTTGGAGGCGCCGGTGTGCTTCATGAAGGGCTCCGCGATCTGCCGGCCCACCGTGTAGTACGGCGAGAGCGCGGTCAGCGGGTCCTGGAAGATCATCGCGACCTTGTTGCCGCGAAGCTTCTCCATCTCCTTCTCGGTCGCGGTGACCAGTTCCTTGCCGTCCAGGACGATCTCGCCCTCGACGGTGGCGGTCTTGGGGTTGTGCAGTCCGAGGACGGTCAGGTTGGTGACGGACTTGCCCGATCCCGACTCCCCCACGATGCCGAGCGTCTTGCCGCGCTCGACGTCGAAGGAGAGCCCGTCGACGGCCTTCACGATGCCGTCCTCTGTGGAGAACCGCACCCGCAGGTCGCGGACCGAGAGGAAGGCCTCCGGCCCGCTCGGGGCCCTCTCGCCTTCGGTCTTGGTCAGTGTGGTCACGGTATTTCTCCTAGGCGAGGCGCACGCGCGGGTCGATGTAGGCGTAGGCGAGGTCCACGACGATGTTCAGGATCAGGATGAAGAAGGCGCCGAACAGCATGACGCCCATCGTCAGCGGAAGGTCCTTGGTCAGCGAGCCCTCGACCGCGAGACGCCCGATACCGGCAAGGTCGAAGGTGAACTCCGTGACCACCGCGCCCGACAGGAGCGCGCTGAGGTCCATGCCGATGATCGTGACGATCGGGATGAGCGAACCGCGCCAGGCGTAGCGGAAGAAGACGTACCGCTGCCGCATGCCCTTGGCGCGCGCGGTCCTGACGTGCTCCTCCTGGAGCTGCTCGATCATCGTCGAGCGTGCCATACGTGTGTACTGGGCGGTGAAGATGGTGGCCATCACGGCCCACGGGATCAGCATGCCCATGAACCAGCTGCCCGGGTTCTCCGTGAAGGACACGTACTTGGGGCTCTCCAGCCAGCCGGTGTTGTAGACGAGGAGGCTGAGGACGATGGGGCCCAGGAAGTAGATCTGGAACGAGCTGAGCACCATCGAGGAACCGCTGACCACCTTGTCGAGGGCGGTACCGCGCTTCCACGCCGCCATCAGACCCGTACCGAGGCCGAACAGCAGGAAGATCACCAGGCCGCCGACGGTCAGCGAGAGCGTCAGCGGGAAGCGGTCCATGATGGAGTCCCACACGAAGTCGCCGCTGTCGAACGAGACACCCAGGCACGGGGCGGCGCAGTGTCCCTGCGGGAAGTCCCGGCCGGACACGATGCCCATCATGAATTCCCAGAACTGGGTGGTGATGGGCTTGTCCAGGCCGAGGTTCTCGCGGATGACCGCGATGTTCTCGGGGGAGCAGTTCTTGCCGCAGGACAGCTGCGCGAAGTCCTGGGGGATCGTATAGAACAGGAAGAACGTGAAGGCGCCGATCAGGAACATGATCACGACGGCGCCGCTCAGCCTGCGGATGAGGAACTGAAGCATGGCGGGTGGGTGCTCTCTTCGAAACGCGGCGGCAGGAGGGGGATACCGACCGCGGGGGTGCGCTCCGCCTGGCGCACACCCCCGCGGATCAGCCGAGCATGGGTGTTACGGCTGCTTCAGGAACAGGTCGTTGATGTCGATGTAGCTCGACTCCGTGCTGAACCGGGCGCCACCGATGTTCGAACCGTAGAGCTGCATCTGCTTCGAGTAGTAGACCGGGGCGCTGGGGTTGGTGTCCTCCACGATGGCGTGGTGGGCCTCTTCCCAGGTCTTGGCGGCCTCCTCGGGCTCCTGCGTCACGGCCTTCTTGATGAGGTCGTTGACCTTCGGGTCGTCGATGTGCGAGTAGTTCGGAGCACCGTCGGCGACCAGGTCACCGTCGTAGACGGGGGTGATGACCGTGGACGGCGACGGCCAGTCCTGGCCCCAGCCGGTCATGTACAGGTCGTACGGGTTCTTGAGCTTGCCGACCTGCTCGTAGAAGGTCGCGCGGTCGATCTCCTTGGCCTGGACATCGAAGCCGAGCTTGTTCAGCGCGTCCTTGATGATGACCATCTGGGCCTGGCCGCGCGGGGTGTTGGAGTAGGCGTAGCTGAGCTTGGTGCCCTCCTTGAAGCCCGCTTCCTTCAGCAGCTCCTTGGCCTTCGCCGGGTCACCGTTGGGCTTCTTCAGCTTGCCGAAGGGGTCGTACTTCGGGTCGAAGCCGGGCAGGGTCGGGGCCAGCAGACCACCCGCGACCTCACCGCCGTACCGGCCGCCGTCCGCCTGCACCATGGACTGGTTCGGGATCGCGTAGGTGATCGCGTCCCGGATCTTCTTGTCCTTCATCTGGGCGCTGTCGAGGTTGAAGCTCAGGGCCCAGACGTAGACCTGGTAGCCCTGGATGGTGCGCTTCTTCGCGTTGGCGTTGCCGATGACCGTCGACAGCTGCGCCGGGTCCACCGAGTCGGTGAACTGGATGGCGTTCTTGGCCTCGCCCTTGTCGGCGATCAGACGCTTGGTCTGGCTGGCCTGGTCGATGGTGTTGGTGAAGTTGTAGCCGTCGACGTACTGGTGGCGCACCGAGTCCGTCTTCTCGTCCCACTGGTCGTTCTTGACCAGCTTGAGGGACTTGCCTGCCTTGTACTCGGCGATCTTGTACGGGCCGAGGGAGGCGGGGGCCTTGTCGTACTTCTCCTTCGTGTCCTGCTTCTCGGGCACGATGGCGTAACCGGCCATGGCCAGGGCCTGCGGGAGGTCCGGCTGGGCGGTCTTGAAGTGGAAGACGACCGTTTTGTCATCCGGGGTCTCAAGGACCGAGTCCGGCAGGTGCTTGCCCTTGTACGGGCCGTCGGGCAGCGCCTTGCGGTAGTCGGAGCCCGAGAGCCAGGTCTGGACGTACGTCGGACCGTCGAAGATCACCTTCGAGTACTGCCGCTCGATGGTGTGCCGGACGTCGGCGGACGTGATGACGTTGCCGTCCTCGTCCTTGACGTCGTCCTTCAGCGTGTACGTCCAGGTCTTGCCGCCCTCGGACGACTTGCCCGAGTCGGTGGCGACGTCGCCGACGACGGTCAGGTTGCCCTTCTCGTCCTCCTGGAAGTTCGTCAGACCCCGGTGGATCAGGTTGGCGAACTGGCCGGCGTCACTGACGTAGATCTGACCCGGGTCCATGTGGGACAGGTCGGACTGCTGGTAGACGTTGATGGTGCCACCGGTCTTGGCCCCGGCCACCGCTTCGGCCGGACCGTTCGACGCCTGCGCGTCACCGTAGGCGACAGGCTTCGACTGCGCCTTGGCGTCCTCCTTGGACTTGGAGTCGTCCTTGCCGCTGTCCTTGCCGCTGTCGCTGCAGCCGGTCAGTGCCAGTGACCCCGCCGCGACGGCGACGGTTATGGCGCGGACAGTGCGCATTCTTATCGGGTTCATGATGCCGATGACCTACCTGTCGATAGTTGTCCACGAGTGCTGCCTGACGGTCCGGACGAGCCGGAACGGGGGTGGCAGCCCCCCCACCACCAATGGACGTTTAGCGTCCGGTCTTGGGGTCGAATGCGTCCCGGACGGAGTCGCCGAGAAGATTGAAGGCGAGCACGAAGACCACCATCGCGATGCCCGGGAAGAACATGAACATCGGGTCCTGCTCATAGATCCCGGAGCCGATGGCGAACATCCGCCCCCAGTCGGGCGTCGGCTCGACGAAGCCCACACCCACGTAGCTGAGGAACGCGATCGAGAGGATCGAGCTGGGCAGCATGTACGTGCCCTGCACCAGGATCGGTGTGACGATGTTCGGCAGGATCTCCTTGCGCACGATACGCGCCGGAGAGGCACCCGAGACCTTCGCCGCCTCCACGAACTCCCGCTCCCGCAGGGAGAGTACAGAGCTGCGCACCAGACGGGCCATGCCCATCCAGCCGAGGAACCACATCACCAGGATGATCGCCACCGCACGCAGATAGGTGGGGGTCTCGTCCGTCGGCGAGACGAACATCGCGGTGACCACCGGCATGAAGGCGATGAAGAACAGCTGCTGCGGGAAGGCCAGGAAGAAGTCGGTGATCCGGCCCAGCCAGTAGTCGACCTTGCCGCCGAAGTAGCCGCTGATCATGCCGAGGACGACGCCGGTCAGCACGCTGAACACCGTGACGAGCACGGCCATGTAGAGCGAGGTGCGCATGCCGTACAGCAGCATGGTGAACACATCGCGGCCCAGCTTGGGCTCGACGCCGAACCAGAAGTCCGGGGACATGCCCCCGAAGGATCCGGTGGGCATGGCGAAGTCGTCGAGCAGGAAGGGGTAGTCGGGCTCCTGCGCGTACAGCGTGTAGGGGTCCTTGCCGTACAGGGACGAGATGACCGGGGCGAGGGCGGCGACCGCGAAGAAAAAAATCACCACGCACGCGGAGATGACTCCGGTACGGTCTCGCTTGAACCGATGCCACATCAGCTGCCCGGGGGAACGGCCTTCGAGCTGCACGGCCTCGGCGGGCTCGGCGTTCGACGCGAGCTCGGGGTCCAAGGCCGCCGACGGCCCGGAGCCCTCGGCCTTGGTTGGACTGGTCATCTTTGTTCTTCCCCCGGGGGATGGAGAGTTGAGCGCAGCACAGATACCGGCAGGTTCTGTGGTTTCAGGGAACTTTCACCAAGTGGGTCAACGCGCGTCAAGGGCGGAAGACATAGGGATCTCCCTACCGTCGAAATTTTGAGCAAAAATTGCAGAGAATGACACCTGCGCGCGCTTGACAGGTGAGATGAGATTCCGGCAATTCGGTCAACTGCCAAGAAAATTTCGTTTACGTGTCCGAAACTTGATTGGGCATTGACCGATATGCGAACGCCGCCGCATCCTTTCCGTCGTTGTCCGAACTGAGCCGATTTTTCGGTCTGCGGGTACGCCGAAGGCCCGGCCCCCCGCCGTGCGGGGAACCGGGCACTTCTCGGGCGGGATCAGCCGTGCTTGGCGCGGCTCGCGGCGCGACCACGCTCACGGGCGTCCAGGTTGACCTTGCGGATGCGCACGGCCTCCGGGGTCACCTCGACACACTCGTCGTCGCGGCAGAACTCCAGCGACTGCTCAAGCGAGAGCTTGCGCGGCGGGACGATCGCCTCGAAGGAATCGGCCGCGGCCGACCGCATGTTGGTGAGCTTCTTCTCCTTGGTGATGTTCACGTCCATGTCGTCGGCGCGCGAGTTCTCACCGACGATCATGCCCTCGTACACCTCGGTGCCGGGCTCGGTGAACAGCACACCGCGCTCCTGGAGGTTCGTCATCGCGAACGCGGTGACGGCGCCGGAGCGGTCGGCGACCAGCGAGCCGTTGTTACGGGTCGTCAGCACACCGAACCACGGCTCGTGGCCCTCGTGGATCGAGTGGGCGATACCCGTGCCGCGCGTCCCGGTCAGGAACTCCGTACGGAAGCCGATGAGACCGCGGGACGGCACGACGAACTCCAGCCGGACCCAGCCCGAGCCGTGGTTCGACATGTTGTCCATCCGGCCCTTGCGGACGCCCATGAGCTGCGTGACCGCGCCCATGTGCTCCTCGGGCACGTCGATCGTCATGCGCTCGACCGGCTCGTGCACCTTGCCGTCGATGACCTGCGTGACCACCTGCGGCTTGCCGATGGTCAGTTCGAAGCCCTCACGGCGCATCTGCTCGACCAGGATGGCCAGCGCCAGCTCACCGCGGCCCTGCACCTCCCAGGCGTCGGGACGCTCGGTGTCCAGGACGCGCAGCGAGACGTTACCGACCAGCTCGCGGTCCAGGCGGTCCTTGACCTGGCGGGCGGTGACCTTGCGGTCCTTGACGGCCGCCTTGTTGTCCGCGCCCTTGCCGGTCGCGCCGCGGCCGACCATCGGGGAGGTGTTCGTGCCGATGGTCATCGAGATGGCCGGCTCGTCCACCGTGATGAGCGGCAGCGCGATCGGGTTCTCGGGGTCGGCGAGGGTCTCGCCGATCATGATGTCCGGGATACCGGCGACGGCACAGATGTCACCGGGGCCCGCCTTCTCGGCGGGCTTGCGGGTGAGCGCCTCGGTCATCAGCAGCTCGGTGATGCGGACGGGCGACATGGTGCCGTCACGCTTGATCCACGTGACCGTCTGGCCCTTGCGCAGCTCGCCCTGCTCGACGCGGAGCAGCGCGATACGGCCGAGGAAGTTGTCCGCGTCCAGGTTGGTGACGTGCGCCTGGAGCGGGGCCTCCTCGTCGTAGGACGGGGCCGGGACGTGCGACAGGATCGTGGAGAAGAAGGGCTCCAGGCTGTCGCTGTCGGCCGGGACCGTGCCGTTCTCCGGCTTGGTCAGCGAGGCGACACCGTCACGGGCGCACGCGTAGACGATCGGGAACTCGATCTGCTCCTCGTCGGCGTCCAGGTCGAGGAAGAGGTCGTACGCCTCGTTCACGACCTCGTCGATACGGGAGTCCGGGCGGTCCGTCTTGTTGATGCACAGGATGACGGGCAGGCGGGCCTGCAGCGCCTTGCGCAGCACGAAGCGGGTCTGGGGCAGCGGGCCCTCGGAGGCGTCGACCAGGAGGACGACCGCGTCCACCATCGACAGACCGCGCTCGACCTCACCACCGAAGTCGGCGTGACCGGGGGTGTCGATGATGTTGATGGTGATGACGTCGCCGCCATCCTTCGGGTGGTACTTCACCGCCGTGTTCTTGGCCAGGATCGTGATGCCCTTCTCACGTTCCAGGTCGTTCGAGTCCATCATGCGGTCGTCGAGCGACTCGGCGGCGTGCGCGGCGAAGGCACCGGCCTGCTTGAGCATGGCGTCGACCAGGGTGGTCTTGCCGTGGTCGACGTGGGCGACGATGGCGACGTTGCGGATGTCGTGGCGCGTGGCCATATTGAGGCGCTTCTCCCGGAGTGAGTTGACGGCCATCCGCTGCGCGGGGCCCTGCCGGGCTGAAACGTGCCACGGCCTTACCCCATGGTACGGGTGCGCTGCCGCTTGGGCTCGACAGGGCTTCGGCCGGTGGCCACAGTGCGGGCCGGTGGGGGCCGATCGCGCCCCGCGGCGGAGCCGCAGATGTCACAGCCCCGCGCCCCTCACGGGGCCCGGGGCGCGGCTCACCTGCGGGTTCAGCTCTTTTTCAGATAGCCCATGTCCTCGTAGACCGGGGTCTGGAAACCGAATGCTCCCGCGTTGGCCAGACCGTTACGGGCCGCTGTCAGCTGGGGGCGTTGGTAGAGGGGGATCGAGGCCGCGGCGGCCCAGATGCGGGAGTCCGCCTTGCGGACCAGGGAGCGGGACTCGTCCGCGTCCAGTTCGGCGACGGCCTGGTCGAAGAGCTGGTCCACCTGGTCGGTACCGACCCGTGTGAAGTTCTGTTCGACGTTCAGGGAGCCGTCCGCCGCCGGGACCGGCTTGGCGTAGATGGGGCGGGCGTCGGTCGCGGGGAACGCGGACACGGGCCAGGAGTACAGCGCCAGGTCGTACTGGCCCGAGGCGATGTGGTCCTTGAAGTAGCTGTCGTCGGCGACCTTGGAGATCTCCGTGCGGATGCCGACGCGGTCCAGCATCCGGGCGATCCGGTCCCCGACCGCCCGCAGCGACTGGGATCCGGGGCCCGAGGGGAGCACGAAGCGCAGCGACAGCGGCTTGCCGTTCTTCGCGAGCGGTCCCACGGCCGCGGGGCCCGGGGCGCGGGTACCCTTCGGCGCGTACGCCCCCGGGGCGCCGCCGGGCTTCAGCTGCTGCTGTCCGTCCTGGGCGAGGTGCTTCTCCGCCCCGCTCGCCCCGTCCCGCCTGCCGGGCGCGAGCACGGTGGGACTCTCGTCGCCGGCGGGCTTGTCGTCCGCCCCGCCGACGATGTACGTGCCGTCGTCCCCGGAGCCGTCCGCGTCGTCCGTGTCTCTGGAGTCCTTGGAGTCCTTGGCGTTCTTGCCCTTGGCCGCCTTCGAGGCCTCGGCGCCCGCCGCCTTCTTGGGCTTCTTCTTCTCCTTCACGGAGCCGCCCACCACCCAGCCGGCGTCGGAGAGCAGGGCCTGCGCCTCCCGGGTGTCCTGGTCGCCGAGCGCTCCGCTGTTGTCGGCGTAGGCGTGCTGTCCGGCGAGCGCGAGGTGGCTGCCGACCGGCTCGGCGGGCAGGCCCAGCGGCTCCAGCACGGCCTTGGCGAGCTCCTCGCGGTCGAGGGCGCGGGCTACGGCCCGGCGCACCCGTTCGTCGGCGAGGGGGCCCTCGGAGCCGTTCAGCGCGAGCTGGGTGAAGGCCGGTTCGAGGGACTTGCGGACCACGAAATCGCGCAGGGCGGACTGCTGGCCGGCGTACTTCGCCACCGCCTTGGCGCGCTTCTTGCGGGCCGTGGTCTCCTGGTCGGCCGCCTCCTCGTCGGAGCCGTGCGCGATCGCCCAGGAACGCAGCGCCCTGCCCGGGGTGAGGGCGGCGCCGGGGCCATGGGTGAGCGGAGCGCCCTTGCCGCCCCCGCCGCCCTTCGCCTCCCGGTCGGCGGACGTGATGCGGTGGGCCTCGGACGCGTCGATCTCGGCCAGGTCGAGCCGGCCGCCGGCGAGCGCGGCGGCACGTTTCTCCCGGGGCACGGCCCGCAGGACCAGTTCGGAGAGCTTGGCGGGCCGGCCCCACCAGCGGGGGTTGCGCTTGAGGGTGACGTCACCCGACCTGCGGTCGACCGAGTCGACGGCGAAGGGGCCCGCGGTGACCTTCAGCCCGCGCCGGGCGCTGTCGTTGAAGGTGTCCGGGGTGCCCATGACGTCCTTCGGGTACAGTGGCGAGAACAGCGACTGCCAGTCCGCGTACGGCTTCTTGAAGGTGACCCGCACCTCCAGGTCGTTCTTGCCGCGTTCGATCTTCTCGATGCGGTCGTAGCCGGCGTTGCGGGCGGTCCAGTACGCGGTGTCCCTGCCGGACAGGGCGCGCCACTGGGCGGAGAAGTCCGCGGCGCCGATCTCGCGGCCGTCGCTCCAGACGGCCTGCTGGTCGAGCTTGTAGAGCACGACCTGCCGGGGCTCGCGCTCGACGACCTTCGCGCCCTCCAGGTAGTCGGGGTTGCGCCGGGCGCGGCCGTTCGTGTCGAGCCGGTACAGGGAGGGCAGTACGGCGCCGGCGACCCGGGAGGTGGCGGCGTCCGCGTCCGCCTGGAAGGTGTTGAGGGTCTCGGGGACGTTGTCCACGGCCCAGTGCAGGGTGCCGCCGTCGGCGATCCGATCGCGCTTCGCGGACGCGATGTCCTGGCCGGCGGCGGGTTTGCCGGCCTCGTCCTGCTCACTGCACCCGGCGAGAGCGGGCACCGCGAGGACGCCCGCCGTGAGGAACGCTACCGAGCGCGTCACCGCGCGCAGTCCGACGCCGTCGTGGGACATGACTGGTACCTCCGGGGGGCCGCTCCACGGGTGAACACGGGTGGTCTGATCACGTTTGGCGGTATTTGGAGTTGATCAGATCTATGCGGCCACTGAAGAGGAAAGGTTCCGGCACCGGGCGGCGACACGGCGGCGGGCCCGGGGAAGCCCACCCGTGCGGCGCAATGCCCCGGGCCTGCGCGCCGGAGCGGGCTCTGTACCCGCACGCCCCCGGAGGGCTTCTGCCGGATCTTCCCAATCCATGCACATCCCTTCCCACC
Organism: Streptomyces sp. NPDC017991; assembly: GCF_044328075.1. Classification (NCBI taxonomy): domain Bacteria; kingdom Bacillati; phylum Actinomycetota; class Actinomycetes; order Kitasatosporales; family Streptomycetaceae; genus Streptomyces; species Streptomyces sp. NPDC017991. The sequence continues at coordinate 576,059 of NZ_JBIRGP010000003.1, read as the reverse complement.
AGCCGGTGTGACGCGCGACACTCGCAGGCGCATGAACGTTGCCGCCTTGGGCCGATGGGTCCGCGGAAGTGAGGGCAAGTCATGTCCGTGCACGACGAACTGACGTCAGTCCAGCGCTGCCTCGACGACCTGGTGAGGTCGGTGAAGCGCCTGGAACAGCAGTTGGACGGTGGCGGCCTGGAGATGCGCAGGGTGCGCACCGACGCCGATCACCTGCGCGAGAGCGTGGCGCTGCTGCGCGAGGCCGCACCCGGCATCGCCAGGCCCAAGCGCCCCGACCTCGTGTCCATCCCCGACACCCCGTACGACACGACCCTGTGGACGGACTCCGACGACGAGGGTCTCGGCGCCCGCGACCGCCACGCACCCTGATCCCCGACCGGAGCTTTCCTTGGCCACTGGTACGGAACCTCAAATGAAGAGCGGCGGCGTACGGAACGGTACGCGCGCCGCGATCACCGCCCCGCATCTGCGGACCGACCGCTGGTGGCTGGCGCCCGCCGCGACCGCGGCCGGGCTGCTGGCCTTCGTCGTCTACTCGACCTGGCGGGCGTTCTCGAACAGCGACTACTACGCCGCCCCGTACGTCTCGCCGTTCTACTCGCCGTGTCTGGCGGACAACTGCGAGCCGATGAGGAACGGCCCCAACTGGGAACTCTTCGGCAGCTGGTGGGGCCTGTCGCCCGCCCTGCTCGTCCTGATCTTCCCGCTCGGCTTCCGGCTGACCTGCTACTACTACCGCAAGGCCTACTACCGGGGCTTCTGGGCCTCCCCTCCGGCCTGCGCGGTCGCCGAGCCGCACAAGAAGTACTCCGGTGAGACGCGCTTCCCGCTCATCCTGCAGAACATCCACCGCTACTTCTTCTACGCCGCCGTGCCGGTCGCCGGGATCCTCACGTACGACACGGTCCTCGCCTTCCGGAACGAGGACTACGAGTGGGGCCACATGGGGCTCGGCACGCTCGTGTTCCTCGTCAACATCGTGCTGATCTGGGCGTACACCTTCTCCTGCCACTCCTGTCGGCACATCGTCGGCGGCAAGCTCAAGCACTTCTCCAAGCACCCCGTGCGCTACCGGGCCTGGCGGCTGGTCGGCCGCCTCAACGCCCGGCACATGCAGCTCGCCTGGGCGTCGCTGGTGAGCGTGGCGCTCGCCGACTTCTACGTGTACCTGGTCGCGTCCGGTGCCTTCAGTGATCCGACCTTCTTCTAACAGACAAAGGTGCTTCTGATGTCCGTGGTCGACCGGCAGGAGTGGGACGTCGTCGTGGTCGGTGCCGGAGGAGCCGGCCTGCGTGCGGCGATCGCGGCGCGGGAACGCGGCGCGCGTACGGCCGTCATCTGCAAGTCGCTGTTCGGCAAGGCGCACACCGTGATGGCCGAGGGCGGCATCGCGGCGGCCATGGGCAACGTCAACTCCGGCGACAACTGGCAGGTCCACTTCCGCGACACCCTGCGCGGGGGCAAGTTCCTCAACCAGTGGCGGATGGCCGAGCTGCACGCCCAGGAGGCCCCCGACCGCGTGTGGGAGCTGGAGACCTGGGGCGCCCTCTTCGACCGTACGGCGGACGGGCGCATCTCCCAGCGCAACTTCGGCGGGCACGAGTACCCGAGACTCGCGCACGTCGGCGACCGTACGGGCCTGGAGCTGATCCGCACGCTCCAGCAGAAGATCGTGTCGCTCCAGCAGGAGGACTTCAAGGAGACCGGTGACTACGAGTCGCGCCTGAAGGTCTATCAGGAGTGCACGGTCACCCGGGTCCTGAAAGACGGCAGCCGGGTCGCGGGGACCTTCTGCTACCAGCGGGAGTCCGGCCGCTTCTTCGTCCTGGAGGCGCCCTCGGTCGTGGTCGCCACCGGCGGCATCGGCAAGTCCTTCAAGGTGACGTCGAACTCGTGGGAGTACACGGGCGACGGGCACGCGCTGGCGCTGCTCGCCGGGGCGCCGCTGCTGAACATGGAGTTCGTGCAGTTCCACCCGACGGGCATGGTCTGGCCACCGTCCGTGAAGGGGATCCTCGTCACGGAGTCGGTGCGCGGGGACGGCGGGGTGCTCAGGAACTCCGAGGGCAAGCGGTTCATGTTCGAGTACATCCCGGACGTGTTCAAGGAGAAGTACGCGCAGTCCGAGGAGGAGGGCGACCGCTGGTACGAGGACCCGGACCACAACCGGCGCCCGCCCGAACTGCTCCCCCGGGACGAGGTGGCACGGGCCATCAACTCCGAGGTCAAGGCGGGCCGCGGCTCGCCGCACGGCGGAGTCTTCCTCGATGTCTCCACCCGGATGCCCGCCGAGGTGATCCGGCGCCGGCTGCCGTCCATGTACCACCAGTTCAAGGAACTCGCCGATGTCGACATCACCGCCGAGGCGATGGAGGTCGGGCCGACCTGCCACTACGTGATGGGCGGTATCGCGGTCGAGTCGGACACCGCGGCGGCCCGCGGGGTGCCAGGACTGTTCGCGGCCGGTGAGGTCGCGGGCGGGATGCACGGCTCCAACCGGCTCGGCGGGAACTCGCTCTCCGACCTGCTGGTCTTCGGACGGCGGGCCGGACTGCACGCCGCGGAGTACGCCACCGGGCTCACCGGGCCCACCGGCGGGCGTCCCCTCGTGGACGACGCCGAGGTCGACGCGGCCGCCGCCGAGGCGCTGCGGCCCTTCTCGGCCGAGGGGCCCGCGCCCGGCGAGGAGGACGGCCGGCCGGCGGAGAACCCGTACACCCTCCACCAGGAGCTCCAGCAGGCGATGAACGACCTCGTCGGCATCATCCGCCGGGAGGCGGAGATGGGGGCGGCCCTGGAGAAACTCGCGGACCTGCGGGTACGGGCGCGGCGGGCCGGCGTCGAGGGGCACCGGCAGTTCAACCCGGGCTGGCACCTCGCGCTCGACCTGCGGAACATGCTGCTCGTCAGCGAGTGCGTGGCGCGGGCCGCGCTGGAACGCACCGAGTCGCGCGGCGGCCACACCCGGGAGGACCACCCGGCGATGGACCGGGCGTGGCGGCGCGTCAACCTGCTCTGCCGGCTGACCGATCCCACCGGCGGCCTGGCGGCGACGGACCCGGTGCACGGCCAGATCGACCTCGTCCGGGAGACCACCGAACCCATCCGACCCGACCTGCTCGCCCTCTTCGAGAAGGAAGAGCTGGTCAAGTACCTCGCCGAAGAGGAGCTCTACGAGTGAGCAGCTACGAGGCCCGCTTCAAGGTGTGGCGCGGGGACGTCGGGGGCGGCGGCCTGGAGGACTTCGGGGTCGAGGTGAACGACGGCGAGGTGGTCCTCGACATCATCCACCGGCTCCAGGCGACCCAGGCCCCGGACCTCGCCGTGCGCTGGAACTGCAAGGCGGGCAAGTGCGGTTCGTGTTCGGCGGAGATCAACGGCCGGCCGCGGCTGCTGTGCATGACCCGGATGTCGGTGTTCACGCGGGAGGAGACGATCACCGTCACTCCACTGCGGGCCTTCCCGGTGATCCGCGACCTCGTCACCGACGTCGGCTTCAACTACGCCAAGGCGCGGGAGGTGCCCGCCTTCGTCCCGCCGGACGGTCTCGGACCCGGTGAGTACCGGATGATGCAGGAGGACGTGGACCGGTCGCAGGAGTTCCGCAAGTGCATCGAGTGCTTCCTGTGCCAGGACACCTGCCATGTGGTGCGCGACCACGAGGAGAACAAGACCGCGTTCGCCGGGCCGCGCTTCCTGATGCGGGTGGCCGAGCTGGACATGCATCCGCTGGACGCGGCCGACGAGAGCGGCCTCGACCGTAAGAAGACCGCCCAGGACGAGCACGGGCTCGGCTACTGCAACATCACCAAGTGCTGCACCGAGGTCTGCCCCGAGGGCATCAAGATCACGGACAACGCGCTGATCCCCCTCAAGGAACGCGCGATCGACCGCAAGTACGACCCGCTGGTCTGGCTGGGGTCGAAGATCGGCAGGCGTCCCACGGGAAAGTGAGACGGGCGGCGGGGGCCGGGAACAGGTTAGAACAGGCTCAGCAGGGCCTCCGCCGGGTCCGCGAGGCCTGTTCCGCCGTTGGGCAGGGGCAGTTCGAACCACACCGTCTTGCCCCGGGGTGTGCGGCGCGAGCCCCAGGCGGCGCTGAGGAGCCCCACCAGCTGGAGTCCACGGCCGCCCTCGTCGGTGTCACGGGCCCTGCGGCGGCGCGGCTGGACCAGACCGGCGTCCCAGACCTCGCAGACCAGCGTGCGGTCGAGGAGGAGGCGGAGGCGGATCTCGCCCTCTCCGTAGCGCAGGGCGTTGGTGACCAGCTCACTGACGAGCAGTTCGGCCGTGTCGACGAGCGGCTCCAGGTCCCAGCCGTTCAGCTGGTTGCGGGCGAACTCGCGGGCGCGGCCCACGCTTCGGGGCTCGCGCGGCAGTGTCCAGTCGCCCACCGACTCGGCGGGCAGCCCCTGGACACGTGCCATCAGCAGGGCGATGTCGTCCTCGCCGTGATGGGTGTCGAGGGTGCTGAGGACGTGGTCGCAGACGTCCTCCAGCGGGTCGGAGGGGTCGGCCAGAGCGCCCACGAGGGCCTGCAGGCCCTCGTCGAGGGGGTGGTCACGCGATTCGACGAGACCGTCCGTGTAGAGCGCCAGGAGAGAGCCCTCCGGGAGGTCGACCTCCACCTCCTCGAACGGCTCGCCACCGACTCCGAGGGGCATGCCCGGCGGTACGTCGAGCATGAGCGCGCTCTCGCCGGGCTCGACCAGGACCGGCGGGAGATGGCCGGCGTTGGCGAACGTACAGCGGCGGGTCACGGAGTCGTAGACCGCGTACACACAGGTGGCGAGGTAGACCTCGGAGAGGTCGGCGTCCCGGGATTGGCGGGCACCGCGCGTAGATTGCTGGGTGCCGCCCGGTGTGCCCAGACCGCGGGCGATCTCGTCCAGCGCGGAGAGCACTTCGGCCGGTTCGAGGTCGAGGAGTGCCAGGGTGCGTACGGCCGTGCGCAGTTCACCCATCGCCACGGCCGCGCGCAGGCCGCGCCCCATGACGTCACCGACGACCAGCGCGGTCCGGTGACCCGGCAGTTCGATGACGTCGAACCAGTCGCCGCCGACCTCCGTGGCCGCGTTCCCCGGCAGGTAGCGGCAGGCGATGTCCAGGCCGGAGGCCTCCGGGTCGCCCGGGGGCAGCAGGGAGCGCTGGAGGATCAGGGCGCGTTCGTGCTCGCGGCGGTACAGGCGCGCGTTGTCCATACAGACGGCGGCCCGCGCGGCCAGTTCGACCGCCAGGGACCGGTCGCGCTCCCCGAACGGCTCGCTGCCCTTCGTACGGGAGAACTGGACGATGCCGACGACCGTGTCGTGGGCGACCATCGGCACCGCGAGCGTGGACTGGATCAGGTCGCCCTCCTCGGCGGCGACGAACTGCGGCTTGGCGGTGCGCAGGGCGTCCGCGCAGGTGGAGTTGAAGGCGAAGTGGTGCACCGCGCCGACGCTCACCAGCTTGCGTCCGCCGACGAAGGGCGCGTCGGACACCGCGCTGGCGTAGGCCACCCGGCGCAGTTCGGCGCTGCCGTCGGCGAGGCCCGGCGGGGTCTCGTCACCGGCGAGCAGACCTTGGTAGAGGTCGACGGAGGCCAGGTCGCAGAAGCCGGGGACGGCCACGTCGAGGAGTTCGCGGGCCGTGGTCTCCAGATCGAGCGAGTTCCCTATACGCGCTCCCGCCTCGTTCAGCAGGGCGAGATTGCGCCGGGCCTGCGCGGCCTCACGGGCGGCGGCGCGGCGCGCGGTGATGTCGGTACCCAGCCACGCGATCCCGATCGGACGGCCCGAACCGCCGTGTACGCGATAGAGGTTGATGGACCAGTGGCGGCGCTCGGTGGAACCGGGAACGGTGCCCGTGACCAGCATCTCGGTGACGGAGTCGCCCGTCTCCAGGACCCGGCGCAGTATCGCCGAGACGCGATCGGTCTCGCCCGGCGACAGATAGTCCTTGACCGTGCGGCCGCGGTGGTCGTCGACGGTGCCGCCGAAGGTCGAGGCGAACCGCTGGTTGGCGCGGCGAATCCGCAGGTCCGGGTCGATCAGGAGGAAACCGAAGGGAGATTGGCCGAAAATTGCCTGCGAGGCGGCGAGGTCGGTTTCGATGCTGCGGAGCGTGCGTACGTCCACGACGATGCACACGGCGGCCCGTTCGCCCTCCTCGGTCCGCGTCGGCATGACGTAGACCTCGGCGAGTCCCTCGGTGATCCGGCCGCTGCCGGCCGGGTCGGGCAGCCGGAAGGGGACCACACCGGTCCACTCCCTGCCGTCGAGGACTTCGGCCATCTTGCGCTGGCCGAAGTCGCGCCGGTCCTCCGCGACAAAGGCCTCGATGGGGTCCATGCCCACGGCGCGGTCGGTCGTGATGCCGAAGAGCTGCTCGGCGCGCAGGCTCCACTGGTCGACGAGGCCGTCGGGGCCGATCGAGAACGAGGCGACCTTGATGTAGTCGTAGATCGATCCGGGCGGACTGCTCTGCCACACGACCTCACCGGACATGTCGCCCGACGCTCCGTCCGACGTTCTGTCCAACGCTCCGGCCGCTGTCCTGCCCGCCGCGGGCGTGGCGTCATCGCCAGTCGTCGCATCAGCCATCGCGCCGCCCGACGGATCCTCGGACTCCGTGGCCTTCGCTGGTATCTCGCTCACGCGAACCGTCCCCTCCAGCTCACCGCGCCCGGCACCGGTCACCGAAAGCGGCTGCCCGCAGTATCCAGCACTACGGAGCCGCACAACACGGTGTTCACGATCACAGCACGGTCCCGATGCTTTTAGGACCGGCTGCGACAAACACTCCCAGTCTTCTAACCACGTGGCACCCCGTCGAACCACCGACGCGGTCCGTCTCTGTACGCGAGACGTACCCGAGACGGACCGGACCACCCGCGGACTCCGCCGAAGGGCCGGCGATCAGCTGGGGAGGGCCAGCTCGAACCACACCGTCTTGCCCGTTTCGCCTGGTCTGGTGCCCCAGCGGCGCGCGGAGTTCGCCACCAGCTGGAGCCCCCGGCCGGTCTCGTCGTCGGGCTGGGCGGAGCGCTCCCGGGGCGGGTCGGGCAGCGGGTCGGAAACCTCCACCAGGAGAGCGTCCTGGAGACCCGAGGGACGGACGAGGCGGACACCGATGGGGCCGGTCGCGTGCCGCAGGGAATTGGTCACCAGCTCACTGACCAGCAGCGCCGTCACATCACTCAGGGGGTCGAGCGCCCAGGCGCGCAGTTGGCCGCGGACCACGGCCCGGGCTGTTCCGACGGCGCCCGGCTCCGCGGGGAAGGTCCACTCGGCGACATCGCCCTCGGTGTGAATCACGCAGCTCACTCCCAGGCCTGCGGCGGACCATGTCCGACTTCATCGGGTTAATGGGCACATACCCGATATCCCGGGCGAAGTACCGCGCGCGCGGGCGTGCCGTGGCGCGAACGGCGTACTCCGGGCCCGCATCACTCTCCACACGCGCCCCGCGGGGGCGAGCGTCCCACGTACGACGCGCCGATCGCACCCCCGCACGCGGTTGTTTCGTGCCACGGCTCCCACCCCTGGGGCTGCGACGCCGCACAGGCCGAAGAGTCTTCTCAGCCGTCCGGCGTTTGAGGAGCGGGGGTTCGGGGGCGGAGCCCCTGAGTACGTGACGGGGAGGGCAGGGGCGGCGGGGGCGAGGGAAAAGCTCCCCACACCACCCGAGCGACCTCGGCGACAGCCGGCACGTCCTGGTCCAGCCAGTCGACGTCCCACACCTCATCCGCCGTCAACCAGCGCAGCTCGTCATGGTCCTGAAGGGCGATCGGCCCGGGCGACCCGGCCCGCAGCCGGACGGTCCAGACCCGAAGGACGTACGGCGACCGCAGGGCGTACTCCCCCGGCACCCGCCCCACCACCTCCGCCTCGACCCCCAGCTCCTCCCGAAGCTCGCGCACCAGAGCCCGCTCAGGACTCTCCCCGGGCTCGACCTTCCCCCCGGGAAGCTCCCAGCGCCCGGCCAACTCCACAGGCGCACTGCGACGCGCGGCGAGAAGGCGCCCGTCGCTCAGCACGGCGGCCCCCACCACCACGATCGGTTCGGTCATGCGCGGGAGCCTACGGGAGCCGCGGGAACCCTCCGGCGCCGCTCACCCGACGGCCGTCACCTCGCGCCGTTCTGCGCGATCCGCTCGACCCAGTACAACTGCTTGCGCCCCTGGTCGTCGAGGCTGTCCGCGATCTTCTGGGCCTCGGCCCTGGTCGCATACCTGCCGACGCGGTAGCGATTGCCGTTGTCGTCCTGTCGTATGACGAGCCAGGGAAGTGTGATCGTGCCGTCGTTCATCGCGTCCCTCCACTCCCCGCCCCCGGTTCGCGCCCAGCCCCGTTCCATAAGGAAACCGCAATCCGCATATGCCGGAGCCTACGCCTAACCTTCACGCAGCGAATACGGCTTTTCACAAAGAGGTACGCACGGCGTAAGCAACCGGCCAGCACGAAGAGGACGCATCCTCCTGGATACGCCCCCTGACACCCCCTGCCACCCCCGATGCGCCCCGTCGACGGGACGAAGACCGGCCCCCGCCCCGCCCGGAGAGGGCTACGAGAACGACCGGATTACACCGGCGGGCCACCGGCCGGACAGCCGCCGGCAGGCCCTACTTCACCGGCAGGTGGTACGCGATCCGGTACCGGTCCGCCGGCACGACCACGTCCGCCGTCTCCACCGCCCGGCCCGACGCGTAGTACGTGCGCTGGATGACGAGCACGACATGGCCCGGCACTCCCCCCAGCGCGGACAGCTCCTCGGCGAGGCCGGGCCGGGCGCCCACCTCCTCCGTGACGTTGTCCACGACCACGTCGATGGCGGCCATGCGCTCGACCACGCCCATCCCGCCGAGGGGACCCTCCTCGGGGAGCATCACCGGAGTGCGGCCCGTGACGGCGAGGGGCTCCCAGGAGGTGGAGAGCATCATCGCCTCGCCCGCGTCCCGGAAGACGTACTTCGTGCACATCACCCGCTCGCCGGCCTCGATGCCGAGCCGCTCGGCGACGGCGACGCTCGCCTCCGCCTGCGCGCTGTGCGACTCCCACGTACCGCGCGCGGCCGGGTCGGCCTGCTCCTGGCGGAAGGGGGTCGAGGCGCTGTCCGCGCGGTACCCGGAACGGGCGACACGGCGGGGCACCGGGCGCGCGCGCACATACGTCCCGGATCCGGAGCGGCCTTCGACCAGCCCCTCGGCCATCAGCACCTTGCGGGCCTCCAGGGCGACCGTGTCGGAGACCCCGTACTCCTCGCGGATTCTGGCCTGCGACGGGAGTCTGGTGTGCGGTGGCAGCGATCCGTCGACGATCTTCTTGCGAAGATCGCCGGCGACACGCAGATACGCCGGCTGCTCACCGAATGTCACTGGCCACTCCCTCAGGTTGTACAGACAGCAACAGGGTGGCAACCGTGGGTTGTACCAGGCAAGTAAAGGCCAGAGAATCACTCGATGTGATGACTTAGCGCCTTCAGGGGCTTTACGCAGGCAGTTTCTTTCCGCTAGGGCGGGCTCTACACCTCGGCGCCGCCGCCTCCCGAGCCACCGTCCCCCGACCCGGCGTCCTCACCGCCACCGTCCCCGCCACCGCTGTCGTCACCGCCGCCGTCCTCGTACGCGGGCGGCGGGGTCGACTCAAGACCCAGGGCCTTGCGTGTCGTGACGGACTTCTTGGCGTCGGTGAGGTCCAGAGCCCTGTCGTAGTGCTCGTAGAAGGTGTCCACGTCCGAGGTCTTCGCCGCGTCGGCCCACTCCTTCTTCGCGGACTCCAGGTGCCCGACGAGCGTGGCGACGGGCTTCTCGGCGTCGGCGGGCCACCGGTGACCGCGCAGCAGGCCGACCTGCTCGGTGAGGGCACCCGAGACCCGCGTCGCCCACGCCTGGTGACCGGGCAGGTCGTCCTCGACGTACTCCTCCTCGGGCGCCGAGTCCATCGCCTCGTTCAGGACCTCGGCCGCCTCCAGATAGGCGACCTGGTCGGCGTCGAGGGTCGTCGCGTCCTGGCGCAGGGAGCCGGTCAGGGTGGCCTTCTCGTCCATGTTGCCGAAGACGCAGCTGATCTCGCGGTCCCCGAAGCTCCAGCTGTCGCTCGTGGGCGTGAAGTAGTAGATGTCGACGTCGTCCGGGACGGCCCAGGAGTCCATCGCGTACGCGTACCGGAGCGAGTAGCACTTGTCGTCGGCGGCCTCGGTGACGGCGTCGTCGCCCGGGTAACCGCCGTCCGGCAGCGGGAAGTTCGCGAAGACCTCTCCGTCGTGCTCGCCCTCGCAGGACACCGTGTCGACGTCGTAGGCCATGCCCTCCAGGGAATCGCCCTGCGTGTCGAAGCACTGGCCCTTCTCCAGCGAGAAGACGGCGCCGCTGCCGCCCGCGTCGCGCGCGCCTTCCTCGAACCCCTCCCAGAAGCCGGCCGCGCCGCCGGTGGCCAGCGCGAGCGCGAGGATCGCCGTGCCGAGGCCGGACAGGACGATCCCGGCGATCGCCATGCCCTTGCCGCGTTCACCCCTCCTCCTGATCTGCCCCAGCGCGACGAGCCCGAGAACCAGGCCGACCAGCGGCAGGAAGCACAGGATGCCGAGCACCAGCGCGGAGATGGCGAGGCCGTTGACGGGCGCCGGGGTGTTGTACGGGGAGTAGCCGTGCCCCCAGGGCTGGTACCCGTACGGGGCGGGTCCCTGCGGCGGGTACGGTCCCGGGCCCGGGTACGGCCCCTGGCCCGGGTACGGGGCCTGCGGCTGCTGCGGCCCGTACCCGGGCGGGGGTATCTCCACTGGTGCTGTGCTCCTCGTCCGGGTGGAACTGTGTGCGGCGACAAAGCGCATGGTAAGCGGCGTGCGGGCGCGGCGGAACAGCGTTTTCCCCCGCCCCCGCCGCCCCTACCCTCCCCCAGTCTCGGCTTCGCTCGACCGGGGGGACCCCCATCGTCCACGCATGGGGGCTGGGTTTCCAGCCCGTCCGGCGTTTGAGGACCGGGGGTTCGGGGGCGGCGCCCCCGAGTCAGTGACGGGAAGGGTAGGGGCGGCGGGGGCGAGGAAACGGGCCCTGGGTCAGAACTGCAGACCCCACGCGTTGATACGCCCCGTGTCGAGCGAAGCGTTGTCGCTCACCCGCAACGTCCACGTCCCATTGGCGACCTCGGCCGACGCGTTCACCGTGTACGTGGTGCTGATGTTGTCCGTGGACCCACCCGTCCCGTACGCCTTCAGCGTGTACGCGGTCCCGTCGGGAGCGACCAACTGGACCTGGAGGTCACCGATGTACGTGTGGACGATGTCCACCGGCACACGCAGCGCCGCGGGCGCGTTGCCCGTGACCCCGCTCACCGTCACGGGCGAGTTGACGGTCGAGTTGTCGGCGATCGCGTAGTCCGCCGTGTTCTCGAAGTACGAACCGGTCGGCGGCGGCGTCGTACCCCCCTCGCCGACCCGCAGCAGCCGGTTCGGCGACCCGGTGCCGGGACTCGTGACGACCCCGGTCGTGGCCGCGGCGACCAGCGCGCTCTGCACGGCGGCCGGCGCGGCGGTCGGGTTGTCCGCCAGATGGAGTGCGGCGGCCCCGGCGACATGCGGGGTCGCCATCGACGTACCGGAGATGGTGTTGGTCGCGCTGTCGCCGGTGCCCCAGGCGGAGGTGATGGACGAGCCGGGGGCGAAGAGGTCGAGGACGGCGCCGTAGTTGGAGTAGCTCGCTCGGGCGTCGGTGCTGGTGGTGGCGCCGACCGTGATGGCCTCGGTGACCCGCGCGGGCGAGCGGGTCGAGGCGTTGGTGCTCTCGTTGCCGGCCGCGACGGCGTAGGTGACGCCGGAGGCTATGGAGTTGCGTACGGCGGTGTCGATCGCCGTGTCGACGGTGCCGCCGAGGCTCATGTTGGCGACGGCCGGCTTGACGGCGTTGGACGTCACCCAGTCGATGCCCGCGACGACCTGGGCGGTGGTTCCGGAGCCCGAGTTGTTGAGCACGCGCACGCCGACGATCCTCGCCTTCTTGGCGACGCCGTACGCCGTACCGCCGACCGTGCCGGCGACGTGCGTGCCGTGGCCGTGGCCGTCCTGGGCGGTGTTGTCGTTGTCGACGGCGTCGTAGCCGTAGGAGGCCCGGCCGCCGAAGTCGGTGTGGCTGATACGGACACCGGTGTCGATGATGTACGCGGTGACACCCTCACCCGCGGTGTCGTCGTAGGTGTAGCTCTGGTTCAGCGGGAGGGCCGCCTGGTCGATACGGTCCAGGCCCCAGGAGGGCGGGTTGGGCTGGGTCGTCTCGATCGACAGGACACGGTTCTGGACGACGGAGGCGACGGCCGGGTCGGCGGCGAACCTCCTCGCCTCGGCCGCGCTCGCCTCGACGGCGTACCCGTTCAGCGCCTTCTCGTACGTACGCTCGACTGTCGCGCCGTACGCCTCGGCCAGGGCCCTGCCCTCGGCCGAACCGACCTTCGCGGCGTCCGCGCGGAGCGTCACGATGTAGCTGTCCGCGATCACGCCGGGCGAGCCCGCGTACTGGATGACACCTTCGGAGCCCGCGGCCTGGGCCGGGAGCGCGGAGACGAGGCCGCCGACGAGGGCCGCCGAGCCGATACCGAGAGCGATACCGGCACATCTTCCGCCGGCGAATCTTCCACCGGCAAGTCTTCGCCGGGCATGACGCATCACTGCCATCTGAGGGATCCTCCTCAATCGGTGGTGCGCTGGTGGTGCGCTGGTGGTGCGGTGATGAGAGGGGTGCGGTCGTGCACTCACAAGGTGGTGCGGGTCGCACGGGCGCGCCGAAGGCAGGTTCGCTCCGGCTTGTTCAGCACGCCGAACCATGCGCTCAGCCAGAAAGATTGCGGCTCTCACAGGAAATGCACAAGAGCCATGCGCCGACGCAACGGGGCTGACATATGCCCACCATGACAACCCGTCACCAACCGGGGCATCTAACCTGCGGGAATGACTCCCTTGCCGGATTGTTTCTGCCCGGTGGACGGCACGCGCGTCCCCACGGACTCCCTCGCGTGGTGCTGCCCGGTCTGCCGCGGCCCGCTCGACCTGGACTTCGCACCGACGCCCGCGACCCTCAAGTCCCTGACCGGACGGGTGAATTCACTCTGGCGGTACACGGAGTGCCTGCCGCTGCCGGCCCCCTCGGTGTCGTTGGGTGAGGGCCGCACCCCGCTGGTCCCGCTCCGGGAGGGCGTCTCGGCCAAACTCGACTTCCTCATGCCGACGCTCTCCTTCAAGGACCGCGGGGCCGTCATGCTCGCCGAGCTGGCCCTACGGCTGCGGCCCCGGCGGGTCGTCGCGGACAGCAGCGGCAACGCGGGCACGGCCGTCGCCGCGTACTGCGCCCGGGCCCGGCTGTCGTGCACGGTGTACGTCCCCGAGGGCACGTCCGCCAAGAAACTGGAGCAGATCGCGGCGCACGGGGCCCGGCTTGAGCTGGTCCCGGGCGACCGTGAGGCGACCGCGGCGGCGGCCCGGAAGGCGGCGGACGAGGAGGGCACGTTCTATGCCTCGCACGTCTTCAACCCGTACTTCCTGCACGGCACGAAGACGTACGTCCACGAGGTGTGGGAGGAGCTCGGCGGCCGGCTCCCCGAGGTGCTGGTCGTACCCGTCGGCAACGGCACGCTCCTGCTCGGCGCGGCACTCGCCGTCGCCGAACTGCACGCGGCGGGCCTGATCGACCGCCGGCCCGCGCTGTACGCCGTCCAGTCCGCCGCCGTCGCGCCGCTCGCCCGCGCCTGGCACGACGGGGCGGACGACCTGGTCGGGGTCACCCCGGCCGCCCCCACGTTCGCCGAGGGCATCGCGATCCCGCACCCGCCGAGGGCCCGCCAGATCCTGCGCGCGGTACGCGAGTCGGGCGGCACCTTCCTCACCGTGACGGAGGACCAGATCCGCCACGCCCAGACCGACCTGGCGTCCCAGGGCCTGTACGTGGAATCGACAGGGGTCGCATGCTGGGCAGCGGTCCGAGAGGGCGCCCTCGGCCCCCGCACAGCAGTACTCCCCCTATGCGGAGCAGGCCTGAAATCACCCCCGACAACCCCCACCTAGGAGCGCCGGAAACGGCGCAGTCTTCTGTCTTTCCCCTGTCAGGGGCGCGGGGAACAGCGCAATCTTTCGCCTTCCGCCCATCAGGGGCGCGGGGAACGGCGCAATCTTTCGCCTTCCGCCCATCAGGGGCGCGGGGAGCAGCGCAGTCTTTCGTCTTTAGGGGCGCGGGGAACTGCGCAATCTTTTAGCTCGCCGCTCCCCGGGGCGCCAAAACCGCGCCCACTCAACCGCCGGGCGCCAAAGCCAACCGCTCCTGCTCCTCCTCCACGATCCGCCGAGCAATCGCCCCGTCAGAGACATCAACCGCATCAGGCGAAGCCTCAGCCACATCACTACGCCGAGCATACGCATCGAAAAGCCGCGCCTTGCTCTCAAGAATCCGCAACAACCGATCGTCCACGCTGTCCGTCGCGAGCAACCGATGCACCTGAACCGACCGCACCTGCCCCATCCGGTGCGCCCGCGCGACAGCCTGATGCTCCAGCGTCGGCTTGACCTGCGGTTCGCACAGGATCACCACGGACGCGGCCTGCAGATTGAGCCCGATCCCGCCCGCCTCGATCTGACAGAGCAGCACCGCGTGCCCGGCCGCGTCCGCGAACTCGTCGACGAGCTGCTGCCGCCGCACCGCCGGCACACCCCCGGCCAGCGGCCCCAGCACAACGCCACCGCCACCCTCACCACCGCCCTCTCCCAGAGCCCGCTGCACAGCGGCGAGCACATCACGGAAGTACGAGAAGACGACCACCTTCAACTCGTTCGCGGCGGCCTCGGTCACCAGCTCACGCAACCGCTGCAGCTTCGCCGACTTCTCCGCGTGCGCGTACGCGGCCCTGCGCATCGCCATGAAATTCCCCGCGGCGACCGCCTCCCGATAGGCGTCCTCGTCGGCCGCGCTGAACTCCTCCCACTCGTCGACCTGCACCAGCGCGGGCAGTTCGGTCAGCACGTCCTGCTGGTTGCGCCGCAGGTAGGCGGGGGCGACGGACCGGCGGAACGTGTGCGGCCCCGCGACGGCGTCACTGCCCTGGATCCTCGGCACCAGATCGGGCTGGAGATAGCGGACGAGCGTACGGAACTCCTCGACGCGGTTCTCCATGGGCGTACCCGTGAGGAACAGGACGCGCTCGCAGCGGTTCGTCCAGCGCGCGACCGCCCGGGACCGGCGGGCCTCGGGGTTCTTCACGTAGTGAGCCTCGTCGACGACGAGCGCGGCGGGCGCCTCCAGCGGGTGCTTCTCGGCCTTCTTCGGGTCCGGCAGGCTGTGCAGCACGTCGAAGGTGGTGACCGCGACCCCACCGCGCTCACGCCACTCGGCGTACGCGTCCAGCCGGTCCGGGCCGTGCACGGGCACCGCCCGCAGGGTGCTGCGGGAGCCGATCTCCCGCGTCCAGTTGATCAGTACGCTCGCCGGGCACACCACCAGGAAGTGCCGGTGCCCGTCCGCGGCGAGGTGCGCGAGGACCGCGATGGCCTGGATCGTCTTGCCGAGCCCCATCTCGTCACCGAGGACCACCCGCCGCTGGGCCAGCGCGAACCGCGCGCCGAAGGACTGGTAGCCGCGCAGCGAGACCCGGCGGTGGGTGTCGTCGAGCCCCTGCGCGTGCACCCGCTCGGCGACCTCCGCCGGCAGAAAGCCCTCGGACGCCTCGACATCGGGCGCGCTGCCGGCGATCTCGGCGAGCTGGCTGTAGTACTCCGCGGACCGCAGCTCGAAGTCCACCCACGCCCCGGCGTCGGACGAGGACTCCCGCAGCAGGTCGGTGGAGGCCTGGGTGAGCAGCATCGGTACGCCCTTGGAGACGGCGTCGGCGACGAGCGCGCGCAACTCGGCGACCGCCGCCAGCGCGCTCTCCCGCCCGGCCCTGCCCTGGAGCGCCATCCGCAGACGTCCGCCGGCCGGCCGAGCCGCTGGAAGGAGCCCCGCGAGCTGTCGCTCCAGTCCCCGGGCCGCGTCCACGGCCCGGCGCAGATCGGGCCCCGCCTCGACGATCCGCCGCAGCGCGATGACGAGGGCGGTGGTCCGCGGCTCCGGGTGGTCCACGTCGATCCGTACGGACACGGTCTCTTCCAGGGCGCGGGCGATCTGCCGGGCGGCGGCGAGCGCCTGGTCGGCGGTCTGCGCGCCGACTCCCGGAATCTGCCGCAGCTCGTACCGGCTCGCCTCGAACACCGGCCGTACGCTGCCGAATCCGGCGGTCTCCAGGGCCCCGAGCCGCAGCCGCCCCTCGGTGACGTCCTTCAGCCGGGAGACGGGGATGCCCTCCAGCTCCTGGGCCACCAGCTCGGCGAGGAGCGGGGCGAGGGCGGCCCGTACCTGCTCCACCGCCCGGACGTGGTCGGCGAGCACGTTCCGTGCGAGCCCGCCCAGCCGCTCGCCGCGCGCGACGACCTCCCGCGCCTTGCGCCCCACCGCCACGGGGCTGCCGACAGCCCTCTCGCCCTCCGCCATGACGCCCCTCATACCCCGCAGACCCCGATCGAGCGGTCATCCTTGCACGGGGGTACGACAACCGGGCCGGAGCGTGAACCGCGCGGGCCGAACGCGAACGCGCGGTCAGTCCCGGCCGGGACTCTCCAGAAGCCGCCCGCACTGTGCCGCGAGTCCCGCCATGCCGTAGGCCCGTGCGCTGCGCAGGGCTTCCTGCAGAAGGCTCCGCGCCTGGGTCTCGTTGCCTGCACCGCCGACACCGCGCAGCGCACGCGCCTGGGCCAGCCGGAGCCGCGCGAGTTCCGGCTGCGACGAGCGGGCGGGTACGGCGCCCTGCCGGAAGTGGCCGAGTGCGGTCTCCGGCTCTCCCGCGGCCAGCTCCAGCAGACCACGGGCCCGCGCGGTCGAGCCGACCAGCACGGTGGGCCAGCCGGCGAGCGCGATCTGCTGTCCGTCGTGCGGCGCCAACCGCTCGCGCAGCCCCGGCAGAAGCTCCCTCAGCCCGCTCTCGTATCCCCCCTGGATGTCCAGGGCCGCGCAGGCCTCGGCGAGTACGACGAGGGTGGGCACCGCCCAGCCGGAGGGCGGGAACCGGCTGAAGGCGTCGGTGTCGGCGGCGAAGCCCACCAGCAGGTCCGCCGCCTCGGCGTGCTGCCCCGTCTCGCAGAAGGCGAGCGCGAGGCCGGCCCGCCAGATGGGGAAGTAGGCGTGCCGTTCGACGTCCTCGGCCAGCTCCGAGGTGAACAGGTCCGCCATCCGGCCCTGTTCGCGCAGCAGCCAGAAGGCCTGGCCCAGACGGGTCTGGCGCAGGGTGTCGGCGGGTACCGCGAGATCGGCGTGCAGTCCTTCGATGTACTTCTGCGACTCGCCGAGGATCCAGTCCGCCGCCACGTCGAACCTGCCGTGCCACAGGTCGAGCAGGGCGTCCAGGGTGTGCCGCTGCCAGGTGGCGAGGACGCTGCGGGTGTCGGCGGCGTACTTGCGGTACTGGCTCGCGGTGGCCATCGCGCTGTAGACCCTGCCGGTGCGCAACTGGTCGATGACGAGGGCCATGAGCGCCTCGCCGTGGAAGTAGGGGGAGTCGAGCCGGACCGCGGCGTCGTGCAGTTGCCGGGACAGCGCCAGGGCGTCGGCCGCCGGTGTGAAGTCGTAGCGCGCCCAGCGGCATTCGGTGAGCACCTCGCAGCGCACCTCGTCGTCCCGAACGTCTCTGCCGTTCCGAACGTCTCTGCCGTCTCTGCCGTCTCTGCCGTCTCTGCCGTCCGCCGATAAGCGGCTCAGTGTGTCGTCGGCGAGTCCGGCCCCTTCCTCGGGGCCCACCCGGCCGGTCGCGGTGTCCTCGCTGACCGCCATGGCCACCTTCTTGGCCAGGTGCGCGGTGAGGCGCAGCCGCAGGCCCGCGGCCTCGGCCCCGCCGTCGCCCTGTAACTCGGCCAGGCTGGTCCTGATCAGATGCAGCAGTTCGTGGTCGACCTGTCCGGGGTCCGACCAGCGACGGGCCATCCGGATCACGGCCTCGGCCTGTGCCCGGGGGTCCCCCGCGGCACCGTGCAGCGCGGCCCGGTAGAGACGGTCCGCCTCCCGCATGTCACCGGTGGTGTGGCTCAGGTCGCCGCGTCTGAGCAGCCGGTCGAACTCGGGGCGCCGCCGGGCACCGGCCCCCGCCGCGTGACCTCCGCCGGCCGGTCCGGACGCCCGTCTTCCGGGTCCGGTCCTGACCGGCCTCGGTAAGGAGTCGAGGCTCGGCGGAGCCAGGGCCGTCAACACCCCCTTGGCGTCCAGCACCTGCTCACACAGGTGTGCCAGCTCCACGGACGCCCGTCGCTGACCGGTCTCGACCCGGCTCAGGAAGCTGCGGCTGCAGTGCACCTTGCGGGCCAGTTCACTGAGCGACAGTCCTGCTGCGACGCGACGGCGGCGCAGCTCGGCACCCAAGGCGTTGTCCTCGATCGTCATCCCCCCAACAGTCCGCTGTCCGCCTCGTGTTGCCACATACGCACTGGCAACAGCAGACCACTCCACATCACCGCGAATATGAACGAACCTGTCCGTGCGGAGCCTATCGGGGGCAAGGGCTTGGTCACCGGCAGACAGGAGCACCGGCCACCGGCGGCACCCACGTGTCCGCACGGTGTCGCTCCGGCCTTGTCGCAGAGTGCCGGTGACCCGCGCAGGTGCGGCCTGACCGGACGGGCCGCACGAGTTCGTCGCCGACGGGCGCTCTTTGGGGGAAGAAGCTCGTCGGCGACGTCCTGTCCGTCCTGGGGTCGGAGTCGGGACAGGGCGCATTCGGTCCGGGGCGCATGGGGGGGCGCTCCGGACCGGCTCGCAAACCCGGGCTCGTACGCCGGTCGGGTTCGGGCGCCGGCTACACGCGTATTCGGGCTTCGCGAGGGCGACGGAACGCGAAGGCCGCGGCCACCCCGCCCACCAGCCCGAAGAGATGCCCCTGCCAGCTGACCCCGGTCGCCGTCGGCAGGACGCCCCACAGGATCGAGCCGTACACCGCGCCGACGAGGAGTCCCACGGCCACGTCACCGAGGCGGCGGTCCACGAATCCCCGTACCAGCAGGTGGCCGAAGAGGCCGAACACGACGCCGGACGCGCCCGCGGTCAGGGAGTGGGCGGGCGCGGTCAGCCAGACGCCCAGGCCGCTGACGAGGGTCGTCATGGTGACGACGGCGAGGAAGCGGCGGATGCCGGACAGGGCGGTCAGGAAGCCGAGGACGAGCAGCGGCAGGCTGTTCGCCGCGAGATGGTCGAACCCGAAGTGCAGGAAGGCGGCGGGCACGATGTCACGCAGCTCGCCGAACTCGCGCGGGCTGATGCCGAACGTGTCCAGCGCATGCCCGCTCACCGCGTCGATGCCTTCGAGCACCCACAGCAGGGCGACCCAGCCGCCCACCAGCAGGCCCGCGCTCCTGGCCCGCTCACCGCGCGACATCGGAGCGGGAAGACTCACGCCCTGCCGTTCGTACGTCATGGAAGCCCCCCGCCGGTCCCTTGTCGGTCCCTTGTCGGTCCCTGTGTACCGCTCAACGCACGGAGGACTCGGGCCGGTTCCCGTCACGGGGCGGGAAAAGGCGCGTACGCCGGCCGCGCAGGTCCGTCCCCGTCTCTGTCCCCCGTCCGAGCTACGCGCAGGTGTCCACCGCACGGTGACGATTTCCGGCCGCCACCTCCATAGCTTTCTGCACAGCCCGCGGCGCTCGGTCGCGGCTCTGGTGCAGGAGTCCTCATGAGGTTCGTCTGGCAACTGTTGGCCGTCGCCGCCGTCGCTTTCGTCGGTGGTCAGGGAGTCACGGCGGCGGAGGGCAGACCGTGGCTCCAACTGCTCGTCGGCGTACCGGCGGCCGTGCTCGCGGTGTTCGTCTACCGGTGGGTGGTGGGGCGGACCGAGCGGCGCCCGGTCACCGAACTGGCCCTGGAAGGAGCCCCCGCAACGCTGGGTCGCGGAACGCTGATCGGCGTCGCGCTGTTCGGGGCCGTCATCGTCAACCTCTTCACCTCCGGCTACTACGAGGTCGACGGCATCGATTCCGTGACGGGCGCGGTCGGCCTGCTCGGCTTCATGGCCGCCGCCGCGGTGACGGAGGAACTGATCTTCCGCGGCGTCCTGTTCCGTATCGCCGAGGAGCGCGTCGGCACCTGGATCGCGCTGGTGCTGACCGGCACGCTGTTCGGCCTGTCGCACCTGCTCAACCCGAACGCCACCTGGTGGGGCGCCACGGCCATCGCCGTCGAGGCGGGCGGCATGCTCACCGCCGCGTACGTGGCCACCCGCTCGCTGTGGCTGCCCATCGGACTGCACTTCGGCTGGAACTTCGCCGCGTCCGGCGTCTTCAGTACCGAAGTCTCCGGCAACGACACCCCTCCGGGGCTGCTGGACTCCTCGATGTCGGGCCCGTCGGCGCTCACCGGCGGCGACTTCGGCCCGGAGGGAAGTGTGTACTCGGTGCTGTTCTGCGTGCTGGCGACGATCGCGTTCCTGTGGCTGGCCCACCGGCGCGGCCGTGTGGTGCCGCGTCGCAGGCGCGCCGAGCGCGCCGGCGCCACCGCTACACTCCCCCGATGATCGGGACGCTCACTCTGCGGCAGGCCCGGAAGCGGTGGCCCGCCCTGGTCCGGCGGCGGGCCCCGCAGTGGTGGCGACGATCCGATGTCACCGTCCGGGACCTTCCGCTCGGGCTGCTGTTCCTCGCCGTCTCGTTCCTGCCGGAGTCCCACGGGACGCAGGTCGGCGGTCTGCCGACCCGTCCCTTCGACGCCCTGGCCCTCCTGGTGATCGCCCTCCAGAGCCTCCCGCTCGCCGTGCGCCGCCGCTGGCCGGTCGTCTGTCTGGCCCTGGTGACGGCGGGGTTCGCCGTCGACCAGCTCCGCGGGTACCACTCGTTCGCGGGCACCGCCCTGCCGATCGCGCTGCTGAGCGTGGGGGCCCACCTGGAACGGCACCGGCGTACCGTCGCGATCGTCTTCTCCGTGGCGTACGTGCCGCTGGCGGTCGCGTTCGCCCGGCTCGATCCCGGTGAGCCACCGAGCGAACTCGTGACGTTCTATCTGGCGACGGTCCTGGCATGGGGCATCGGGGCGTGGCTGCGCTCGACCCGGGTCGCGGACGCCGAGCACCGGCTCCGTATCGCCGACGACACCCGGACCGCCGAACGCACCCGTATCGCCCGGGAGTTGCACGACGTCGTGACCCATCATGTGACGGCGATGGTCGTGCAGGCCGAGGCGGCGCGCTATCTCACCGCCTCGCCCGACCGCCTCGACCAGTCCCTGACCGCCGTCACGGACACCGGCCGCCGGGCCATCTCCGATCTGCGGCACCTGCTCGACCTGCTCAACCCCGACCACGGCACGGGCCACGGCACCGACCAGGGCGTCGGTGGGGCCGCCGGCCGGGCCACCGGGCCGCGGGCACCGTCCGGCGGCACGCTGCTCACGCTCGTGGAACAGACGCGTCTGGCCGGGCAGCCGGTGGAGTTCACCGAGGAGGGGACTCCTGCGGAGCCGGCCGGCAGCGCCGAACTCGTGGCCTACCGGGTCGTACAGGAGGCCCTGACCAACGCACTCAAATACGCTCACGGCAGCCGCACCTCGGTCCGGGTACGGCACGCCGAAAGGGAGATCACCGTGGAGGTCGGTACGGACGGTTCCGGCTCGGGGGCCGGGTCCCCGGGCGGGAGCGGGCGGGGCCTCGCCGGTCTGCGCGAGCGGGTGGACGTCCTGGGCGGCGACTTCAGCGCGGGCCGGCGAACGTCCGGCGGTTTCGTCGTACGCGCGCGCATACCCGCCGGGAGCCCTTCGTGACCGCACCCGTGACCTCACCGATCCGGGTCCTGGTCTGCGACGACCAGGTGCTGATCCGCACCGGCCTGGTGACGATCATCGACGCCCAGCCGGACCTGGAGGTGGTGGGCGAGTGCGAGGACGGGCGGGCCGCGGTCGACCTCGCCGCCCGGGTGCGCCCGGACGTCGTGGTGATGGACGTACGCATGCCGGTGCTCGACGGCATCGAGGCCACCCGCCTGCTGGCCGGCGCCGGGGTGCCGCATCCCGTCAAGGTGCTCGTGGTGACCACGTTCAACCTCGACGAGTACGTGTACGAGGCGCTGCGCGCGGGGGCGAGCGGTTTCCTGCTCAAGGACGCGCCCCCGGCCCAACTCCTGCACGGCATCAGGACCGTGGGCGCGGGCGCGGCCCTGCTGGACCCCGAGGTGACCCGCCGTCTCGTGGGCCGTTACGCCGCCCGCATCCGCCCCGCCGACAGCGGCGCGCCGCACGACATCCCGCTGACACCGCGCGAGTTGGAGGTCCTGCGCCTCATCGCGAACGGCTTCTCCAACAGCGAGATCGCCGCGACCCTCGTGATCAGCCCGGAGACGGTCAAGACCTTCGTCTCCCGCATCCTCGCGAAACTCAACCTGCGCGACCGGGTGCAGGCGGTGGTGTACGCGTACCGCCAGGGGCTGGTGACCTGACCCGGACGCACAGAGGCAAGAGCGCCCACGGACTTCCGTAGGCGCTCTTCGTCCGGCGGGGCCGGTTGTCCCGGACCGTCCCGGACTGTCCCGGACCTTTGGTCAGGACGAGGCGGTCGTCCCCGCGGACCGGAGCTGCCGGCGCGTGTAGAGGCGGCCCCGGCGCTTGGCCAGGCGCAGGAAGACGACCGTGGGGACGGTGCAGACGAGGATGGCGAAGATACTGGCCTCCGGGCCGAAGCCACCGCCGGTGATCGCCTCGGGACCGGACAGCACTCCGTGGAGCAGGCCCGTGGGCATGTCGTCGTTGCCGGAGACCGTGACGCCGAAGATGCCGCTCAGGGCGAAGTTCCAGCCGAAGTGCAGACCGATCGGCATCCACAGGGTGCGGGTGGCCGCGTAGACGGCGCCGAGCATCAGGCCGGCCTCGATGGCGATGGCCAGCGCGCCCCACACGGTGGCACCGGAGTTGACCAGGTGCAGGCCCCCGAACAGCACGCCCGAGACCACCATCGCACCCCGCGTACCGGTGAGTTCCTCGACGAGGCGGAAGACGATGCCGCGGAAGAGGAGTTCCTCGACGACCGCGACCCCTGCCATCATCCCGAGGACGGTCAGGGCACCGCCGACGGACACCCCGCCCTTCGTGCCGTATCCGCCGAACAGGGCGATCAGGGCGAGCGTCGCGACGAAGAGGCCGACACCG
Source organism: Streptomyces sp. NPDC017991 (assembly GCF_044328075.1). Lineage (NCBI taxonomy): Bacteria > Bacillati > Actinomycetota > Actinomycetes > Kitasatosporales > Streptomycetaceae > Streptomyces > Streptomyces sp. NPDC017991. Next base: position 552,907 of record NZ_JBIRGP010000003.1, on the reverse strand, counting down.
GTGGCGATGCCGACGCGCAGACCGGACCCGGCGGCGGCGGTGTCCAGCTCGGTCGCCGGGCGCTGTTCGAGGAACCGTACCGCCGCCGCGTAGACCGTCAGGGCGAGCACCGCGGCTGCCGCGCCGAACAGCAGGGACAGCACCGGGTTGTCGCCCGCGACGCTCCTCATCCCCGCGGCGAGCCCCGTCACCAGGACGAACAGCACCACCATCACCACCAGCCGCACCCCGACCGGCCACACCTTGCGCGTGGGCTCGACGTGCGACTGCGCGTACTGGTCCTTGACCCACCGCACGGCCCGCGTGTTCCAGAGCGACATCAGATCTTCCCCTCCTCGACCGGCGGCCCGGCCGCCCCTGCATCGAGAGGAACGCTATGAGCAGGGGGTACCTCGCAACGTCCCGCCGGGGTGGGCATTGCTTGTCGCTCGCGTGGGGGACAACGCGGCTCTCGGGGAGCGGCCGGGCGGAGGTCGCGTCCGTCAGATCTGGTTCTCGCCGCCGTCGACGTAGAGGTTGGCTCCGAGGATGAAACCGCTCTGCCCGGAGGCGAGGAAGGCCACCGCGTCGGCGACCTCGTCCGGGCGCCCGATCCGGCCGAGCGGGACGGCCGCGGCGAACTGCGCCTTGGTGACGGGTGCGTCGGATGTGCCGGACGCGTCCGACGTGCCCGCTGTCTCCCCAGCGCCTGCAGTACCCGTCGTATCCGTCGTATCTGTCGTGTCCGGCGTGCTCGGTGTGGCGACAACGGCGTCGAGCCCGGGAGTGTCGATCGTGCCCGGGGAGATCGCGTTGACCCGGATACCGCGGTCCTTGAGCTCATTGGCCCAGGTCCGGGCGAAGGACCGGATCGCCGCCTTGGAGGCCGCGTACACGCCGAACGCGGCGACACCGTCATCGGCGCGCACCGAGGAGTTGAGGATCACCGAGGCGCCGTCGTTGAGCAGCGGCAGCGCCTTCTGCACCGTGAACACCGTGCCCCTGACGTTGACGCCGAAGATCCGGTCGAAGTGCTCCTCGGTGATCTGCTCCAGCGTCGCGAACGACGCGGTGCCGGCGTTGGCGAAGACCACGTCCAGGCCCCGGCCCCGGGCGCGGACCGCGTCGTAGAGCCGGTCCAGGTCGGCCAGGTCGGAGATGTCACCCGCCACCGCGGTGGTCCTCTCCGGCCCGATGGCCTCGACGGCCTCGTCCAGCTCGCCCTTGCGCCGGCCGGTGATGAACACGTGCGCGCCCTCGGCCGCGAGTCGTCTCGCGGTCGCCAGGCCGATCCCGGTGCTGCCGCCGGTGACGACGGCTGTCTTGCCTTCGAGCTGTCCCATGTGAATGACCTCCATAAACATCAGTACCGATCGGTACCGATTGCCATTGAGAGGGACCGTAACACATCCGCACCGACCGGTACGGAAAGGTAGGGTGGTCGCATGGAGACGCGACAGAAGGCACCGATCGGCCGACCGAGAGGCTTCGACACCGAAGAGGCCCTTGAGCGCGCGATGCGGGTCTTCTGGGAGCAGGGCTACGAAGGCGCCAGCCTCACCGACCTGACCAGCGCGATGGGCATCACCCGTACGAGCATGTACGCGGCCTTCGGCAACAAGGAGGACCTGTTCCGCAAGGCCCTGGAGCGCTACACCGAGGGCCCCGCCTCGTACGGCGTCCGGGCCACGCGGGAGCCGACCGCGCGGCGGGTGGCCACCGCGTTCCTCGACGGTTCCGTCCGGGCGACCACCCAACCCGGCTGTCCCGCCGGCTGCCTCGGCGTCCAGGGCGCCCTCGCCGCCGGCGATCCGGGACGCAACGCCCGGGACGCCCTCGTCGCCTGGCGCGACGAGGGCATCACCCTGCTCCGCGACCGCTTCCGGCGAGCCGTCGACGAGGGCGACCTGCCGCCGGACCTGGATCCCGCCCTGCTCGCCCGCTACCTCATGACCGTCGGGAACGGCATCGCCGTCCAGGCAGCCGGCGGCGCCACCCGCGAGGAACTCCAACTGGTGGCGGACATGGCGCTGCGCGGCTGGCCGTCGGCCTGACGCGACCGACGCGGGAGATTCCGGACCGCCGAGCGGAAGCCGCTCGCGGGCACCAGGAACTCGCTCCGGCAGGCCGAGGCCAACTCGCCGCGCGGCGGCGGCACTCCGCGAGTTCGTCCTGCGACAGCCGTGGCGTCGGGGCGTCCCTGCCCGCGACGACATCGCCAATGCGCGTGACGCGCTCGCCCTGGCCCGCTGGGGTGCGCATGCACAGCATGCGGGCGGGCACATCCGAGACGTTTCGCAAGTCGTGCCGGTGCGGGGGCGGACCGCCGCCGTCGGCGACGTGGGCTCAATTCGTCCGCCGCCCGAAGTGACGACTCCAAAGAGTCCGCCGAGTCGGGCGGTCGTGTCAGGCGATGGGCACGACGATGATGGTCTTGCCGTGCAGCTCGCCCGAGTCGACCATCGCCATCGCCATCAGCTCGGCGTGATCGAAAAGGGCCTGCCAGGCAGGGAGCCCCACCAGCGGCAACCCGGCCCGCACGGCCCTGTGGTCAGTAGTGACAGCGAGCCGCGAGGATCACGATCTCCCATGCGGTCGTTCTTGAGCCAGGACGTGTAGTCCTCCCAGCCCTGATCCTCGAAGACGAGCCTCACGCGGCACCCGTTGCAGGATCCGCCGCATCCGGATCGATCAGCTCTCGCTCCGACACGTTGACGTGGCCCAGGGCGTTCTCGTACGCCTTGAGCAGCCGCATCGCGTTCGCAGGCGAGCACAGCAGGTACGAGCCCTCGCGCAGCGCCGCGTAGTCCTCGGCCGAGACGAGCATGGCGTTGCCATGCTTGGAAACGATCTCAGGAAAACAGCGCCATCCCAGTACGGAGAACAGCATGGAGCCGGCTCCCGGAAGAGCCGACTCCATTTGACCTGCGTGCATGTCAGGCTGCCAGCACGGTGTTGTTTCGTCCGCTCACACGTTGAAGCGGAACTCCACCACGTCCCCGTCCTGCATCACATAGTCCTTGCCCTCCATGCGCGCCTTGCCCTTGGCGCGGGACTCCGCGACCGAGCCCGTCTCGACGAGGTCCTCGAAGGAGATGACCTCCGCCTTGATGAAGCCCTTCTGGAAGTCGGTGTGGATGACTCCGGCGGCCTCGGGGGCGGTCGCGCCCTTCTTGATGGTCCAGGCGCGGGATTCCTTCGGGCCTGCCGTGAGGTAGGTCTGCAGGCCGAGGGTGTTGAAGCCGACGTGCGCGAGCCTGGCCAGGCCCGGCTCCTCGACTCCGACCGACTGGAGGAGTTCCATGGCCTCCTCGTCGTCGAGTTCCGCGAGGTCCGACTCCAGCTTGGCGTTGAGGAAGATCGCCTCGGCGGGGGCGACCAGCGCGCTCTGCTCGGCCTTGAACCCGTCGTCGGTCAGTTCGTCCTCGTCGACGTTGAAGACGTACAGGAACGGCTTGACCGTGAGCAGGTGCAGGTCGTGGAGCAGGGCCTCCTGCTCGGAGCCCTGGGTGATGCCCGCCGCGAACAGCGTCTGGCCCCCGTCCAGGATCTCCTTCGCCGCCTCGATCGCGGTCACCTTCGCCACGACGTCCTTCTTGATCCGCGACTCCCGCTGGAGGCGCGGCAGGACCTTCTCGATGGTCTGCAGGTCCGCGAGGATCAGCTCGGTGTTGATCGTCTCGATGTCGTCCTTGGGCGAGACCTTGCCGTCCACGTGCACGACGTTCTCGTCCTGGAAGGCGCGGATGACCTGGCAGATCGCGTCCGACTCGCGGATGTTCGCGAGGAACTTGTTGCCCAGGCCCTCGCCCTCGCTCGCGCCGCGCACGATGCCCGCGATGTCGACGAAGTCCACGGTGGCGGGCAGGACCTTCTGCGAGCCGAAGATCTCCGCCAGCTTGGCCAGCCGGGCGTCGGGGACACCGACCACGCCCACGTTCGGCTCGATCGTGGCGAACGGGTAGTTGGCCGCCAGCACGTCGTTCTTGGTCAGGGCGTTGAAAAGGGTCGACTTGCCAACATTCGGCAGACCGACGATTCCGATCGTGAGCGACACGTTGCGACTTCCCGTACGTGAGGGTGTGGGGCGATGACTGGGGGCCAGGAGGGATGCTCGGGCCGATTCATCAGTCTACGGCGTGCCGCACCTCGCACCGGCGACGTATCGAACGCTTGGCCAAGGTCGGCCAAAGCGCGTGTCTAGGAGGTCATTCCGCACATAACCCGACCTAAGTTGGACCAGTGGAGCAACACAGGACACGTCCTCCCCAGTCACCGCCCTCGCGAGGCGGCTCGCCCCTTCCCCCGCAGGCCGGGCGGGGCGGTGCCCGTACGGCCCGGCAGGCAGGGGCCGGTGTCCCCCGTACCGCGACGTCCGTCTCCCCGTTCGTGCAGGCGGTACGCCGGTTTCCCAATCCCCGGCTCACCGGGCTGGGCAGCGGGCTGTTCTGCACCGCCTCGATGTTCGCGCTGGCCTGTCTGATCCAACTGCTGTTCGGGGCGTCGATCGTCGTCTACGGAGTGCTGTTCCTGCCGGTCTGCGTACTGACCGCGGTGTGGGTGCGGCGGGCCGACCTCGTCACCGCGGTCGTCGCCGTTCCGATCGCCTTCGCCGTCGGCCTCCTGCCGATCGCCGACAGCGACGGCGGCTTCGGCGGCCGGCTGATGGGCCTCGTCACCGCACTCGCGATGCACGCGGGGTGGCTGTACGGCGGCACCCTGCTGGCCGGGGTCATCGTGACCGTGCGCAAGGCGCGGATGATGACCCGCAAGGCCGCACAGCGACGCCGGGCGGTCTGAACGCCCGGCGAGGCGATCCGACCGCCCGGCTGGGTGATCCGACTGCCCGACCGGCCGGCGGTGGCGAAGCTGTGGGCCGGTGGGGGCCGGCCGGGCACTCAGTCCGTCTGGGCCGCCCGCATCGCCGCGCCCACGATTCCCGCGTTGTTCTGCAGCTGGGCCGGCACGATCTCCGCCTTGATGCCCTCGATCAGCGGCAGGAACTTCTGCGACTTGCGGCTGACGCCGCCGCCGATGATGAACAGCTCGGGCGAGAAGAGCATCTCCACATGGGCGAGGTACTTCTGGACGCGGTGCGCCCAGTGCTCCCAGGAGAGGTCGTGGTCCTCCTTGGCCTTCGTGGAGGCGTGCTTCTCGGCGTCGTGGCCGTTCAGTTCGAGGTGGCCCAGTTCCGTGTTGGGGACGAGGGTGCCGTTCACGAAGAGGGCGCTGCCGATCCCCGTACCGAAGGTGAGGAGGAAGACCGTGCCCTTGCGGCCCTTGCCCGCGCCGAACTGCATCTCGGCGACGCCCGCCGCGTCCGCGTCGTTCAGGACGGTCACCGGCAGCCCGCCCAGCCGGTCGCCGAGCAGGGCGCGCGCGTCGGTGTCGATCCAGTCCTTGTCCACGTTGGCCGCCGTGCGGATGGTGGAACCGCCGGTGACCACCCCCGGGAAGGTGATGCCTACCGGGCCCGTCCAGCCGAAGTGGCCGACGACCTCCTTCACACCGTCCGCCACCGCGTCGGGCGTCGCCGGATGCGGCGTGAGCACCTTGTAGCGCTCCTCCGCCAGGTCGCCCCTGTCCAGGTCCACGGGAGCGCCCTTGATCCCTGAACCGCCGATGTCCACGCCGAAGATCTGCATGGCTCTACGTTACGTCGTGGGACGGACAGTCACTCGGCCGAGGGGGTGGTTCCGGTGCGCTGCGCCACCAGGGCCGCCGCCTCCGCGCGCAGGTCGCGGCGCAGCTCCTTGGGCAGCGAGAACGTGATGGACTCCTCGGCCGCCTTCACGAGCTCGACGTCCTCGTAACCATGGGTGGTGAGGTACTCCAGGACCTGCTCGACGAGGATCTCCGGCACCGAGGCCCCGGAGGTGACGCCGACCGTGGAGACGCCCTCGAACCAGCTGTCGTCGATCTCGTCGGCGAAGTCCACGAGGTACGCCTCCCGCGCGCCCGCGAGCTTGGCGACCTCGACGAGCCGTACGGAGTTGGAGGAGTTGCGCGAGCCGACCACGATGACGAGCTCGGCCTGCTCGCCCATCTGCTTCACCGCGAGCTGGCGGTTCTGCGTGGCGTAGCAGATGTCGTCGCTCGGCGGGGAGATGAGCTGCGGGAACTTCTCCTTGAGGGCGTCCACCGTCTCCATGGTCTCGTCGACCGACAGCGTGGTCTGGGAGAGCCAGACGACCCGGGACGGGTCGCGGACCTCGACCTTGGCCACGTCACCGGGGCCGTCGACCAGCGTGATGTGGTCGGGCGCCTCTCCGGACGTGCCGATGACCTCCTCGTGGCCCTCGTGACCGATGAGGAGGATGTCGTAGTCGTCGTCCGCGAACCGGACGGCTTCCTTGTGGACCTTGGTGACCAGCGGGCACGTCGCGTCGATGGTGGCGAGCTTCCCGGCCGCGGCCTCGTCGTGGACCACGGGGGCGACGCCGTGCGCCGAGAACATGACGATGGACCCCTCGGGGACCTCCGCGGTCCGCTCGACGAAGATCGCGCCCTTCTTCTCCAGGGTCTGCACGACGTACTTGTTGTGGACGATCTCGTGGCGGACATAGATCGGGGCCCCGTACTGCTCCAGGGCTTTCTCGACGGCGATCACGGCACGGTCGACACCCGCGCAGTAGCCACGGGGGGCGGCGAGCAGGACACGGCGGCCAGTCGAAGCAGTCATGCGTCCCATCGTAAGGCCGCTCCCGACAGGTCGGAGATCACCTCTTTGGGGAGACTGGTCGGAGGCTGGGGAGCCGAGAGGGGGCGCAGGCGGCACGACTCTCGGGAGGCATGGATGTCCGGTACGGATTCACCGGCCCGCACGGCCGACGGCGAACAGGGCCTGCGGCGCAGTCTCGGCTTCCGCGACCTGGTCGTGTACGGGCTGCTGTTCATCGCCCCCATGGCGCCGGTCGGTGTCTACGGGACCCTCGACGCCAGGTCGCACGGGGCGGTCGCGCTGGTCTACGTGGTCGCCACGGTCGCGATGGCGTTCACCGCGTTCAGCTACGCGCAGATGGTGCGGGTCGTCCCCCAGGCGGGTTCGGTGTTCGCCTACGCGCGCGTGGGGCTCGGGAAGGAGGCCGGGTTCATCGCCGGGTGGATGGCGATGCTGGACTACCTCCTCATCCCGGCGGTCGCGTACCTCTTCTCCGGGATCGCGATGAACTCCCTGGTCCCCGGCGTCTCACGCTGGGTGTGGACGGCGCTCGCGGTCGTCGTGACGACCCTGCTCAACCTGTGGGGCGTACGGGCCGCCGCGCGCGTCGGTTTCCTGGTCCTCGCGATGGAGATCGTGGTCCTCCTCGTCTTCTTCGTGTCGGCGATCGTCGTCCTCGCGCGCGACGGGGCGCAGCGGGGCTGGCTGTCGCCGTTCTCCGGGGACGGCTCGCAGGGGGCGTTCGCGCTGTCCGCGGTCCTCGGAGCGGTGTCGATCGCGGTGCTGTCGTACCTCGGCTTCGACGCGATCGCCTCCTTCGCGGAGGAGGTCACCGGCAGCTCGGAGAAGGTCGCCAGGGCGGTGCTGTTCTGTCTCGCGCTCGCCGGTGTGCTGTTCATCGCGCAGACGTACCTGGTCGCCCTCCTGGAGCCGCTGTCGTCGGCGCAGCTCGCCGACGATCCGGTCAAGCAGGGATCCGCCTTCTACGATGCCGTGGACGCCTCCGTCGGCACGTGGCTGCACGACCTGGTGGCCGTCAGCAAGGCGATCGGGGCGGCGTTCGCGGCGCTGGCCGGGCAGGCGGCGGCCGGCCGGCTGCTGTTCGCGATGTCCCGGGAACGGCGGCTGCCGCGGGCGCTGTCGAAGACGGACTCCGGGGTGCCGCGGGTGGCGCTGCTCTGCGCGGCCGTCATCACGCTGGTGGCCGCGGTGTGGGCGGCGCGGCGCGACGACGGGATGGACCATCTGGTGTCGGTGGTCGACGTGGGCGCGCTGACCGCGTTCACGCTGCTGCACGCGAGCGTGGTGGGGTGGTTCGCCGTGCGGCGGCGGGGTGGGCCTGTCGTGTGGTGGCGGCATGTGGTGGTGCCCGTGGTGGGGGCGGGGATCACTGTGCTGGTGATCTTCGAGGCGTCCGGGGCGGCGCAGGTGGTGGGGGCGGTGTGGTTCTTGGTGGGGGTGGGTGTGCTGGTCGCTCAGCGCGGGCGGGGGCGGTAGCGGGGGCGGGGGCGGGCTGAGCTTGCGTTTGCTCGCCCCTGGGGCTGCGCCCCTTGCCCCCTTGGGGGTGGGTGGGCTCGGTCGGGTGGGTGCGGGCCCGGTGGGGGCTGATCGCGCAGTTCCCCGCGCCCCTCGAAAGCGGGGCTGTGCCCCGGCTTTCGCCCCACGAGGAGCGCAGGGAGCAGCGCAGTCTTTCGGCTTCAGGTGCGCCAGGAACGGCCCAATCCCTCGCCTTCGGAGCGCGAGGAACAGCGCAATCTCTCGCCTTCAGGGCCGCGAGGAACGGCGCAGTCTTTGGCCTTCAGAGGGCGCGGGGAACAGCGCAATCTTTTAGGGGCGCGGGAAACTGCGCGGCCAGCCCCCACCGGGCCCGCACCCTAAAACAACCGGGCCGCGGTGTCAGAGAGTGCGGCTACGCTCGACGCATGGCTCTCAATACGTCCGCCGACGCCCCCCTCCCCGTCGGTGAGGTGTCCCGGCTCATCGGGGGATGGATCGACCGGCTCGGCGCGGTGTGGGTCGAGGGGCAGATCACCCAGCTGTCGCGCCGCCCGGGCGCCGGCGTCGTCTTCCTGACGTTGCGCGACCCCTCGCACGACATCTCCGTGGGCGTGACCTGCTACCGGCAGGTGTTCGACGCCATCGCCGACGTGGTGAGCGAGGGCGCCCGCGTCGTCGTCCACGCGAAGCCCGAGTGGTACGCGCCGCGCGGGCAGCTGTCACTGAGAGCCGTCGAGATCAAGCCGGTCGGCGTCGGCGAACTACTCGCCCGGCTGGAGCAGTTGAAGAAGTCCCTCGCCGCGGAAGGGCTGTTCGCCGCCGAGCGCAAGAAGCCGCTCCCGTTCCTGCCCCAGCTCGTCGGGCTGGTCACCGGTCGCGCCTCCGCCGCCGAGCGGGACGTCCTGGAGAACGCGCGCCACCGCTGGCCGGCCGTCCGCTTCGAGGTGCGCAATGTCGCCGTACAGGGCGTCCACGCGGTCCCGCAGGTCGTCCAGGCGGTCAAGGACCTGGACGCGCTCGACAACGTGGACGTGATCGTCGTGGCACGCGGCGGCGGCAGCGTGGAGGACCTGCTCCCGTTCTCGGACGAGCAGCTCGTCCGGGCGGTCGCGGCCTGCCGTACGCCGGTCGTGTCGGCCATCGGCCACGAGCCCGACAACCCCCTCCTGGACCATGTGGCCGACCTGCGTGCCTCCACCCCGACCGACGCCGCGAAGAAGGTCGTACCGGACGTGGGGGAAGAGTACGAGCGGGTCCGGTTCCTGCGGGACCGCGCCCGCCGGTGCGTCGGGTCCTTCATCGAGCGCGAGGAGCGGGGGCTCGCGCACGCGCTGGCCCGCCCCTCGATAGAGGATCCGCACCGGATGGTGGACGAGCGGGCCGACCACGTCGCCGCGCTCCTGGACCGCGGTCGCCGCACGCTCGGGCATCTCCTGGACCGGGCCGACTCGGAGCTGACCCACACCCACGCGCGCGTGGTGGCCCTCTCCCCCGCCGCGACCCTGAAGCGGGGTTACGCGGTCCTGCAGAAGTCCGACGGCCACGCCGTCCGGTCCCCGGACGAGGTGACGGCCGACGAGAGCCTGCGGGCGCGGGTCGCCGAGGGCGAGTTCACGGTACGAGTCGATGTCTGAGGCAGGCCCTAGGGCCTGTCTGGCAATTCCCGTCGTCGCCCGGAGGGCGGCCTCGCGGCGTCGGGCGCGTGCTCTGGGGGTCCCCCCGGCCGGAGGCTGGGGGAGTGCCGGGCGCAGGGCCTCGTACTGGACGTACTTGGCTCTGTGTCCGGTGCGGCGAGAGTGCGTGCATGGCGTCGCGAGGCAGGCGGGAATTGTCAGACAGGCCCTAGGGTGGACGCATGACCAGCAGGACCGGCACGGCCGGCACGACGGACGAGGCGCTCGGGTACGAGCAGGCGCGGGACGAACTCATCGAGGTCGTACGCCGCCTGGAGACGGGCGGTACGACGCTTGAGGAGTCGCTCGCCCTGTGGGAGCGCGGCGAGGAGCTGGCCAAGGTGTGCCGGCGCTGGTTGGACGGGGCCCGCGCCCGCCTCGACGCGGCGCTGGCGGAGGAAGAGAAGGACGAGTCGGCGGAGGGCGCCGACTCCGAGTAGGCGTCCGAGGCGATGTCCGGGTGCCCGATGGGGACACCGGCGCAGGCAGCCGTCCCGCTTCGCGGTAATTGGTCTGGCCATGCATTCTGTGAAGCGGATCACCCTGGTCCAGTTTTGGTTGAAAGTTAAACCTAACCGGCGTAGCGTCGTACAAGCCAGCCGATCCCCCGGGATCCGACGCACGCTCCGAGAAGGTTTTGTTCATGTCTCTCGTTCTTGACCCCGCCGCCCAGGACCTGCTGTTCCGCGAGGCCCGTACCGCCAACGCCTTCACCGACGAGCCGGTGACCGACGAGCAGGTGCAGGCGATCTACGACCTGGTCAAGTACGGCCCGACCGCCTTCAACCAGTCGCCGCTGCGGATCACCCTGGTCCGTTCCGCCGAGGCCCGCGAGCGCCTGGTGCGGCACATGGCCGAGGGCAACCAGCCGAAGACGGCCACCGCCCCGCTCGTCGCGATCCTCTCCGCTGACAACGAGTTCCACGAGGAACTGCCGGCCCTTCTCCCGCACTTCCCGCAGGCCAAGGACCTCTTCTTCGCCGAGCGCCCGGCCCGTGAGGGGGCCGCCGCGCTCAACGCCGCGCTGCAGGCCGCGTACTTCATCATCGGTGTCCGTGCCGCGGGTCTGGCCGCCGGCCCGATGACGGGCTTCGACTTCGCGGGCGTCCAGAAGGAGTTCCTCGACGGCGACCACACCCCGCTGATGGTGGTCAACATCGGCCGACCCGCCGAGGACGCCTGGTTCCCGCGCTCCCCGCGCCTTGAGGCCGACCAGGTCATCACGACGGTCTGAGCCGGACGGGATCCCGGACAGGACGGGCGGACAGGACACCAGCCCTGCGAGAGGCCCCCAGCATCGCTGGGGGCCTCTCGCCTGTCCGTCCGTCCGCTCGTCCGCCCGTGCTCACGACGTCCTGAGCGACTCCGCCATCTTCGTCAGCTTCGCGAACGACGCCGTGCCGGTGACCACGGTCGTGGAGTTCTTCTCCCGGAGCACGAGGGCGTCGTACTTCGCACCCTTGTACCGCTTCCAGGACTTCTCGGCGATGCGCTGCGTGACGTTCGTCTCCTGGGCGCCCTGGCTGGCGTCCTCGATGAACGTGACGGGCTTCTGAGTGGACTGCTCGATCGCCACGTACTCCCCGTCGGGGTCGTGGAAGCCGAGGTGCCACGCGTCGAAGTCGTCTCCACGGAACCGCACCGAGGTCGCCTTCCACTCCGTGGACAGACCCTCGGGCGCCGCCACCGGATAGGTGGCCGCACGGCGTGCCGTGAGGAGTTCCACGCGGTAGTCGACCCGTTCGAGAGGGGGCTCCGAGTCGTCCTTGGGGATGAAGACGTAGATGAAGCCCGCGACGATGCCGATCAGGCCCAGGGACAGCACCATGTCCCGGACCGACTGCTTGCCTTTTCTGCCTGCCACTCCCCCATCGTCGCAGGTGCACTGCCCCGCTCATCCGTGGGGCCCCCTGCTCATTTTGTCGGACTGAGGATAGAGTCGGCCCGAACCCTCATCCGGCCGTCGCCGTATCAGAAAGGTGCGCTCCGATGACCGAGCATCACTTGCCGTCCGAACTAGAGGTCCCCTCCGAGGCCCCCGACCGCAACCTCGCCCTTGAGCTCGTCCGGGTCACCGAGGCCGCCGCGATGGCCGCGGGCCGCTGGGTCGGCCGCGGCGACAAGAACGGCGCCGACGGCGCGGCCGTCCGGGCCATGCGGACCCTCGTCTCCACCGTCTCGATGAACGGCGTCGTCGTCATCGGGGAGGGCGAGAAGGACGAGGCCCCGATGCTCTTCAACGGGGAGAACGTCGGCGACGGGACGGGTCCCGCGTGCGACATCGCCGTCGACCCGATCGACGGGACGACCCTCGCCGCGGCGGGCATGACCAACGCGATCGCCGTGCTGGCCGCCGCCGACCGCGGCACGATGTTCGACCCGTCCGCGGTCTTCTACATGGACAAGCTGGTCACCGGGCCCGAGGCCGCCGACTTCGTCGACATCAACGCCCCGGTGTCCGTGAACATCCGCCGGGTCGCCAAGGCCAAGCGCGTCACGCCCGAGGACGTCACGGTCGTCATCCTCGACCGGCCGCGGCACGACGGGATCATCCAGGAGATCCGGGAGACCGGCGCGCGCATCAAGCTCATCTCCGACGGGGATGTCGCCGGCTCGATCCTGGCGCTGCGCGAGGGCACGGGCATCGATCTGCTGCTCGGCATCGGCGGTACGCCCGAGGGCATCATCTCGGCCTGTGCCGTGAAGTGCCTCGGCGGCACCATCCAGGGCAAGTTGTGGCCCAAGGACGACGAGGAGCGGGCACGGGCCGTGGACGCGGGGCACGATCTGGACCGGGTGCTGCTCACCGATGACCTGGTGTCCGGGGAGAACGTGTTCTTCGTGGCGACGGGGATCACCGACGGGGAGTTGCTGCGGGGGGTTCGGTACCGGCCCGAGACCGCGACCACCGACTCGATCGTGATGCGGTCGAAGTCGGGGACCGTTCGGCAGATCAGCTCGGAGCATCGGTTGGCGAAGCTGCGGGCTTACAGCGCGATCGACTTCGACAGGGCGAAGTAGCTCCGCCGGGTTTGGCCCGCCTTTGCCGGCCCCGGCCGGTGGGTGTCTGCGGGTGCGTCGTGGCTGGTCGCGCGGTTCCCCGCGCCCCTTTTTAGGCCGTGGGCATCTGCGGGGTCGTCGGGGTTTGGCGCGCCCCTTCCACGGCCGGTCGATGCCCGCGGGTGCGTCGTGGTTGAGCGCGCAGTTCCCCGCGCCCCTTTGAGGCCGTGGGCATCTGCGGGGTCGTGGGGGCTTGGCGCGCCGTTCCCCGCGCCCCTTTTGACGTCGTGGGGGCGCCCCTGGGTGGAGGGGCGGCCCGTCGCTCGTGTCGGGCTAGCCGGCCGCGGCTATCGGGCCCGGGGTTCGGGCTGTCTTCTGGAGGTCCAGGTCGCGGCGTCGGCGTCGGGCCAGGACCACGCGGCGCTCGGCGGCGGTGAGACCGCCCCAGACGCCGTACGGCTCGGGTTGCAGCAGTGCGTGTTCCCGGCACTCGATCATCACCGGACAGCGCGCGCAGACCCGCTTCGCCGCTTCCTCGCGGGACAGCCGGGCCGCGGTGGGTTCCTTCGAGGGTGCGAAGAACAGCCCGGCCTCGTCGCGGCGGCACACGGCCTCCGTGTGCCAGGGGGCGTCCTGGTCCCTCTCGCGCACCGGCACCGGCTGGGGCGGAACGGCAGCGACCTGCAGGGACTGATGCGGCGGATGCAGCACGGTCTACTCCTGACGACGGCTTCGCGAGCGAGAGACGATGCAGCAAGGCCTACCCGCTGTACGCGCGCCTATGCACTCGGTTCGCAAGCGCCGAAGATCCCGGCCGGTACCGGGCCGGGCACGAGCCCTCGCCCCGGACCGCATCCTTCCGGCCGTCGTGGATTCGCGACCGTCAATGTCCCAGATGTTTGCGCAACTTGGCGTTCACCTTGGCGCCGACCCGGTCGAGGATGTCCTCGATCAGCTTGCCCCGCTTGGGCTTGGCCTCGATGCTCCCCAGCACCGCCAGCCCGTCCACGTACACCACAGGGGCGTCCTGTTCGCCGGAGTCCAGCGTGTCCACCTCGAAGCTGCCGAGGACTCCGCCGCCGCTGCCGCGCAACGACACGTTCTCCGGGACGCGGACCTCGACGCTGCCGAACACCGATATCGCCTTGATCACGACCTGCTGGTGCTCGAAGATCGCCTCGCTGAGGTCTATCTCCACGCTGCCGAAGATCGCGTACGCGTGCGTGCGGCGGCCCACGCGCCAGCGGCCTCTGCGCACGGCCGCGCTGAACACCGCCACCACGTTCTCGTCGGCGACCGGGGGGATCGCGCCCGGGGCGGGCCGGTTGGGGGCCGTCGCGAACGCCCCCGACGGGCGGGGGCGGTGGGCCGCGGGCAGGTCCCGCACCAGCGGTTCCAGCTCGCCCACGGTCTTCGCGCGGAAGACCTCCTCGACCCGCTCCGCGTGCTCCTCCGCGGTGAGGCGGCCCTCGGCATGGGCGTCGCGCAGCATGTCCGCGATGCGGTCGCGGTCCGCGTCGGACGCGCGGAGGTCGGTGTGCTTCCGAAGGTCGGGCTCGGTGTGCTTCTGAAGGTCCACCGCAGCAGCGTACCCAAACGCGATAGATCGCGACTAGAGGGTGTGGATGACGAACTGAGCCTTACCTCACAAGCTCGATGTCCGAGGCAGGTTCTACGCTGGTGGCGCCGCCAACGGAGGCCGGCCGCTGTCTGTCGACGAAGGATTTGGCGAGATGCCGCATAATTCCCCCCCGCCCAGCCCGGCGTTCGCGTACACCGATCTGCTCCCCCAGGGAGAGGACACCACCCCGTACCGGCTGGTGACGTCCGAGGGTGTGTCCACCTTCGAGGCCGACGGGCGCACGTTCCTCAAGGTCGAGCCGGAGGCGCTGCGCACGCTCGCGGCCGAGGCGATCCACGACATCCAGCACTATCTGCGGCCCGCGCACCTCGCCCAGCTGCGGCGCATCATCGACGACCCCGAGGCGTCGGGCAACGACAAGTTCGTCGCGCTGGACCTCCTGAAGAACGCGAACATCGCGGCCGCCGGCGTGCTGCCCATGTGCCAGGACACCGGCACCGCGATCGTGATGGGCAAGCGCGGCCAGCACGTGCTCACGGCAGGAGGCGACGAGGCCGCCCTGTCCCACGGCATCCACGACGCGTACCTGAACCTGAATCTGCGCTACTCGCAGATGGCCCCGCTGACCATGTGGGACGAGAAGAACACCGGCTCGAACCTCCCCGCCCAGATCGAGCTGTACGCGGCCGACGGCGGCGCCTACAAGTTCCTCTTCATGGCCAAGGGCGGCGGCTCGGCCAACAAGTCGTTCCTCTACCAGGAGACGAAGGCCGTCCTGAACGAGGCCTCCATGATGAAGTTCCTGGAGGAGAAGATCCGCTCGCTCGGTACGGCCGCCTGCCCGCCGTACCACCTCGCCATCGTCGTCGGCGGCACGAGCGCGGAGTACGCCCTGAAGACCGCGAAATACGCGTCCGCGCACTACCTGGACGAGATTCCGGCCGAGGGTTCCGAGCTGGGCCACGGCTTCCGGGACAAGGACCTGGAGGAGAAGGTCTTCGAGCTGACGCAGCGGATCGGGATCGGCGCGCAGTTCGGCGGCAAGTACTTCTGCCACGACGTGCGGGTGGTGCGGCTGCCCCGGCACGGCGCGTCCTGCCCGGTCGCCCTCGCCGTCTCCTGCTCGGCCGACCGCCAGGCCGTCGCGAAGATCACCGCGGAGGGCGTCTTCCTGGAGCAGCTGGAGACGGACCCGGCGCGGTTCCTGCCCGACACCACGGACGAGCATCTCGACGAGGCCGGTGACGTCGTGCGCATTGACCTGAACCGGCCGATGGACGACATCCTCGCCGAGCTGACGAAGTACCCGGTGAAGACCAGGCTGTCGCTCTCCGGGCCGCTCGTCGTGGCGCGTGACATCGCGCACGCGAAGATCAAGGAGCGGCTCGACGCGGGCGAGGAGATGCCGCAGTACCTGAAGGACCACCCCGTGTACTACGCGGGGCCCGCGAAGACCCCCGAGGGGTACGCGTCCGGGTCGTTCGGGCCGACCACGGCCGGGCGCATGGACTCGTACGTGGAGCAGTTCCAGGCCGCGGGCGGGTCGAAGGTGATGTTGGCGAAGGGGAACCGGTCGCAGCAGGTCACCGACGCGTGCGGCTCGCACGGGGGGTTCTACCTGGGCTCCATCGGCGGGCCCGCCGCGCGGCTGGCGCAGGACTGCATCAAGAAGGTCGAGGTCGTCGAGTACGAGGAGCTCGGGATGGAGGCCGTGTGGAGGATCGAGGTGGAGGACTTCCCGGCGTTCGTCGTGGTCGACGACAAGGGCAACGACTTCTTCAAGGACCCGGCGCCGGCGCCTACGTTCACGTCGATTCCCGTGCGGGGGCCCGGGCTCTAGGGTTTTCGCCCCCGCCGCCCCTACCCGTCCCGTCACTGTGTCCTCAAACGCCGGACGGGCTGAAAGATTCACGGACGGGCTGGAAGGTGTCTTTCAGCCCGTCCGGCGTTTGAGGACCGGGGGTTCGGGGGCGGCGCCCCCGAGGCAGGGACGGGAATGGGCAGGGGCGGCGGGGGCGATATACCTGCTATGACCGACTACCGCATCGAACACGACTCCATGGGCGAGGTCCGCGTCCCCGCGGACGCGAAGTGGCGGGCCCAGACCCAGCGCGCCGTCGAGAACTTCCCGATCTCCGGGCAGCATCTGGAGCGCGCCCACATCGAGGCCCTGGCCAGGATCAAGGCGGCCGCGGCCAAGGTGAACGCGGGCCTCGGTGTGCTGGACAAGGACATCGCGGAGGCCATCCAGGAAGCGGCGGCCGAGGTCGCGGACGGGAAGTGGGACGCGCACTTCCCCGTGGACGTCTTCCAGACCGGTTCCGGCACGTCGTCCAACATGAACACGAACGAGGTCGTCGCCACGCTGGCGACGGAACGGCTCGGCCGGGACGTACACCCGAACGACCACGTGAACGCCTCGCAGTCCAGCAACGACGTCTTCCCCTCCTCCCTCCACATCGCCGCGACCGCCGCCGTCACCCGCGATCTCGTCCCGGCGCTCGACCACCTCGCCGCCTCCCTGAGCCGTAAGTCCGAGGAGTTCGCCGATGTGGTGAAGTCCGGGCGGACCCATCTCATGGACGCCACGCCGGTGACCCTCGGCCAGGAGTTCGGCGGGTACGCGGCCCAGGTGCGGTACGGGATCGAGCGGCTGGAGGCCTCGCTGCCGCGGCTCGCCGAGCTGCCGCTCGGGGGGACGGCCGTCGGAACCGGGATCAACACACCCCCCGGGTTCTCCGGAGCCGTGATCGCCGAGGTCGCGCGCACCACCGGGCTGCCGCTCACCGAGGCACGCGACCACTTCGAGGCGCAGGGCGCGCGGGACGGGATCGTCGAGACCAGCGGGCAGCTGCGGACCATCGCCGTGGGCCTCACCAAGATCGCGAACGATCTGCGGTGGATGGCCTCCGGGCCGCGTACGGGACTCGCGGAGATCAATCTGCCCGATCTGCAGCCGGGTTCCTCGATCATGCCCGGCAAGGTGAATCCGGTCATCCCCGAGGCCGTGCTGATGGTGGCCGCGCAGGTGGTCGGGAACGACGCCACGATCGGCGTCGCCGGCGCCTCCGGCAACTTCGAGCTGAACGTCATGCTGCCGGTCATCGCGAAGAACGTGCTGGAGTCCGTGCGGCTGCTCGCCAACGTCTCCCGGCTGCTCGCCGACCGGACCGTGGACGGCATCACGGCCAACCGCGAGCGGGCCCGCGAGTACGCCGAGTCGTCGCCGTCGGTCGTGACACCGCTGAACAAGTACATCGGGTACGAGGAGGCCGCCAAGGTCGCCAAGAAGGCCCTGGCCGAGCGGAGGACCATCCGCGAGGTAGTCCTGGACTCGGGGTACGTCGAGCGTGGCGACCTCACCCGGGAGCAGCTGGACGAGGCCCTGGATGTCCTGCGGATGACAAGGCCGTAACGTCGTCCGGCGAGCAGGCGAACCATGGCGCTTACCGCCGCGTCGTATGCCCCGGGCACCTAATATCTGTCCATGGCAGAGGGTGGAGCGGTGACACACGTGGAAGCGGGCGGTTCGGCGGCGTACTGGAACCCCGGGAGTCGGATCCTGTGGCGTTACCGGGAGAACGCCGGCGATCGCTTCCACATCGCGCGCCCCGTGACCGTCGTGCGGGACGACGGCGACCTGCTCGCCGTGTGGCTGGCCCCGGGGACGGAGTGCGTGAAGCCCGTCCTCACGGACGGCACCCCGGTGCACGCGGAGCCGCTGGAGTCCCGCTACACCAAGCCGCGGACGGTGCAGCGCGACCGCTGGTTCGGCACGGGTGTCCTGAAACTGGCGCGGCCCGGCGAACCCTGGTCGGTGTGGCTGTTCTGGGACCCGGGCTGGCAGTTCAAGAACTGGTACGTCAACTTGGAGGAGCCGCTGGCCAGATGGGCCGGCGGGGTCGACTCCGAGGACCACTTCCTCGACATCTCGGTGCACCCGGACCGGACTTGGGGCTGGCGCGACGAGGACGAGTTCGCGCAGGCCCAGCGGGACGGCCTGATGGACGAAGGGCTGGCCGCGCGCGTGGCGGACGCGGGGCGCGCGGCGGTCGACGTGATCCACCGCTGGGGTCCGCCGTTCTCGGACGGCTGGCAGCATTGGCGCCCCGATCCGGCCTGGTCCGTACCGTCCCTGCCCGACGACTGGGATCGCACGCCCGCGCACGTGTCCACATGAGACCCTTGATGCGCCCCCGTGGTAGAACCGTAGGATCGTCCTCCGCAACGGAAAGAACGAACAGTCAGGGTCGGTGCGCGACACCGTCGTTGAGGAGTGGTGGTCGGGTGGTGGGCGGGTGCGCCACGGCAACTCCCGCACAAGGCACTGTGCTTGACCGAACGTCACCGAGGGGCGGCAGGACGTGAGCGTGGGGTACGAGGGTCACAGCGGTACGACCCGGAGCCGGCGAATCAGGCTGTTCCCGCCGGTGTCCGAAGGTCATTCTTCTGAGAGGCTGTCTGATCACGCGGGGATTCTGTTCCTGGGACACGCATTCCGGGTATCGGGCTCTCTGCGGGACGAACTGCACGCACGGCGCGCAGCACCGGACGGATGGATTCGACACGCGTGACGGAGCACCCCACCTCCCATGAGCGCCGACAGCCCAGCGCTGCCAGGCCCACGGCCCCCGCGGACCCTCGCGGGGCGCTTCTGCGTACCCCGGAGCCGCCACCACAGGGCTCACCCGGTTTACCGGCGCAGGGACGGCCTGACGACACCCCCGATTCCTCGGGGGCCGTCGGCATGCCCGTTCCCGACGGCCAGGACCCGGTCGGCACGCCCGTGACCGCGGACGCGCAGGCCGCCGCAACAGGTGCGCCCACCGGTTCCGGGCCCGAGCACTCCCAGCCGTCGGCCACCGGACCGGCCGACGAACCCGATCCGCACCGGCCGCGGCCCCAGTCCCTGGGCGCCGGGTCCGGCGCGGAGCCTGCCGTCCAGCTGGGCGGCAAGGACCGTCGTACGGGACAGAGCCCGGCGCCCGGCGCGCCCATGCCCATGCGCCGGGACGGCGACCGGTTGCGCTTCGTGGGCGCCGCCACCCGGCGGATCGCCCGCGGCATCGACCTCGACGAGATCGTGATGGGGCTGTGCCGGGCCACCGTGCCGACCTTCTCGGACGCGATCCTCGTCTATCTGCGCGACCCGCTGCCGGTGGGCGACGAGCGGCCCACCGGCCCCGTCGTGCTGCGGCTGCGGCGTACGGACCGGATCCCCGAGGACCGCGACACCGAGGGCTTCCTGCTGCCCGCGCTGCAGCCCGAGCCCGACGTCGGCATCACCGCCGAGCTGTGCACCGTACGGCCCGGGGGCGCGCTGAACGAGGTGCTGCGCGGGGTGCGGCCCGTCTTCGCGGACGCGCCCGCCGCCCGGGCCGCCCTGCCCGAGCTGATCGGCGACGACCTGACCGTGCCCGGCGGCCAGCGCGCGATCCTCGCGCCGCTGCGCGGCCGGCGGCGGGTGATCGGTGCCGCGCTGTTCCTGCGCCGCCCCGACCGGCCCGCCTTCGAGACCGATGACCTGCTGGTCGCGGCGCAGCTCGCCACGCACAGCGCGCTCGGCATCGACAAGGCGGTGCTGTACGGGCGCGAGGCGTACATCGCCGACGAACTGCAGCGCACGATGCTTCCCGAGACACTGCCCCGGCCGACCGGTGTGCGGCTGGCGTCCCGGTATCTGCCGGCCGCCGAGACCGCGCGGGTCGGCGGCGACTGGTACGACGCGATCCCGCTGCCCGGCAGCCGGGTCGCCCTCGTCGTCGGTGACGTCATGGGCCACTCCATGACCTCGGCGGCGATCATGGGCCAGCTGCGCACGACCGCGCAGACCCTCGCCGGGCTCGACCTGCCGCCGCAGGAGGTCCTGCACCACCTGGACGAGCAGGCCCAGCGCCTGGGCACCGACCGCATGGCGACCTGCCTGTACGCGGTGTACGACCCGGTCGCGCACCGCATCACCATCGCCAACGCGGGCCATCCCCCGCCCGTACTGCTGCATCTGGGCGGGCGTGCCGAGGTACTGCGCGTACCGCCGGGTGCTCCCATCGGCGTAGGGGGCGTGGACTTCGAGGCGGTCGAGCTGGACGCGCCCGCGGGCGCCACGCTGCTGCTGTACACCGACGGGCTGGTCGAGTCGCGGCTGCGTGACGTGTGGACCGGGATAGAGCAACTGCGCGAGCGGATCGCCGCCACCGCCCAGCTGACCGGCCCGGACCATCCGCCGCCCCTGGAGGCGCTGTGCGACGAGGTGCTCGACATGCTCGGTCCGGGTGACCGGGACGACGACATCGCGCTGCTCGCCGCCCGCTTCGACGGGATCGCGCCGAGCGATGTCGCGCTGTGGCACCTGGACCCCGAGGACTCGGCGCCCGGCCGGGCCCGCCGGCTGGCCCGCAAGGCGCTGTCCCGCTGGGACCTGGAGGAGCTCACGGACTCCGTGGAGCTGCTCGTCAGCGAGGTCGTCACCAACGCCGTGCGGTATGCCACCAAGCCCGTCACGCTGCGTCTGCTCCGTACCGACGTGCTGCGCTGCGAGGTCGGCGACGACGTCCCGCAGCTGCCGCGGCTGCGGCAGGCGCGCGCCACGGACGAGGGCGGACGCGGCCTCTACCTGGTGAACAAGCTGGCCAGGCGGTGGGGCGCGACCCGGCTCAGTACGGGAAAGGTCGTCTGGTTCGAGTTGAACCACAGCTGAGGGGGTACCCCTGCGGCACGCCTCCCGGCAGTGACTCGGCGACCCCCGAAGCAAGCTGGAACAGCACCGGCATCGGACCCCGTCCACATGTTGCCGACATCCCGTCGGCGGAGTTGACTGCTGGGTGAGCGAAGCGATCGATCGACTCTTCTCGAACGGGAGGACGCGCGTGACGCAGGCACCCGACCAGGCTCCGTACACCACGAACAACGTCGGAATTCCGGTGGAGAGCGACGAACACTCGCTCACCGTCGGCCCCGACGGCCCGATCCTGCTCCAGGATCACTACCTCATCGAGAAGATGGCCCAGTTCAACCGGGAGCGGGTCCCGGAGCGGGTGGTGCACGCCAAGGGCAGCGGCGCGTACGGCTTCTTCGAAGTCACCAACGACGTCAGCCAGTTCACCCGGGCCGACCTCTTCCAGCCGGGGAAGCGCACGGACATGCTGGCGCGCTTCTCGACCGTCGCGGGTGAGCAGGGCTCCCCCGACACCTGGCGCGACCCGCGCGGTTTCGCCCTGAAGTTCTACACCGAGCACGGCAACTACGACATGGTCGGCAACAACACCCCGGTCTTCTTCGTCCGTGACACGATCAAGTTCCAGGACTTCATCCGCTCGCAGAAGCGCCACCCGGTGACCGGGCTGCGCAGCAACGACATGCAGTGGGACTTCTGGACTCTCTCGCCCGAGTCCGCGCACCAGGTGACCTGGCTGATGGGCGACCGGGGCGTCCCGAAGACGTACCGCCACATGAACGGGTACTCGTCCCACACCTACATGTGGATCAACGGCGCCGGTGAGCGGTTCTGGGTGAAGTACCACTTCAAGACCGATCAGGGCATCGACTACCTCACCCAGGCCGAGGCCGACGAGCTGGCCGGTTCGGACGCGGACAAGCACCGCCGTGACCTGTACGAGTCGATCGAGGCGGGGAACGCGCCGAGCTGGACCCTCAAGGTCCAGGTCATGCCGTTCGAGGACGCGGCGGACTACCGCTTCAACCCCTTCGATCTGACGAAGGTGTGGCCGCACGGCGACTACCCGCTGATCGACGTCGGCCGGATGGTCCTCGACAAGAACCCCGAGGACTACTTCGTCCACATCGAGCAGGCCGCCTTCGAGCCGTCCAACCTGGTGCCGGGCATCGGCCCCTCGCCGGACAAGATGCTGCTCGGCCGGCTCTTCTCGTACCCGGACACCCACCGGTACCGGATCGGCCCGAACTACGCGCAGCTGCCGCCCAACCGGCCGCACTCGGCGGTCAACTCGTACGCCAAGGACGGTCCGATGCGGTACGTGCCGTCGAACGCGGCGCGGCCGTACGCGCCCAACTCCTACGGCGGGCCCGCGGCCGACTTCGGGCGGTTCGGCGAGCCGGCGAGCTGGCAGACCGCCGGTGAGCTGGTGCGGGAGGCCACCCGCCGGCATCGCGAGGACGACGACTTCGGGCAGGCCGGGACGATGGTCCGGCAGGTGCTCGACGATGCTCAGCGTGAGCGGCTCGTGACGAACGTCAGCGGGCATCTGTCGGCCGATGTGTCGCCGCCTGTGCTGGAACGGGCCTTCCAGTACTGGCGCAACATCGACAAGGGGATCGGTGACCGGATCGCCCACGCGGTCAGGAAGGGATGAGTGCCGCGGTTTCGGTCTGAGCGCCGTTCTTGCTCGCGTCGGTGGGGAACTGCGGGCCCGTCGTGGCTGGTCGCGCAGTTCCCCGCGCCCCTTCAGGGGCGCCCCGGAAGGGGGCGGTCCCCGGTCAGTCGTCCGACTGGGGGTCGTCCGGGTCCGGGGGGAGTTCTATGCCGCCCGGGGACGACGGGGCGCTCGTCGTCGGGGTGGGTTCCTCCTCCGACGGGGTCACCTCCGGAGAGGACTCCGGTGGTGAGGTGCTCGTCGGCGGTCGCGTCGTCGGGTCCTCGGTGGACGGTTCCGCGGACGGGGTCGTCGGCGTGGGGGTGACCGTCGGCGTCGGGGTGGGCCTGACGGCCGCGCCCTGCTTCGTGTCCAGGTCGAACCTGGTCACGTCACCCATCGCGTCGAAGGTGTACGACGCCCAGATCTGCGCGGGATAGCCACCGCCGTTGACGCGGCCCTTGCCCGGCAGGAGGCCGGTGGCGCCCTGCATCGTCACCTGCGCGTGGGTCTTCGCGTCCTCGCCGAACATCCCCACCGAGGTGACCAGGTCGGGGGTGTAACCGGTGAACCAGGCCGACCTGTTGAAGTCGGACGTACCGGTCTTGCCGGCGACCTGCTGGCCGTCCCGGGCCGGGTTGTCACGTACCGACGTCCGGGCCGTACCGTCGTCGACCACGCCCGTCAGGATCGAGGTGACGGTGTCGGCGGCCTCGCGGCTGACGACCTGCTCGCCGATCGCGTCCGGGAACTTGACCGCGCGGTCCTTGTGCTCGACCGACTTGATGACGGCCGGGGTGACCTTCTTGCCGTGGTTGTCGAGGGTCGCGTAGACCCCGGCCATCTCCAGCGGGCTCGCGCCCATCGTGCCGAGGGTCTGGGCGGGCACCGACTTGACGCCCTCGACGTCCATGCCCAGCTCGCCCGCGGTCTTGATGACCTGGTCCATGCCCACATCGACGCCCATCTGCGCGAAGACGGAGTTGATGGACTTGTTCATCGCGGTCTGGACGTCGACGTCCCCGTAGTCGACGTCGTCCTCGTTCGGCGGGGAGAAGCCGACCTTCGTGCCGTCGTCGAGGACGGGACGCTTGCTGGTGCCGTCGTAGATCGTGTTCGCCGCGATCGGGTCGCCGTCCTGGGTCGTGGCGTCCTTGTCGACGGCCGCGGCCAGGATGACGGGCTTGAAGGTGGAGGCGGGCTGGTAGTCGCGGCGCGTCGCGTTGTTCGTGAAGTGCTTCACGTAGTCCACGCCGCCGTACATCGCGAGGACCCGGCCCGTCTTCGGGTCGACGGAGGCGGCGCCGGCCTGGATGTCGGCGTCCACGTCCCGCTTCTTCCCGTCGAGCTTGCTGGTCAGCTTGGCCTTGACGGCCTTCTCCAGCTGGGCCTGCTTCTTCTTGTCGATGTTCAGCGTGATGGTCCAGCCACCCGCCTTGACCAGCGTCGCGGCCTCGTCCATGTCGGAGGCCGTGCCCTCCTCGACAAGCTGCTTCTCCAGCGTCGAGTTGGCGGCCTCCACCAGGTAGCCCGCCTGGCCCTCCAAGCCGGGTGCGCCCTTGGGGTCCTTCGGCACGGGAAACGTCATGGCGTCGCGCTTGGCCGAGTCCAGCCAGTTCTCCTCGACCATGTTGTCCAGGACGTAGTTCCAGCGGTTCTTGACGAGTTCCTTGCTGGTGTCGCTCGCCACCGCCCAGTCGTACTGGCTCGGGGCCTGGAGCAGGGCGGCGAGATACGCGCTCTGGGCGACGCTGAGCTTGTCCGCGTCGACCCGGTAGTACGCCTGCGCTGCGGCCTGGATGCCCCAGGCGTTGCGGCCGTAGTAGCTGGTGTTGATGTAGCCCGCGAGGATGGCGTCCTTGGACTGCTGGCGGTCCACCTTCAGCGAGATGACCAGTTCCTTCAGCTTGCGCGTGACGGTCTGGTCCTGCGTGAGGTAGTAGTTCTTGACGTACTGCTGGGTGATCGTCGAACCGCCCTGCTTGCCCTTGCCGGACAGGGTGTTCAGCAGACCGCGGGCCGTGCCCCTCAGGTCGACGCCGGAGTCCTTGTAGAAGGACTTGTTCTCGGCGGCGACGAAGGTCATCCGGACGCCCTCGGAGACCTGCTCCAGATCGACCAGCTCGCGGTTGACCTCACCGTCGCGGGCCAGCGTGTCGCCGTTGGAGTACTTGTAGATGTTGCTCTGCTGCACCGCCGCCGCGTTCCCCTTGGGAACGTCGATCATCAGGTAGAGACCGATGAAGGCGGCCATCACGAGCAGGCAGAGACCGAAGAACGTGCCGAGGATCTTCTTCCAGGTGAAGAAACGGCGTATACCGCTCTTGCCGGCCTTGCCCTCCGCCTTGGACGAGCGTTTCGGCGCGCCGCGGTGTCCACCGCGCTGCCGCGCTCGTCTCTCATCCGCTCGTCCCATGGATACGTCCGCTCCGCTTCCGTCTCTCGTGTCTCACAGGTTCATCGCTCAGGTCAGCTCAGCAAACTAACACCGCAGCTGAGGACAAACGCCTGTCGATCCGGCCTTTTACGGACGTGAGAATCAGCACCCACCCCTATGGAACCGACGATTCACGGGAGTGGAAGGTTGCCGTGGCGGGTAAAGTGATATCACTTAGATAGATCGAGCCGGGCGTCCGCACACGGGGCGCCGGCGCCGAACGCACCACGAAAGCACCAGGAAACGGGGGACCACTCATGTCCGCACACGACTCTCCGGGCCATGCCCAGGACATCGCCGACGTACCCGAGATGCCCGCTCCGCGCGTACGGGAGGTCTCCGCGCACAGCATCGGCGGCGGGCTCGCGCTGCTGCTCGGGCTCGTCGGACTGCTGCTGGGGGCCGCACTGATCGTCTCCGCCACCGCGGTGGACGCCACCGGCGGCAAGGCCGCGCTCATCGTGGCCGGCATCCTGATCGGCCTCGCCGCCTTCGTCGCCATGTGCGGCCTGAACATGGTGGCGCCCGGCGAGGCCCGCGTCGTCCAGCTCTTCGGCCGCTACCGCGGCACGATCCGCGAGGACGGGCTGCGCTGGGTCAACCCGCTCACGTCCCGTACGAAGATCTCGACGCGGGTACGCAATCACGAGACGGCCGTCCTCAAGGTCAACGACGCCTACGGCAACCCGATCGAGCTGGCCGCCGTCGTGGTGTGGCGGGTCGAGGACACCGCGCAGGCGAGCTTCGAGGTGGACGACTTCCTGGAGTTCGTCGCCACCCAGACCGAGGCGGCCGTGCGGCACATCGCCATCGAGTACCCGTACGACGCCCATGACGAGGAAGGTCTGTCGCTGCGGGGCAATGCGGAGGAGATCACCGAGAAGCTCGCGGTCGAGCTGCGGGCGCGGGTGGACGCGGCGGGCGTGCAGATCATCGAGTCGCGCTTCACGCATCTCGCGTACGCGCCCGAGATCGCCTCGGCGATGCTCCAGCGGCAGCAGGCGGGTGCGGTCGTGGCCGCGCGGCGCCAGATCGTGGACGGGGCGGTCGGCATGGTCGAGGCCGCGCTCGCCCAGCTCTCCGAGCGGGACATCGTCGAGCTGGACTCCGAGCGGAAGGCGGCGATGGTGTCGAACCTGCTGGTGGTTCTGTGCGGGGACCGGGCGCCGCAGCCCGTCGTGAACGCGGGATCCCTCTACCAGTGAGTTCATCTCCGGAGGGGGCCCCTCCGACTCCCCCGGATCCGACTCCCCCGGATCCGCCTCGGCGGCGGGCGCAGCAGCAGCGCAAGCAGGTGCTGTTGCGGCTGGATCCGCTGGTGTACGAGGCGTTGGCCCGGTGGGCCGGGGATGAGCTGCGCTCGGCCAACGCGCAGATCGAGTTTCTGTTGCGGCGCGCGCTGGGGGAGGCGGGTCGCCTGCCCGGTGGGGCCGGCCCCATCCCCCGGCGGGGGCGGCCTGCCCTCTCCGAGGAGGGGGAGGAGTAGGCGCCGGCGCCACCGCGTTCGGGTGCGGGGCCGGTGGGGGTTGCTCGCGCCGTTCCCCGCGCCCCTGAAAGGCGGGGCTGCGCCCCAGCCTTTCGCCCTTCAGGGGCGCGGGGAACGGCGCAATCTTTTAGGGGCGCGGGAAACTGCGCGGGCAACCCCCACCGGGCCCGCACCCACCTACCCAAGATCCGGCCCCCTCCAGGCAGTCGCAGAACCGTGACAATCGGGTCCGACCTGCGGGGACACACACCCCGGGCACAGGTCTACACAGTGCGTATACACGCCGTGTATACGCACTGTGTAGAGTGCTCCGCATGTCCATCGGTCACACGCTCCTAGGGCTCCTGGAGTCCGGCCCCCGTCACGGTTACGACCTGAAGCGGGCCTTCGACGAGAAGTTCGGTCACGACCGGCCGCTCCACTACGGCCAGGTCTATTCGACGATGTCCCGGCTGCTGAAGAACGGCCTTGTGGAGGTCGACGGGATAGAGGCGGGCGAAGGCCCCGAGCGCAAGCGGTACGCGATCACCGAGGCCGGCGTCACCGACGTCCAGCGGTGGCTCGCGACGCCGGAGAAGCCCGAGCCGTATCTCCAGTCGACCCTCTACACGAAGGTCGTCCTCGCCCTCCTGACGCACCGCGACGCGTCCGAGATCCTCGACACCCAGCGCTCGGAACACCTGCGCATGATGCGCATCCTCACCGACCGCAAACGCAAGGGCGATCTCGCCGACCAGCTGATCTGCGACCACGCCCTCTTCCATCTTGAGGCCGACCTGCGGTGGCTCGAACTCACCGCGGCCCGCCTCGGCAAACTCGCTGAGGCGGTGACCCGATGACCCCCGCAGGCTCCCTGCTCGTGGCCCACGACCTGCGCAAGGCGTACGGCCCCACCAACGCCCTCGACGGCGCCGAGTTCTCCATCCACCCGGGCGAGGTCGTCGCCGTGATGGGCCCCTCGGGCTCCGGCAAGTCGACCCTCCTGCACTGCCTCGCCGGCATCGTGACGCCCGACTCGGGCTCGATCACGTACAGCGGCCGTGAGATGGCGACCATGAACGACTCCCAGCGCAGCGCGCTGCGGCGCTCCCAGTTCGGGTTCGTCTTCCAGTTCGGCCAGCTGGTGCCGGAACTGACCTGCGTCGAGAACGTGGCCCTGCCGCTGCGCCTCAACGGCACCTCCCGCAAGGAGGCCGAGCGCACCGCCCTGTCCTGGATGGAGCGCCTGGAGGTCGACGACCTGGCGGGCAAGCGGCCCGGCGAGGTCTCCGGCGGCCAGGGCCAGCGCGTCGCCGTGGCCCGCTCCCTGGTCACCAGCCCCCGGGTGCTGTTCGCGGACGAGCCCACCGGCGCCCTCGACTCGCTCAACGGCGAGCGCGTGATGGAGCTGCTCACGGACGCCGCCCGGTCCGCCAACGCCGCCGTCGTCCTCGTCACGCACGAGACCCGGGTGGCCGCGTACTCGGACCGCGAGATCGTCGTACGCGACGGGAAGTCCCGCGACATGGAGCGCGTCGTATGAGCGCCCGCGCGTCCACCGCCGCCGCCCCGCCCGAGGCCTCCCCGGAGCCGCCCGCCTGGGACGATCCGCGCCGTGCGACCCCCATGTTGCGGCAGTGGTCCAGAGACCTCGCCATGGGGATCAAGTTCGCGTTCACCGGCGGTCGCGAGGGCTGGGTACGGGTCCTGCTCACCGGTGTCGGCGTGGGGCTCGGCGTGGCGCTGCTGCTGCTCACCACCGCGATCCCCAGCGCGCTGCAGGCACGGTCCGACCGTGAGTACGCGCGGATGGACCTGGTGATGAACGCTGCCGAACCTGCCAAGTCCGACAAAACCGTGCTCGTCGCGAACGTCGACACCGAGTTCCGCGGCCTGGACGTGCGCGGCCGTCAGCTGGAGCCCGAGGGCCTGCGGGCGCCGCTGCCGCCCGGGATCGAGAAGTTCCCCGCACCGGGCGAGATGGTCGTGTCCCCCGCGCTGAAGGAACTGCTGGACTTCAAGGACGCCGGGCTGCTGCGCGACCGGCTGCCGTACCGCGTCACCGGGACCATCGGTGAGAGCGGCCTGATCGGCTCGGCCGAACTCGCCTACTACACGGGCGGCCGGAACCTGGCCGAGTTCGACGAAGGCTCACGCATCACGCGCCTCAGCACCTTCGGCGCGACGAAGGGGCCCTCGGAGGAGATGGACCCGGTCCTCCTCCTGCTCGTCCTCACGGTCTTCGTGGTGCTGCTGATGCCGGTCGGCGTCTTCATCGCCGCGGCCGTACGCTTCGGCGGCGAACGGCGCGACCGCAGGCTCGCCGCGCTGCGGCTGGTCGGCGCCGACGGCCGGATGACCCGCCGGATCGCCGCGGGCGAGGCGCTCGCCGGAGCCTTCCTCGGACTGCTCTTCGGCGTCGGCTTCTTCCTGATCGGCCGCCAGATCGCCGGTTCCCTGGAGCTCTTCGGGATCAGCGTCTTCCCGAGCTACCTCGACCCGACGCCCGTACTCGCCGTCCTGATCGCCGTCGCGGTCCCGGCCGCCGCGGTGGCGGTGACGCTCCTCGCCCTGCGCGGCGTGGTCATCGAGCCGCTCGGCGTGGTGCGTACGGCCAGGCCCGCGCGGCGCCGGCTGTGGTGGCGGCTGCTGCTGCCGCTGGGCGGTCTCGGCCTGCTCGCCCCGATGATCGGCAAGGGCAACAACAACGGCGACTTCAACGAGTACATGGTGACCGGCGGTGTCATCCTGCTCCTCGTCGGCATCACCGCGCTGCTGCCGTGGGTCGTGGAAGCCGTCGTCGCCCGCCTCAACTCGGGCTCGGTCTCCTGGCAACTGGCCATTCGGAGGCTGCAGTTGAGCAGCGGCACCGCGGCCCGCATGGTCAACGGCATCGCGGTGGCGGTGGCCGGCGCGATCGCCCTGCAGATGCTGTTCGCCGGTGTCGAGGACGACTTCACGAAGTCCACCGGGCAGGATCTCTCGCGGGCCCAGATGGAGATATCCGTACCGAAGGCCGTCTCCCTGGCGGACGCCCGGAACAAGCTCGCGGACACCCGCGGGGTACGCGGCGCCGTCGCGCTGTCCGACACCACGCTGAGCGAGCGGGCGAAGAACCCCGACACGTCCTCGCTGATCACGGTCGGCGACTGTGCCGCCCTGCGCGAGGTGGCGAAGCTGTCCTCGTGCCGCGAGGGCGATGTGTTCGCCGTGCAGGGGGCCGAGTACGACTCGGAGACCGCGAAGTTCGCGAAGCCCGGCCGCAAGCTCGTCGTCGACCCCTCCTACGACGACGTCGTGCAGGGCGCGGAGGTGGCCTGGACCGTGCCGCGGGACATCAAGAAGGCTGATCCGCGCAAGGACCCGACGGGCTGGGAGCGCGGCGGTTTCCTGTTCACCACGAGCGCGCTGCCCGCCGCCGCGGTCCCGGCCACCAGCGGGGTGGTCTACCTCAAGCTCGACGCGACGGTCCCGGACGGGCAGGAACTCGTACGCAACACCGCCGCGGAGATCAACCCGCTCGCGGACCCCATGACGTACACGAGCAGTGAGCGGTCGGACCGCTTCGACTCCATCCGCACCGGGCTGTTCGTCGGCTCGGCCTGCGTCCTCGCACTGATCGGGGCGAGCCTGCTGGTCTCCCAGCTGGAGCAGCTGCGCGAGCGCAAGAAGCTGCTCTCAGCGTTGGTCGCCTTCGGCACCCGGCGCCGCACACTGAGCCTGTCGGTGCTGTGGCAGACCGCGATCCCGGTCGCGCTGGGCCTGCTCCTCGCCTCGGTGGTGGGCCTCACGCTGGGCGCGGTCCTGCTGAAGATGACGGGCACGACGGTGACGGTGGACTGGCTGAGCGTCCTGGCCATGACGGGCATCGGCGCGGCGGTGGTCCTGGCGGTAACGGCCCTGAGCGTCCCCCCGCTCCTACGCCTGATGCGCCCGGACGGCTTGCGCACGGAGTAACCCCGAGGGGGGTGCCCCACACAGGGGCGCGGGGAACGGCGCAGTCTTTCGTCTTCAGGGGCGCGGGGAACGGCGCAATCTTTTAGGGGCGCGGGGAACGGCGCGGCCAGCCACGACGGCGCCGCACCGCCCCCAGCGCCCCGCCAACTCCCCGTACTCCCCCGCTCGCGCAGCGCCTCGCGCGCAATGCCCAGGGTCTCCTCCAGCGCCGAGACCGCGCCGGGCAGCGCGGGCCGGCTCATGCCGAGGGCGGTGGCCGCGTCCCTGAAGTGCAGATGCTCTGCCACCGCGGCGAAGGCGCGCAGCTGCGAGAGGCTGGGCTGCCTTTTCCATGCACTCTGTGCCACGATCGAGGGCGTCCAGCCCATGGGAAAGTCCCCCCAATAAGGGGGTTTTCTCCGTTACGAGGAGAGCGCGTGCTCACTTTCGGTGACAGGTTCCCCGAGTTCGATCTGACTGCCTGTGTCTCGCCGGCGAAGAGCGAGGAGTTCGTCCTGACAGAGATCGCGGCCTTCGGGAAGCTCGACGACGGCTTCGCCGAGCGTGCCGCCCCCATGGAGGTCCTGCGGGGCCTGGACGCGCTGCGGACCGACGAGCTGTGCCCGTGCGACCGGACCAAGGGCGAGACCACTCTCGACCCGGTCGAGCTGCCGGCCGGTGAGTGACCCATGTCCCTCGACGCGCTGAAGTCCGCGATTCCGGACTACGCCAAGGACCTCCGGCTGAACCTCGGTTCGGTCATCGGCGACTCCGACCTTACGCGGCAGCAGTTGTGGGGCACGGTGCTCGTGTGCGCCATCGCCTCGCGGTCGCCGCGGGTGCTGCGGGAACTGGAGGAGGAGGCGAACGCGAAGCTCTCGCCCGAGGCGTACACGGCGGCGAAGTCCGCCGCGGCGGTCATGGCGATGAACAACGTCTTCCACCGCACGCGGCATCTGCTGTCCGACCCGGAGTACGGGACGCTGCCGGCCGGGCTCCGGATGAACGTCATCGGTAACCCGGGTGTGGAGAAGGTCGACTTCGAGCTGTGGTCGCTCGCCGTGTCCGCGATCAATGCGTGCGGGCAGTGTCTTGACTCGCATGAGCGGGTTCTTCGTAAGGCGGGTGTCGACCGGGAGACGATCCAGGAGGCGTTCAAGATCGCGGCGGTGGTGCAGGCGGTGGGGGTCACGCTGGACGCCGAGGCGATCCTGACGCAGTAGTTTGTTCCGCCCCCGCCGCCCCTACCCTTCCCGTCACTGGATGGGGGCTGCGCCCCCTCGCCCCCCTTTGTCCTCAAACGCCGGACGGGCTGGATGGTGTCCGCCGGTCCGGGGACATCTCAGCCCGTCCGGCGTTTGAGGACCGGGGGTTCGGGGGCAGCGCCCCCGAGTCAGGTAAGGGCGGAGAAAGGTCCTACACCAGCGGTGGCGCGTCCGTCGGGGGCGGGGTTTCGGACGTCGCCGTGGAACCGTGCGGCCCCGGCGAGTGCCGCAGCGCCGCCTCACGCGAGTGGGAACGCAAGTACCCCACCACCGTGTTGGTGACCGCGACGAGCGGCACGGCGACCACCGCGCCGCCGATCCCCGCGACCATCCCCCCCGCCGCCACGGACAGGACGACGGCCAGCGGATGCACCCGCACCGCCCGCCCGAGGATGAACGGCTGCAGGATGTGCCCCTCGATCTGCTGGACGGCCAGCACCACGGCCAGGGTCATGACCGCAGTGAAGACGCCCTGGGTCACGAGGGCGACGACCACCGCCAGCGCCCCGGAGATGACGGCGCCGACGAGCGGGATGAAGGCGCCGAGGAAGATGAAGACGGCGAGCGGGACGGCCATCGGGACGTCGAGGAAGAAGATGCCGAGACCGATGAAGGTGGCGTCGATCAGGGCGACTATCACCGTGCCGCGGACGTACGCGGTGAGGGTGCGCCAGGCCCGCGGTCCCGCTCCCGCCACTCCTGGACGCGCCGCCGCCGGGACCAGCTTGAGCGTCCACTCCCAGATGCGCTTGCCGTCGTAGAGGAGGAAGAGCGTGGAGAACATCGTCAGGAGGATGCCGGTGAGCGCCTCGACGATGACGGTGACGCCTTCGAGCCCCGCGGACGTGATCTCCTCGGTGTTCGCCCCGACCGCCTCGCGCAGGCTCTTGGCGATGTCCTTGATCTGGTCCTCGGTGACGTGGAACGGGCTGTTCAGCAGCCAGCGCTGCAGCTCGTCGATGCCGTCCTGGATCTGGTCGGCGAGGTTGTTGATGTTCTCCATGACCTGCCAGACCACGAACCATCCGACCAGCCCCATGACGACGAAGCCGAGGATCGCGGTGAGCGCGGTGGCGAGGCCGCGCGGGAACCCGTATCTGCGCAGCCGGGCGACCGTGGGCTGGAGCAGGGCCGTGATGAGCAGCGCGGAGACGAAGGCCAGGACGACCAGTTGTACGGCGCTGATGACGCGCATCAGCACCCAGACGGTGCCCGCGAGGACGAGCAGCCGCCAGCCGGCCTCGGCGGCGACCCGCATCCCCCACGGGACGGCGGTGGCGGGATCCGGGCGGACGTGGGCGACCGTGCCCGCGGGGGACGACCCCGACAGGGACGAGGACGAGGAATCCGTACCGACCGCTTCGTCCTTGTCGATCTCGTCGTCCTTCTCGGCTGCCGCGCGGCGCGCGTCCAGCCGCTCTCCCACTTCGGTGAGGCCGGCACCGATCCGGCCGAACCAACCTGGCACTCGCGACATGACCCGTCCTCTTCCCCCGTTGCTCCCCACCACTCCTCCCTGGAGTCCCTGGAGTCGTCGGCATCGACCGTACATGGCAGAAGCCCCTCACCGTAGGACGGTGAAGGGCTCCGCGAGGTTGAGCCGCAGACGACTCAGTAGTAGTTGTTGGCCTGCCAGAAGTCCCAGGCGCCGCACGGGCTGCCGTAGCGGCCGTCCATGTAGCTCAGGCCCCACTTGATCTGCGTCGCCGGGTTGGTCGCCCAGTCGGCACCGGCCGAGGACATCTTCGAACCCGGCAGGGCCTGCATGAGGCCGTACGCGTCGGAGGTGGGATTGTCCGCCTGGTAGTTCCAGCTGGACTCGTGGTCGACGATCCGGCTGAAGCACGCGAACTGGTCCGCCGGGACGAGCTGGCGGGCCATCTCCTGGACCTCGGCGGCGGTGTACGACGCCTTGACCGTGAAGCTGGAGGCGTCACGCGTGGCGGAGCGGCTGGCGACCTTCTCGGTCTCCTTGCGCTCCTTCGCCTCCTTCTCGGCCTTCTCAGCGGCTTCCGCGGCCTTCTGCTTGGCGACCGCGTCCTTGGCCGCCTGCTTGCGCGCGGCTGCCTCGGCGTCCTTCTTGGCTGTCGCGTCAGCCGCGATGGCCTGGGAGTCGGCCTGCTGAGTCAGAGAGGCGGTCTGCACCTGCGCCTGCGCGCCCGCGGGGATGTCCGCGAGGAGCGTGGCGCCGCTCGCCGTTGCCTCGGCGTCATCGCTCGCCGGTGCGGTGCTGCCCGAGGCAACACCGGTAACAGCGCCGACGGCGGTGACTGCGGTGGCCGAGGCCACTGCGAGCCCACGGACCGAAATCCGGCTCACACGGTTTCCTTCCAGCATCGACCGCTACAGGTGACCCTCGCGGACGCAATCTTGCCCCTGGCACTGGCCTCCCAACTGCGGGGTCACGGGAGGCACGGGCCCGGTGGGCAACTCCCTTGCGGGGAGCGCCGCTTGGTGCGCGGGCGGCATACGACGGCGTTATGGAGTTCTGAGGTTCTTGCTGTGCTGTGCCGCTGGGGGTACAGCTGTGTCGTATGCGGGGCCTGACAGGAATGAGACTCTGCCGCACCCCGGCGCCGGGAGGCAATTCTGTGCCGGGTGTGAAAGCTCACACCTCGTTTGCCTCAGAAGTTTTTCGGAAACGAGGGCGCACGACGACGCCGCCCGGCTAGGCTCTTCGCCTTTGCCGGACGGCGCCAACTACCGTGCAGCCACCACCCGTCGGACAGACCCGGACGGGTGGGGGCAGCCGGTATCAGATCTGTCCGTCCTCCAGCATTTCGGTCACAAGGGCGGCAATCTGGGACCGCTCGGACCGGGTGAGTGTGACGTGCGCGAAGAGCGGATGCCCCTTCAGTTTCTCGACGACGGCCACCACTCCGTCGTACCGCCCGACCCTGAGGTTGTCCCGCTGGGCCACGTCATGGGTCAGGATCACCCGTG
The DNA here is from genome assembly GCF_044328075.1 of Streptomyces sp. NPDC017991. Lineage (NCBI taxonomy): Bacteria > Bacillati > Actinomycetota > Actinomycetes > Kitasatosporales > Streptomycetaceae > Streptomyces > Streptomyces sp. NPDC017991. The sequence continues at coordinate 518,139 of NZ_JBIRGP010000003.1, read as the reverse complement.
AATTCGAGCCGATTCGGGACAGAACGGTCAGCAGGACGTTCCGTTCCAGGGATTGCGCCTCGTCCACGATCACGAACGCGTCGTGGAGGGAGCGGCCTCGGATGTGCGTGAGCGGCAGGACCTCCAGCATGCCGCGCGCGGTGATCTCCTCGATGACCTCGCGGCTGGTGACCGCGGACAGCGTGTCGAAGACCGCCTGCGCCCAGGGGCCCATCTTCTCGGACTCGGAACCGGGCAGATAGCCCAGCTCCTGCCCGCCGACCGCGTACAGCGGCCGGAAGACCATCACCTTCTGGTGCTGGCGCCGTTCGAGCACGGCCTCCAGGCCCGCGCACAGGGCGAGCGCCGACTTTCCGGTGCCGGCCCGGCCACCCATCGACACGATCCCGATGTCCGGGTCCAGCAGCAGATCCAGCGCGATGCGCTGCTCCGCGCTGCGGCCCTTGATACCGAAGGCCTCCCTGTCGCCGCGTACGAGCCGGACGTTGCCCTCGGCCGTCACACGTCCCAGCGCCTTGCCGCGCTCGGACTGGATCATCAGACCCGTGTGGACGGGGAAGTCCGACGCCTCGGGGACGTACAGGCTCTCCTGGTCGAAGAGGAGGTCCACCTGCTCGCCGGAGAGCGTCAGTTCGGACATTCCGGTCCAGCCGGAGGAGCCCGTGATGGCGAGTTCCGCCCGGTACTCCTCGGCGAGGAGCCCGACCGAGGAGGCCTTGATCCTCAGCGGGAGGTCCTTCGACACGACCGTGACGTCGAAACCTTCCGCCTGCAGATTGCGGGCGACCGCGAGGATGCGGGAGTCGTTGTCCCCCAGGCGATAGCCGCTCGGCAGCACGCTGGGGTCCGAGTGATTGAGCTCGACACGGACCGTTCCGCCCAACTCCCCCGTGGGGATCGGGGCGTCGAGACGGCCATATTTCACCCGGAACTCGTCGAGCAGACGCAGGGCCTGCCGGGCGAAGTAGCCGAGTTCGGGATGGTGCCGCTTGGCCTCCAATTCCGTGACCACGACGATCGGCAGCACTACTTCGTGCTCGTCGAAGCGGTTCATGGCGTGCGGGTCGGCCAGCAGGACGCTGGTGTCGAGAACATAGGTGCGCCGGTCTGGCATACGGCGCTTTGTGCTGGTCACCACGGAAGGACGTACCCCCTCGGATGAGGTCGGGGAGCGACGGAGGAGAGGTGGACCGGTTTCCGGCACCGATGCACGGGCCGTGAACCGGCCCTCCGCCTCGTCCGTACTGACCGCACGGTCGCGCTGGTGCAAAGGGCCTCCCGGGCGGACGGCCCCGTGCCGTCCGCTGAGATCCGACACCCGTGATTCGGGCGTCGACCTGGAGGCTTTATGCCCTCGAACGAGCCATGCCATGCCAGCACACATGGCGGCGCCCTGGTGAACTCCTCATTACTTCCACCCCAAAGGACCAATTCCCGGTCCCGCGGCAGCCCCCGGCGGCGGGGCCGCCTCAGTCCCTCATCCGCCGTAGCGCCGGTGGCGGGCCGCGTAGTCGCGCAGGGCGCGCAGGAAGTCGACCTTGCGGAAGGCCGGCCAGAAGACCTCGCAGAAGTAGTACTCGGAGTGGGCCGTCTGCCAGAGCATGAATCCGGACAGCCGCTGCTCGCCGCTCGTACGGATCACGAGGTCGGGGTCGGGCTGGTCGCTGGTGTAGAGGTGCTTGCCGATCATGTCGACGCTGACGTCCTCGGCGAGTTTCTCCAAGGAGGTGCCCTTGTCGGCGTGGTCGAGGATCATCGAGCGCACGGCGTCGGCGATCTCCTGCCGGCCGCCGTAGCCGATGGCGACGTTGACGAGTATTCCGCCGACGTGCGCGGTGGACTCCTCGGCCTCCTTCAGGACGGTCTGCATCCGCGCGGGCAGGATGTCGGGCGTGCCGACGTGGTGCACGCGCCAGCGGCCGTCGGCGGCGAGGGAGCTCACGACGTTCTCGATGATGCCGAGCAGCGGTACGAGTTCTTCCTCCGGGCGGTCGAAGTTGTCCGTGGACAACAGCCAGAGGGTGACGACCTCGACGTCGGTCTCGGAGCACCAGCCGAGGAATTCCTCGATCTTGTGGGCTCCGGCCCGGTGCCCCTGGGCGGCGGTGCTGCCGGCGGCCTTCGCCCAGCGCCGGTTGCCGTCCATGATGACCCCGATGTGCTTGGGCACCTGGTCGTGGTCAAGGTGGCCTTCCACCCTGCGTGCATAGAACCTGACCAGCAAGCGGCGCAGGTTGTCGCGCAGGTTCACGTTTTCGTCAGCCCCTCCGTGCAGATGGCAGTCCCCGAGGGCGACACCCTACCCCCGCCGGAGCGCCCCTCCCCCTAGGGGTACAAGGCCTCCCGGCCGATGGGCGGACCGGGAGCGGGGGCGGGCGCGGGCCGCGGGCGGGGCGGGCGGTTCGGCACGACGGCGACTGTGGGGCGTACGCCCGGCGCGTGTCGGCGCACAAAAAAACGGGCCGGTCCGTGGGGGGGAGACGGACCGGCCCGAGGGGGGGTTTCCACCATAACCCTTCGTAAGTGATGTCGCGCGCATCGGCGTGCCACAACTACTCTCCGGAGTCGGCCGACAACGCCTGAGTGGGAGTGGAAGCGTTCATTCAGTGGCAGATCATGGCCGATTCACAGCGAATTCGAAGGAGAACGAGGAGAATTCGAAGAGAACCAGGGGGTTCGCACGAGGATATGAGGCGTTGACCCATCCGCCTCGGACGTACGCCCCAAGAGTGACGCGGCCGGGCGACGACCACCCCCGCCCGCGGTGGACAAGGGGAGGGGCGGGCACCGCGCAGCCCCCTCCGCAGCGCGGTGCCCGCCCGCGCGGCTTTGCTGGCGCGAATCGTCTTGGACCGAACTTACGGGACCCCGCAGAGCAGAATGAGCCAATCGGCATAACGATGTGGAAACTCTGTGAGTGTTTCAGGGGTTTTTGCAGCCGGCCCCCTTCTGGCCCCGAGGGGAAAATGGCACTCTTTGCTGTTTCTTGAGTGTTTACAGCAGGTAATTTCCGCCATGGGCTGATTGCCTCCATTCGCCCGTATACGGACGGTGGGCTGTGCCGACCACCGGCTACAGCGGCCAGGATCTGGCCTAATTCCCCTCTAGCGTCGCCGCCATGACATCGAGGATCACGAAGGTCAGCTGGGACGAGGCGAGCGCGCGGCGCCACGGGCGTCAGCTGCTGCACCTGTCCGCGCGGTCCGGGACACCCGTCGCCGCGGTCGCGTCCACGCTGCTCGCCGTGCACGCGCAGGTCCTGTCGGCGGCCGAGCTCTCCCTGGCCCTGCGGCTCGACGGCGCGACCCGCCAGGACGTGCGGTCGGCGCTGTGGGACGACCTGAGCCTGGTGAAGACGTACGGCCCGCGGGGCACGATCCATCTCCTCGCCGCCGACGAACTCCCCTTCTGGACCGCCGCCCTGACCGCCGTGCCGCGCGGTAAGAGCCCGAACCCGGCGGTGCGCATGACCGCCGCACAGGAGGAGCAGGTCGTCGCCGCGGTCGGCGACGCCCTCGACGGACGACGGCTGACCATCGACGAGCTGTCCGAGGAGGTCGTGGCCCGCACCGGGCCGTGGGCCGGGGATCCGGTGATGGAGGCGTTCCAGGGAAAGTGGCCGCGCTGGCGCCAGGTGATGCACCGCGCGGGCCAGTCCGGCGCCCTGTGCTTCGCCCCCGACCGGGGCCGCAAGGCCACCTACACCCGCCCGCCGCACTTCGACCCGCTCCCCGCCGACGAGGCTCTCGCCACCCTCGTACGCCACTATCTGCGCGCGTACGGTCCCGCGACGCCGCAGCACTTCGCCAAGTGGGCCGCCGCGCCCCGGGGTTGGGCCGCCACCCTCTTCTCGTCGCTGGCCGCGTCCGGCGGGATCGAGGAGGTCGACTTCGAGGGGACGCCCGCCTGGGTGGTGGCGGGCGACACCGCCTTCCCCACCGGCGCCGTACGGGGCGTGCGGCTCCTCCCCTACTTCGACGCGTACGCCGTCGCCGCCCAGCCGCGTGAGCGGATGTTCCCCGGCGCCGCCTACCAGCGGGCCCTGGCCGGCGGGCAGGCGGGAAACTTCCCCGTGCTTCTCGTCGACGGGGTGGTCGCGGGGGTCTGGCACCAGCGGCGGCGCGGGAGGCGGACGACGGTGACGGTGGAGCCGCTGCAGCGGCTGACCGGCGCGCAGGAGAGTGAGCTGGGCGAGCAGGTCGAGCGGGTGGGCCGGATCCTGGAGGCGGAGCCGGAACTGGTGGTGGGAAAGGTGACGGCCGGGGCGCACGCCTGACCGGCTGAGGAGCCCACGGCGGACAGCTCGGGCAGCCGGTCGGGGGCCTACTCGCGCCAGGCGCTCTCCCGCAGCAGACGCAGGCCGTTGAGCCCGACCAGGATCGTGGAGCCCTCGTGGCCCGCGACGCCGAGGGGCAGCGGCAGGTGGCCGGCCAGGTCCCAGACCACCAGGACCCCGATGAACGCCCCCGCCAGGCACAGGTTCTGGACGACCAGGCGCCGGGCGCGGCGGGAGAGGGCCACCGCCTTGGGGACGGCGGTGAGGTCGTCGTGGACGAGCACGCCGTCCGCGGTCTCCAGGGCCAGGTCCGAACCCGCCCGGCCCATCGCGATGCCGGTGTGGGCGGCGGCCAGGGCGGGGGCGTCGTTCACCCCGTCGCCGACAAGGAGCACCCGGCCGCCCAGGTCCCGTACCGCTTCGGCCTTCTCGTGCGGGAGCAGGCCGGCACGTACGCCGTCGGAGGGGATGCCGGTCCGCTCGGCCACCGCGTGGGCCGCCCGGGGGTTGTCGCCGGTGAGGAGGACGGGCGGGGCGGTGGTGAGGCGGTTCAGCGCGGTGACGGCGGCGGGGGCGCCGGGGCGGAGCCGGTCGGCGAGGAGCAGCCAGCCGGCGCGTACGCCGTCCACGCGCACCACGACCGCCGTGCCGTCGGTGTCGGGGACCGCCGCCCCCTCGCCGAGACGCTCGGGCGAACCGACCGCCACCTCGCGTCCGGCGACGGTCGCGGTGACTCCGCATCCGGGCGCGGACCGGAAGTCGTACGCCTGACCTGGGCTCTCGCCGCGCGGGAGTTCGCGCGCGGCGGCCACGATCGCGCGGGCCAGCGGGTGCTCGCTGCGGTGCTCGGCGGCTGCCGCGAGGAGGAGCAGCTCGTTCTCCGAGAAGCCGGGTTCGGGGAGGATCTTGGTGAGGTGGGGCGTGCCTTCGGTCAGCGTGCCGGTCTTGTCGTAGGCGATCCGGTCGGTCTGCCCGAGGCGTTCCATCACGACGGCGGACTTGATGAGCACTCCGTGGCGGCCCGCGTTGGCGATGGCCGACAGGAGCGGCGGCATCGTCGCCAGGACCACCGCGCACGGGGACGCGACGATCATGAAGGTCATGGCGCGCAGGAGCGCCCCGGTGAGGTCGGCGCCGAAGGCGAGCGGGACGGCGAAGACGAGGACGGTCGCGGCCACCATGCCGAGCGCGTAGCGGTGTTCGATCCGCTCGACGAAGAGCTGGGTGGGGGCCTTCGTGCGGGACGCCTCCTCGACGAGGGCGACGACCCGCGCGATGACCGTGTCGGAGGGGTCGCGCTCGACGCGGACGCGCAGGGCGCCGGTCCCGTTCAGGGTCCCGGCGAAGACCTCGTCGCCGACCGCCTTCGGTACGGGCAGGGGTTCGCCGGTGATGGTCGCCTGGTCGATGTCGCTCGCGCCGTCGAGGACGCGGCCGTCGGCTCCGACGCGCTCACCGGGGCGTACGAGGATCACGTCCCCGATGGCGAGCGCGCCCGCCTCGACGGTCTCCTCCCTCTCCCCCTCTCCCTCCGCGCCCCTCACGGGGTGCAGCTGGGTGGCCGTCGGGGGTGCCAGACCGAGGAGGCCGCGGACGCTGTCCTCGGTGCGGGCGGTGGCCAGGGCCTCCATCGCGCCCGAGGTGGCGAAGATGACGATGAGCAGCGCGCCGTCCATGACCTGGCCGATCGAGGCCGCGCCGAGCGCCGCGACGATCATCAGCAGATCGACGTCGAGGGTCTTCCCGCGCAGCGCCCTGAGCCCTTCGAGCGCGGGTTCCCAGCCGCCGGCCAGGTAGGCGGCGGCGTACAGCGGGCCCCACAGCCAGGCGGTTCCGCCGAGCAGTTGGAGCGGGAGCGCGAGCAGGAAGGCCGCCGTGGAGACGGCGGCCCAGCGGGCTTCGGGCAGGGCGAGGAGGCGGGTGTCGGCGGGCTGCACGAGCGCCACCATACAGGAACACATGAATACGTCTTCATTTATGCCGATGGATTTCGATGGCTGGGGCGGTCGTCTCGCTACGATGGCGGCATGGGTCATGGAGTGGATGCGCAGAGCAGCATCCGCGACCGTCTGGACGCCGTGGGCGCCGCGGACGTCGCGGCGACGCTCCAGGCCCTGGCCACGCCTTCCCGGCTGCGCATCCTGGCGCGTCTGCGGGAGGGTCCGTGCGCGGTCGGCGAACTCGCCGAGGCGGCGGACCTGGAGCAGTCGGCGTGCTCCCACCAGCTGCGGCTGCTGCGGAATCTGGGGCTCGTCACGGGAGAGCGGCGCGGACGGTCGATCGTGTACGCGCTGTACGACCACCATGTGGCGGAGCTGCTGGAGCAGGCGCTGCATCACGTGGAGCATCTGCGGCTGGGGCTGCGGGACGAGGCGTGACCGCCTTCTGAGGGTGCGGCGGTCGGCGGTGAACGGTTAGCGGTCAGGCAGGGGGCTTGCGGGCCTCGAAGAGGTGGCGGGTGCTGTGGGCCACGAACGGGCCCTCGGTTTCGATCCGTTCATGCAGGCTCAGCAGCCGGGCCCGGTACCGGTCCACGGTGAAGCCGGGCACCATCCACACCACCTTCCGCAGGAAGTGCACGACGGCCCCGATGTCGTGGAACTCCATCCTCAGCCGCGCCGCCCGCAGGTCGACGATCCGCAGGCCGGCCGCCTCGGCGTCGGCGCGCTCGCGGTCGGGCCGGCGGTCGTCGCGCCCGGCTTCCGGCTGCGGGCCGAGGAAGTACTCGATGATCTCGAAGACGCTGCCGGGGCCCACGTGCTGGGCGAAGTACGTACCGCCCGGCTTGAGGACGCGGGCGATCTCCGTCCAGTGCGGCGTCACCGGGTGCCGGCTCACGACGAGGTCGAAGGCCTGGTCGCCGAACGGCAGCGGGGCGTCCTCCGGGGCGGCGACGACGACCGCGCCGAGCGGATGGAGCAGGGCGGTGGCCTTGGCGACGTTCGGGGGCCAGCCCTCGGTGGCGACGGTGAGCCTAGGCAACTTCGGCGCGGAGGCCAGCACTTCGCCGCCGCCGGTCTGGATGTCGAGAGCCGCGTCCGCCTCGGCGAGGCGCTCTCCCATGGCGCGCGCGTAGCCCCAGGAGGGGCGTTCCTCGGTGGCCCGTCCCTCGAACCACGAGAAGTCCCATCCGTCGGTGGGGACGGCCTCGGCTTCGGCGACGAGTTCTTGGAAGGGCCTCATCGGGCGATGGTGACAGGAGGTGCGTGCGTGTCGCGACAGGTTTCCTGCCGGGCTACTCCTGTACCGGGGCCTGGTCGAGTACGAGGAGGGTGTGGACGTCGTCGCCGTGCCGGACCGTGCCTGCGTGGCGGAAGCCGTGCCGTTCCAGGAGGCGCACCGAGGCGGTGTTCCCCGCGAACGGGTCGGCGTAGAGGGGCCGGGTGCTCTCCTCGCGGAGAAAGAGCGCGAGGGCCTCGGTGCCGATGCCTCTGCCCCAGTAGGGGCGACCGAGCCAGTACCCGATGAAGCGCCGGTCCTCCTCACCGTCGCCGTCTCCGTCTCCGTCTCCACTCCCCTCCCACCAGGCGACGAGGTGGCCGGCCGGGGCGCCGTCCACGTCGACCGTCCGTACGAGGACGGTGTCGTCGCCGAGGATGCGGGTGGCCCAGTGGGTCATGAAGCGCCCGCGCGGCCGGGCGGTGAACCTCGACCGGCGGGTCGCCTCGGTGTCCTGCTCCTGCGCGAAGAACGCCTCCAGGTCGGCCTCCGCCACGTTTCTCAGCCGTACGTCCGCTTGTGCGTGCGCGTGGTCGCTCATACCGAGGGAGTCTGGCAGCGGGCACTGACATATCGCCGGGCCGTTGCCGTCGTAGCCGTCGCTCAGGGCACCAGGGGGCGTACCTCTTCGGCGGTGAAGCGGATGAAGCCCTCGGGGTCGGGTTCGTCGGCGGTGGGCTGGAGGATGACGGTGTCGGCGCCCGCCTCCGTGAGGCGCTGGACGGCCTTGGCGACGGCGCCGGCGTCCCCGGCGACGCCGAGGTCCGGGACCGACGCCACGCCCTCGGCCTCCAGTTCGGCGTGGAGCCGGGCGGCGGCGCCGGGGCCGGTGGCGGTGAGGAGGTAGACGACGACGGAGTGCGGGGCGTCGGTACGGGAGGCCGACGCGCGCCCTTCGTCGATGAGTTGCCGGGCCTTGCGTACGCCGTCGGGGGGTGTGCCGGCGGTGAGGATCGTGCCGTCCGCGGCCTCTCCGGTGAGCTTGAGCGAGCGGGGGCCGGTGGCTCCGGCGAGAATCGGCACGGGTGCGGGCGGGGGCCAGTCGAGGGCGACGTCGTCGAGCTTCACGTACCGGCCGTCCGTGGTGACGCGCTCACCGGCCAGCAGGGCGCGCAGGGCGGCGAGGTACTCGCGCAGGAGCGTCACGGGGGACTCGGCCCGTGCGCCGACCTGCCCCATCCAGTCCTGTACGCCGTGGCCGACGCCGAGCACGGGTCGGCCCGGGAAGAGCCGGTGCAGGGTGGCGGCCTCCATGGCGGTGACGGCCACGTTGCGCAGCGGCACGGGGAGGAGGCCGACTCCGACGCGGAGCCGGTCGGTCCAGGCGAGGGCCGCCGCCGCGGCGGAGATGCCCCCTTCGAGGAAGCAGTCCTCCCACAGCCAGAGCTCCTCCAACCCGGCGTCGTCCGCCGCGCGGGCCAGCTCTCGCAGACGTTCTGGTGGCAGTTGAGGCCGAAAGACAGCACCGAGTGAGGTCATGGCCTGTTCCTACCCGGGAGGTGGGAGGGGCTCAACCTGTTTGTTGCGATCACTCAGCCGGTGCGTCGTCACAGGCGTCCGGTGTCCGGTTCGCCCAGCGCCCGCAGCACCGGAGGCAGGCTTCCCTTCGAGCCCGCTCAGCCCTCCTTCGGGAACGTGACCTCCACTCGGCGGTTCTTTCTGCGGCCCTGTTCCGAGGTGTTGTCCGCGATCGGGTAGTCCTCGCTGTAGCCGCGGACCACGAAGGTGACGTTCATTCCGCCGAGGTTCGAGGCCAGTTCCTCGTGGACGACCTCCGCCCGTCGCTTGGAGAGGGTGAGGCCGTGGGCGTACGAGCCGAGGTTGTCCGTGAAGCCGAAGACGCGGACGTTCGTGGCCTTCTGGGACTTGATCTCGTTCGCGATCGCCGCGATGCGGGCGTTCCCCTCCGGGTTGAGCTTCGAGCTGTCCTTCGGGAAGAGGACCTCCGCCTGGAGCGCGAACGTCACCTTCTCGTTCGTGTCCTCGCGCCGCTCCTCCCCGCCGAGGTCCTCGACGACCGACTTGATGTCGAGCACCCGCGCGGCGGCGAGCGTCGCGCCGTCGGCCAGCTTGAGCCCCGGGCTGTTCGCGTCCACCTCCGGTGGCGGCGACGTGGTGACGCTGCCCGGCGGGGCGCTCGGGTCCTCGTCGTCCGCGTGGGCCGAGGTCAGCGGCGTCATGAAGACGAGGGTCGTGAGGGCGGTGAGGGTGATCGACGTGGTGCGGAGGCTGAGGGGCATGGTCACTCGCCCTCGGAGATCTGTACGGAGGCGGGGGGCATCGACCCGACCTGGAAGGAGACCTTGGAGCTGTCTTCGGGGGGGGCGGGGAACTGGGCGTACCACTCGGCCGTTTCTCCCGACTTCACGCCGCCGACGAAGCGCGTGCAGAGGCACCGGCCCTCGGTGTCGCGGAGGATGAGGTACTTCTTCTTTCCCGTCTGGTCGACCAGGCTCGCCCCGGCGACGGATGAGGCGTTCTGCCGCAACTCGTTCTCGTCGCCGCGCCAGTCCGCCGCCACGAACAGCCTCGAACCGTTGTTGGTGACCGTGCCGGACACGGTCAGGAAGCCCCCCTCGTCACGCACCGCCGACGTGATGGTGAGCGAGATGTCCCCCTGCTTGGACTCTGCCAGCACCTCGTTCTCCGCCGGTGCCTTCGACTCCTCGTCCTTGCCGTCGTCGTCGCTCTTGCCGGACGTGGACGATGACGCGGCCTTGTCGGGCTTGTCGTCGTCGCCACCACCACCGCAGCCGGCCACCGTGAGGACCAGCCCAGTCGTGATCGCCACGGCGGTCAGTACCGTGCGGCCCTTCGTGGTGCGCCGAATGTTCATCGGTACGGCTTCCTTTCACTCGGCCAGTTGCACAGAGAACAGCACGGACGCGTCGGGAAGGTCGTCCAAATCGAAATCTTCGGGGTCGATATCCAAAATGTCGCCGCCACAATCCAGTTCGACGACGTCCTTCGGATCGTCGGGCACGTCGAAGTCGCAGCGGGGTTTGATGACGGCCGCGGCATCGGCGTTCGCCCGCATGCCCTCCGTGCCGGGGATGATCGAGTCCCCGACCGTGTAGTTGGTCTGGATCTCCACCTGGTAACCGGGGTAGCCGGCCGCCGTGTAGTTCCCGAACCCCGTGACGGTCGCGTCGTTCTCGGCGGCCAACTGGCCGGCCGCGGCTGCGGCTCCGGCGCCGTCGAATCCATCGCCGTCGAGCCAGTCCAGCCAGTCGTCCTCCACGCCGATGGCGCCCTCCAGGCCTTCCACCAGCTCGTCCCTGGAGTCCTGCGCGGCAGCCAACGCAGCGGCGTCCGCCGCGGACTGTGCTCCATTCCGGGCGGACGCCGCCTGGGCGAACGCGAAGAAGGCGAACGCGGCGAAGAGCAGGATCCCCGTCAGCCAGATGGAGATGGGGAGTGTCGACCCCCGGTCACCGCGGAAGCCGGGTCGGGTCAGCCACCGCCGACGACATCCGCGACCGCGTCGCCGATCGCTCCCGAGATCTGGCCGTCGAGCCCGAGCCCGTCGATCAGCGTGAAGATTCCGGCGATGAGGATCATCAGGCCCGCGTACTCGACGAACCCCGCTCCCGCGTCCCGGTCCCGGCCGTGCATCCGGGCGGAGACGGTCCGCGCCCAGGTCGCCAACGCCTGCTCCACGCCCACTGTCGCCCTCAGCGTCCAGTTCCTCGCCATCACGTCCCCTTCCCTCCCACCCAAAACCACTACCGTCCCGCGCACCGTACGTGAGAACCCGCCTACTGCGGGTGGGTCCAGGGGCCCAACTTCTGCCTGTCGGAGTCACCGGTTCCACCCCCCGTGGGCCGTGCCCAACCAACAGGCGATCGCTTCGCTGCGCGAAGAACTGTGCAGCTTCGCGAAGATGCGGTTGATGTGATTCTTCACCGTCTTCTCGCTGATGAAGCACGTGGCGGCGATCTGCTGGTTGCTCATGCCGGCCGCGATGAGATCCATGACCTCCACCTCCCGTGAACTCAGGTCGTGATCCAGGCGGTTGTGGCCGCGGCGGTGGAGTCCCGTCGCGTAGGCGGGGCGAGCCTTCCACGACTGTGTCACAACTGATTGCAGGTGCGAAGAGTTTTGGTTCGGTTCGTACGAAACACCGAGCGAATCCGAGACATCGACGGCGGACGAGGTGAAGGTCGCCGTCCCGTCGCCCAGGTCCCGTACCGCGGTGATCAGTTCGTCCGCGGTGAACTCCCCGTGCACCAGATAGCCGACCGCGCCCCGGCGCAACGCCTCGGCCACCACCTCGGGTTCACGGCTGTACGTCAGCATCATCACCGGTGCCAGCCGGGCCAGCCGGGGAAGCGCGGTCAGACCGTCGGTGCCGGGCATGCGGACGTCCAGGAGGATCACGTCGGGGCGGTGACAGGTCGCGGCGGCGATCGCCTCCGCGCCGTCGGCCGCCTGTGCCACGACCCGGATGTCCGGGTGGGCGTTCAGCAGGGCCGCGAGACCGGCCCGGACGACCGGGTTGTCGTCGGCCACCAGCACTCGCAGGAGCGGGCCGGGAAGTGCCTGGTCAGGCATGTGCGGCCTCCTCGTGGGGGGAGTGTGAGAGGGGTTCGGGGACGGTGGAGGCGCAAGGGAGGGTCAGCGTGACCTCCGTACCTCCGTGTGCGGTGCTGCGCAGCCGGAGCTCCGCGGCCACCGATGCCGCGCGCTCCAGCATTCCCAGCACACCGAAATGGCCGGTATTCGCCAGGACGTGTACGTCGTCCAGGGAGACGGCCGTGCCCGTGCCGTCGTCCCGCACCGTCAGGCGCAGGGCGGACCGCGCAAACTCCAGCGTCACGCGTACGTGCGTGGCGTTCGCGTGGCGGTGGGTGTTCTCCAGCGCCTCCGAGGCGATCGCCAGGAGTTGGCGGGATGCCCCCGGGGGGAGGGCGAGGGCCGGGCCCGGCCGGTGGGCGAAGGTTGCCTCGATGCCCGTACGGGACTCGAAGTCCGCCACTCTCGCGGCCAGTTCCGTCACCATGTCCATCGGCGGGCTGGACATGGCCGTGTGGGCCCGTAGGTCCGCCAGGAGTTCTCTGGACTCCGTCGCCGCCCTGCGTGCCGCCCCCGCCACCGCGGTCGCCTGGGACTTCAGGGTCCGGGGGTTCGTCCCGTTGTCCGCCGCCACCGCCAGGGCCTCCGCCGACAGGGCGAGGCCGTGGAGGGTCTTCGCCACGGAGTCGTGCATCTCCCGGGCCAGGCGGGCGCGTTCCGATTCCACGGCTTCCGCGACCGCCAGGCGGGAGTTCGCCTCCGCGAGTGCCTGGCTGGCCGTGCCGAAGCGGAACATCAGGTTTCGCAGGGTGACGCCGATGACGCCCGCCGCGACGCAGAAGCCCGCGATCAGGAGGGTGCTCGCGCCGGCGCCCGGGCGGTGTTCCCACGCCCTGAACACCGTGAGCAGGACCACCAGTTGCAGCCCCGTGAACACCCCGGAGCCCCGCCAGCCGTACAGCAGGCCCGAGAGGAGCGGGGTGCAGACCGCCGCGTAGGCGAGGGGGGACGCGGGGGACGCCGTGAGCAGGAGTATCGCGCCGAAGACCAGGTCCACCGCCATGAGGGTGGGGTGGGCGAGGAGCTGGGGCGCGCATCTGTCCCAGTCCCGGAGCATGGCGTACGAGCCCATCACGCCGAGGACCGCGGCGGTGACGACGGCGTGCCGGGGGAAGCCGTCGGCGGCGTTCGCCGTTGCGAAGGGGGCGCCTATGGCGATGAGGGTGAGGCGGATCGCGAATGCCTGACGGCACAGGGCCTGGAGGGCGTTGAGTTGGAGGCGGACGCCGGTGGGAGCCGCGGCGTCCTCTGCGAAGTAGCCGGTGCCTCCGGCGGGGAGGGGGGTTCGTCGGCTGCGGGCCGGATGTGGCTGGGCGCGCAACTCCCCACGCCCCTTACGGGGCCACCCCTGCTTCCAGCTGCCGGCCCTCATCTCAGCGTCCCAGGATCGAGCCGAAGTTCGTTCCCGAGCCGAGGAACATGCCCGTGGCGATGAGGATCATCGTGGCCGGGAGCATGAAGACCAGGGTGACCATCGTTGCCTTGGGGATCGTCTTCGCCGCCCGGCGGCGGGAGTTCTGGGCGTCGGTGCGGCGCATGTCCGTGGCGAGCTGGATCAGGGTGTCCGCGATCGGGGAGCCCAGTTCCTCGCCCTGCTGCAGTGCCGAGACGAACTGGGCGACCTGCTCGGAGGAGTTGCGCCTGCGCAGTTCGTCGAAGGCCTGGCGGCGGCTCACCCCCATGTCCATCTGGCGCAGGGTGATGCGCAGTTCGTCCGCCCATGGGCCCTCGTAGTGGTCCGCGACCCGCTCCAGGGCCTGGCGGAAGCCGAGGCCGGCCGACACCACGACCGCCAGGACGTCGAGGAAGTCGGGGAGGGTGCGGTCGATGACCTCCTTGCGTTCGCGGATCGCCTGCCAGATCAGGGCGTCGGCGGCCAGCAGGCCGAACGCCAGGGCCATCAGGGCGAAAAGCGTCCGGCCGTTGCCGAGGAAGACCAGGAAGAGCAGGGCGCCGAAGACGCCGTACACCGCCCGGCGGGCCGCGTAGCGGTTCAGGGTCAGGCCGCCGGGGTTGCCCGCCATGTCTATGCGGCGCCGTTTGGCGTCGACGCGGCGGGGGCCCATCAGGCGCAGTACGAGCGGGGCGAAGCGCATGCCGAGGCGGTCGACGGCCGATTCCGCCTTCGAGACGCGGGTGCCGCCGACCTCCAGCGCGAGGGCCATGTCGCCGGGGAGCTTGGCCTCCGCGCGGTACATGCGGATGCCGAGGAGGAGGCCTCCGACGGCCAGTCCCATCAGCGCGGCGAGCAGCACAGCGATCATCCTGATGCCCTCCTCGTCCGTCCGCTCCTCATCCCTCGTCTGCCCCTCATACTTCGTCCCCTCCTCATACTTCGATCCTGCCCAGGCGGCGGATCACGAAGAAGCCGATCGTGTAGAGGCCCATGGCGATCAGCACCAGGGTCTGGCCCAGTGGGGAGCCGGTCACCTTCGCCAGGGCGCCCTCGTTCGACGAGTTGACGAGGAGGAGCGAGCCGAGGCCGAGGAGGGGCACGGTGAAGGCCGTCGCGTTGACCTCGGAGAGCATCGTGCGGACCTCGCGGCGGGTCTCCTTGCGGTCCTCCAGGGTCTTGGTGAGGTTCCGCAGGGAGTTGACGACCGTGCCGCCCGCCTTGTTGGACAGGACCAGGGTGGTGACCAGGACGACGAGTTCGCGGGAGGGGAGGCGTTCGGCCAGTTCGCCGAGCGCGTCGTCCACCGAGCGGCCCAGGGTCAGCTGGTCCGCGACCCGGGCCAGCTCCTCCCCCGCCGGAGCCTCCAGCTCCTCCGCCGCCATCGCCAGGGCCGTACGCAGGGCGAGGCCCGCCGCCGCCGCGTTGGCCAGCAGGCGGGCCACGTCCGGGAGCTGGTTGATGAAGGCCTCGATGCGCTTCTGGCGCTGCCAGTTGAGGAAGATCGCGGCGCTCCACACGCCGACCAGGCCCGCGATGGGGCCGAAGAACGGGGCCAGGGCCGCGGCCGCGATCAGCCAGAGCGCGACGACCACGGCGGCCACGTACGTGAAGAACTCGCCCGCCGTCACGTCGAGTCCCGTCGCCGACAGGCGCAGCTGGATCGTGCGGCCCAGACCGGTGCGGCGCAGCCGGCGGTCGACGGCGGCGAAGCGGCGGGCCCGGCCGGCGGCGGTGCGCAGGGGGCCGCCGCCGGAGAGGCGGTCGACGAGGGCCTGGCGCTGGGCGCGGCCGGACGCGTACGTGTGCACGCCCGCGACCGCCAGCGTGCCGCACAGCATGGTGGCGCCGAGGGCGAGGGGGACCGCGTTGTTCACGGCTCGCTCCTCTCGGTCGTCGGGACTGTGACGGCTGAACTGACGCAGGTGGATCCAGTGGTTCCGGTCGTCCCGGTGGTACCAGTGGTTCCGGTGGTGGCAGGGGCTCCTGTGGGTGTCATCCGATCGCCTGCCGGGTGTTGAGGACGTCTGTCGCCCCCGCCTCCGCCACCCCGAAAGCGGGCGGCAGCGGCTCGTTGGCCACGTACAGCTTCTCCGCGACCGAGCGCGGCAGCGGGAGGTGTTCGAAGCGGCCGTGGACGACCCGGTCGGGGCCGGTGGGGCGCGGGACGAAGCGGGTCACGGGCACGATGCGGAACTGTTCGCGGCCGTGCGAGACCAGCAGCGCGATCTCGGTGACCTTGCGGGAGCCGTCGGCGTGCCGGGTGAGCTGGACGACGACGTCGACCGCGGAGTTGATCTGGTCCTTGAGCGCCTCGAAGGGGATCTGCACCTCGGACATCGAGCCGAGGGTCTGCAGGCGCATCAGGGCGTCCTCGGCGGAGTTCGAGTGGACGGTCGCGAGGGAGCCGTCGTGGCCCGTCGACATGGCCTGGAGCATGTCGAGGGTCTCGCCGCCGCGGACCTCACCGACGATGATCCGGTCGGGCCGCATGCGCAGGGAGTTGCGGACCAGGTCGCGGATGGTGATCTGGCCCTTGCCCTCCACGTTCGGGGGGCGGGACTCCAGGCGGATCACGTGCTCCTGCTGGAGTTGCAGTTCCGCGGAGTCCTCGATGGTGATGATGCGCTCGTGGGACGGGACGAGCCCGGAGAGCGCGTTGAGGAGGGTGGTCTTGCCCGAGCCCGTACCGCCGCTGACGATGACGTTGAAACGGGCCCGGACGAACGCGGCCAGCAGCAACAGCATCTGCTCGTCGAGCGAGCCGAGGCCGATGAGTTCGGGGAGCGTGTACGCGCGCGGGAAGCGGCGGATCGTGAGGGTGGGGCCGGTGAGGGAGAGCGGCGGGATGATGACGTTGACGCGCTCTCCGGTGGGGAGGCGGGCGTCGACCATCGGGTTCGACTCGTCCACGCGGCGGTTGACCGTGGAGACGATGCGCTCGATGGTCTGCATCAGCTGCTCGTTCGAGGCGAAGCGGAGCGGGAGCTGTTCCACGCGTCCGGCGCGCTCCACGAAGATGGAGTCCGGGCCGTTGACCATGATCTCGGTGATCGACACGTCGGCGAGGAGGGGTTCCAGGACGCCGAGGCCGAGGGCCTCGTCGACGACCCTGCGGATCAGCTGGGAGCGCTCGGTGGTCGACAGGACCGGGCCCTCGCGGCTGATGATGTGCCCGAGGACGCGCTCCAGGCGTATGCGCCGTTCGGCGGCCGCGAGGCTCGACATCTCCGCGAGGTCGATCTCCTCCAGCAGCTTGGCACGGTAGACGGCGACGAGGTGTCCGTCCTCGCGACCGGCTCCGCCCTCTTCGGGGGCGGCGATACGGGCTCGCAGGCTCATGTCTTCAACTCCTCTCGGTCAAGCGGTCAAGCGGTCAAGCGGTCGGTCGGCTGTGCGGTCGTGCGGTCAGTCGTCGGTGGGCATCGTGGCGTGGCGTTCCACCGTCACGCTCGGCAGGAGGGGGATGACGGCGGGGACCTGGAGCGTGACCGTCGCGGTGGTGAGGTCGCCGGTGCCCTCGGGGGCGTTCACCTGCGGGTCGAGCCATCCGCTCACCGAGGCCGCGCCCGCCGCTCCCCCGTCCTCCCCCTGCGAGGCGGCCCGCGCCGCGGCCCGCGCCGCCGAACCGGCCTGGTTGATGCCGTAGCCGATCAGGCCGAGCTGGATGGCGGCCATCCCGACCAGCAGCAGGATCGGCAGGAATCCGGCGAACTCCAGCATGGATACGCCCCGGTCGCCCCGGCCGTCCCGTAACCGCTTCCGAAAGAGCCGCGGAAGGCGCTTCATCAGTCGTCCCCCTCCAGTGCGGCTCCGGCCGTGCCCTCGACCGTCCAGCCCGCGTCGAACCCGGGGAAGAACAGGGGCACCTGAGCGGTGACCGTGGCCTTCATGACCGGCCCCTCGACGCCGCAGTCGATCCCGGCGCCGTCCCAGGCGCCCGGCAGGTGCTCCGCGCCCGCGGCGCCGCAGGCACCGCCGACGTCCCCGTCCACCGCGTACGCCGCGGTCGCCGCCCGTGCCGCCTCGTCCGCCGCATTCCCGGCCAGGGAGTACGTGTAGCCGTACAGCGCGCACTGCCACAGGATCGTCATCAGGACCAGCAGGATCGGGAACATGCCGGCGAATTCGAGGGTGACCGCGCCCCGGTCACCGCCCTTGCGGCGCAGGGAGAGGGAGCCCCTGTCCTTGTCCGGGGAGGCTTTACGGCGACGGCCGCCACCACCGCCCGCGGGCTGCTCGGCCATCAGTCCCAGCTCGCCCGCCAGGGCCCACAGTGCCTGCTTGACCGTGGAGCGGGCGTCCAGGTCCTGCATGCGGCCCGCGTCCACGACGGACTGGAGTTCCTTGAAGGCCGCGGGGACCGTGGTGCGGACGACCTTGGTGCCGGTGACGCGTTCGACCAGGGACGGCTGTATCTCCGTACCGCGGGAGAAGCGGTTGACGACCGTGCGGGTCTCCTCGGCCTTGCGGATCTGCAGGCGGTCCCACATGCGGACCATGCGTTTGGCGGCGCGGACGGCGACGACGTCGGGGGTGACCAGGAGCAGGGCCTGGTCGGCGAGTTCGACGGCGGCGGCGTTCGCGGCGTTCAGCTGGGCGCCGCAGTCGACGACCACGAGGTCGTAGCGGGAGCGCAGGGCGCCCAGGACCTGCCGGGCGACCCGGTCGGTGATCTCCTCGCCGCGTTCGCCCTCGGCGGGGGCGAGGAGCAGGCCGAGCCCGGTGTCGTGGGCGAAGACGGCGTCCTGGAGGACACGCGGGTTGATGTCGCTGATCGCGGCGAGGTCGGCGATGGAGCGGCGGAACTGCACGTCCAGGTACGAGGCCACGTCGCCGGACTGGAGGTCCAGGTCGAGCAGGGCGACCGAGCGGCCGGAGGCCTGGGCGGCCAGGGCGAGCTGGACGGCCGTGACCGTCGCGCCGACGCCGCCCTTCGCGCCGGTCACCGTGACGATCGAACCGCCCGGTCCGGTGTACAGCTCGGGGGCCGCGCTGCCCAGGTGGCGGCGCATGCCGGTGGACCAGGCGGCGGCGGCCTGGACGCGTTCGGCAAGGGCGTCGTAGCCGAGCGGCAGGCCGACGATGCCGCGCGCCCCGCAGTCCATGGCGGCGGTCAGTACGCCGGTGCTGGTGTCGGCGGTGATGAGGACGACGCCGACGGCCGGAAAGCGCATGACCAGGTCGCGGATGACGTCGAGCGCGGGGACCGGGCCGATCCGCTCGTGGACCAGGACGACTTCGGGCAGTTCGTCGAG
The DNA here is from genome assembly GCF_044328075.1 of Streptomyces sp. NPDC017991. Lineage (NCBI taxonomy): Bacteria > Bacillati > Actinomycetota > Actinomycetes > Kitasatosporales > Streptomycetaceae > Streptomyces > Streptomyces sp. NPDC017991. The sequence continues at coordinate 499,418 of NZ_JBIRGP010000003.1, read as the reverse complement.
GGACTCGGCGGCCAGCCGGGCGAGGGTGTCCAGCAGGGCCGTGGTGTCCGGGACCGGCGGGGCGGGTTCGGTGTCGGCGAGCTGGCTCAGGAGGGTGCTGAGGGCGCGGGCCGAGTCGATGTCGCCGACGGCGGGCAGGATGCGGATGGTCATCGGCGTGACCTCGCGCGGCGCGGCCTCGGAGGGACTGAGCGCATCACGGCCTCCTACTTGTCCTCGTCGAGGGTGTACGAGCGGTCGCCGGGGGCGACGGTGGCGTCGGCGCCGCCCGCGATCAGGGCGAGGCGGACGTGTTCGGCGAACGACTCGGCGTACGCGACGCGCTGGGCGTCGGCGGTGTCGAGGGCGAACGTGATGGGGACGGCCTCGTTGGCGGTGCGGCGGCGGTCGTTGCTGGACTGGCCGGGGTCGAGCGCGGTCAGTTTGCCGACGTCGATGACGCGGGCGTTCTGCACGATGACCTTCGACTGGTCCTTGCCGTTGTCGCTCTCGTCCTTGAACGTGGCGTAGATGTTGACCCGCGAGCCCGGGTTGATCTTGCCCGCCACACCGGTCGCCGCGTCGATCAGGATCGCGATCTCCTGCTGGCCCGCCTGCAGCGAGGGCCGGTCGACGATCATGTCCGTCTGGAGCAGCGAGCCCTTCTTCAGCTGCGTGACGGCGATCTTGCCGCGGACCTGGGAGAGGCGGGTGACCGCGGTGGACGACAGCCACCGCTCGGGCATCGACACCTTCTCGAACTGGTCGGCCGACAGCTCCTTGTAGGGCGCGATGTCGTCCTTCAGGCGGTATGCCGTGACCTCGGGGCCGACCTTCGAGTTCACGTCGCGGATCACCGAGAGCACTCCGGCGAAGGCGCCCACGGCGCACAGGACCGAGAGGACCAGCAGGATGACGCCGCGGCGCTGGCGCGAGTTCACTACATCTCACCTCGTGGGGGCGGTGCCGAGTTCAAGGGGTATTCACCGGTAGCAGGGGGTACTGCAAGATATTCACCGTTATTCAGGTGTACGCGCCTGACGTGCGGGGTTCACGTAGCCCCTCGGGGCAGGGCGCGTACCGAAGAGGCTGCCCGCGCGACGGCCGTCGGAAGCTCGTTCGACGAGGCCGGCAACGGCGCCGCACAGAAACCGCAGCGGTCCCCGATGAGTTCGAGACCGCACCAGTGGCATTCCTCGCGCCGTACGGACGAGACCAGTTGGTAGAGCACGGACACGTCGTAGAGGCCCGCGGCGAACTCGGCGACCTTGCCCGTGCCCCACCAGCGGGCCGACTCGGCGGGCAGCGGCACGGTCGCGACCCCCTGTACGTGCCAGGCGGGGGCGAGCGTCCCGGTGAGCCAGTCGGCGGGCAGCTGCCCGGCCGCGACGAGCATCCGCGTCCCGAACTCGGGCCCGGCCAGCTCCTCCTGCCCGACGCGCACCAACTGGGGCCGCGGAGTGGCCAGTACGGCGAACTGGGCTCCCGGCACCCACGACTTGGCGTGGGACTTGAGCGAGACCGGGATCCGGTCCAGCCTGGCGACCGAGTTCAGCAGGGCGCCCGAGTAGATGTAGTGGGCGAGCAGCCGCGCGGAGGAGGCCAGCACTCCGGGGCTGAAGTCGCAGACGGAGAGCTGGCGCAGCTGCTGGGCGAGCAGGGCGAGACCGAGCGGCGGCAGGTCGAGGGCGAGCAGCGCGATGCGGTCGCTCTCCAGGACGGACCGCACGGCGTGCAGCCGCCGGATCACGCCGGCCGGCGCGGAGGACGGGTAGAGCGCGATCACATAGCCGTGCTGCTCGATGAGCGCGTGCATGGCCGTGAGGGAGGCTTCGAGGGTGTCGAGGGGCTGGACGACGGCGGGCGGGGTCTGCCGGTCGTGCGGCGGGAGCACCAGATCGGAACTGGTGACGGCTATCGCGGTCGGCACGCTGCACACCACCCCGTTCACTGGGACGGGGTGGTCAACCGCGTCCCAGATCGCCCCTGTATCGCCTGATTGTTGTCGTGGATGTCGCCATCAATCCCTCACGGACGGACACAACTTGCCACTGTGGCGCCCTTCCGCAACTGCACCTTATCCACGGCATGCGCCGCTCAACACCGGATCCTTGAGATCAATTCACGCAACGTGCGACGTGATCCACACAGAGTGATCCACGCATACCTCAACTCTGCGCCCCCGCAGAGGCGTTGGCCTCGCCAAAGGTCTTGACAACCTGATTGGTCTGGACCAGCTTGGAGAGGCGACGGTGGCCACCGTGTCAGGACCTGCCCAACAGGCCCTTGTCCCCTCCCTCGCTCCCCCACCCCCACTCCCCCACCGGAGGCCCCAGTGGACCGCGTAGCAGGCATGCCCAGACGCAGACGGACATGGGCCGGCGCCCTCGCCGCCGTACTCGCCGCGTCCGCCCTCTCCCTCGCCGGTGCCGGCCAGGCCTCGGCCGCGGACGTCAACAACACCAAGAACGCCGGCTACGAGTCGGGGCTCTCCGGCTGGACCTGTTCGGCGGCCAGCGGTGCCACCGTCTCCTCCCCCGTGCACGGGGGTGCGGCGGCCCTGAAGGCCACCCCGGCCGGGCAGGACAACGCCCGCTGCAGCCAGACCGTCGCGGTGAAGGCCAACTCGACGTACACGCTGAGCGCCTGGGTGCAGGGCGGGTACGCGTACCTCGGCGCGAGCGGCACGGGCACGACCGACGTGTCGACGTGGACCCCGGACTCCTCGTCCTGGAAGCAGCTGACGACCTCCTTCACGACAGGCGCGAACACCACGTCCGTGACGGTCTACACCCACGGCTGGTACGGGCAGGCGGCCTACTTCGCCGACGACGTGTCCGTGTTCGGACCCGACGGGGGCGGCGGTGGCGACCCCGACCCGGTGGTCCCCGCGACACCCGCCGGCCTGAACGTGGCCTCCACGACCTCCTCCTCCGTCTCCCTGGCCTGGAACCCGGTGTCGGGCGCGAGCGGTTACACCGTCTACCGCAGCGGTACGAAGGTCGCGGCGGTGACCGGCACTTCGGCCACGGTCACCGGGCTGGCCGCCTCCACCGCCTACTCCTTCCAGGTCACCGCGACGAACACGGCCGGTGAGTCCGCGAGGTCGACCGCGGTCACCGGGACCACCAAGGCGTCCTCGGGCGGCGGGGGCACCCTGCCCAAGCACGCCGTGACCGGCTACTGGCAGAACTTCAACAACGGTGCGGCCGTCCAGAAGATCTCCGACGTCCCGTCCCAGTACGACATCATCGCGGTGTCCTTCGCGGACGCCACCTCCACGCCGGGCGCCGTGACCTTCAACCTCGACTCGGCCGGGCTCGGCGGCTACACCGTCGACCAGTTCAAGGCGGACGTCCAGGCCAAGAAGGCCGCGGGCAAGAAGGTGATCATCTCGATCGGCGGCGAGCGCGGCACGGTCGCGGTGAACGACTCCGCGTCCGCGGCGAACTTCGCCAACTCCGTCCACTCCCTGATGCAGACGTACGGCTTCGACGGCGTCGACATCGACCTGGAGAACGGTCTCAACGCCACGTACATGACGCAGGCGCTGCGGTCCCTGTCGGCGAAGGCGGGCGCCTCGCTGATCATCACGATGGCACCGCAGACCATCGACATGCAGTCCACGTCGAACACGTACTTCCAGACGGCCCTGAACATCAAGGACATCCTCACGGTCGTCAACATGCAGTACTACAACAGCGGTTCGATGCTCGGCTGCGACGGCAAGGTGTACTCGCAGGGCTCGGTGGACTTCCTGACCGCCCTCGCCTGCATCCAGCTGGAGGGCGGTCTCGCGCCGTCCCAGGTCGGCCTCGGCGTCCCGGCGTCGACGCGCGGCGCGGGCAGCGGATACGTATCCCCGACCGTCGTGAACAACGCCCTGGACTGCCTCGCCAAGGGCACGAACTGCGGCTCCTTCAAGCCGTCCAGGACCTACCCGGACCTGCGCGGCGCGATGACCTGGTCCACGAACTGGGACGCCACGGCGGGCAACGCGTGGTCGAACGCGGTGGGGCCGCACGTGCACGCGCTGCCGTAGCGGCGGGCACCCGCACCTTCACCTTTTGGCGCCGCACCGGTGTGTACGCACCGGTGCGGCGCCTTCGGCACTAGAAGAAGTCCGCCCACGGCTGGTCCCAGATCTGCTTCACGCACAGGACGACGAAGAGCAGGCCCGCGATCGTCAGCATGGCGTTGCTCAGGAGGCCGTTGCGCCACTCGGGTGGTGTGCGGGAGGAGTTGAGGAGCCAGACCAGGGTGAGGGCCAGGAAGGGGAGGAAGGCCGCGCCCAGGACCCCGTACAGGATGATCAGGCGGAAGGGCTGGCCCTCGAAGAGCAGGACCATGGGTGGGAAGGTCAGCCAGAGGAGGTACGCGCGGAACGGCCAGGACTTCTCGTGGGTGCCGGATGCCACTTCCTCGCCCGAGGCGGAGGCCGGGGCCGGGGCCTGGTTCGGGGGCGCGTCGGCGTTCGCGGTCCTTGCCGCGGCCCTGTCCTTGCGGAAGCGTTCCACGAAGTCCGCGAACATCAGGCTCACGCCGTGCCAGACGCCGATCAGTGAGGTGAAGGACGTGGCGAAGAAGCCGATGAGGAAGAACTTGGCGGTCGCCGTGCCGTACTCGTCCTCCAGGATGTCCCCGAGCTGGATCAGGCCCTTGTCGCCGCTCGCGATCGCGATGTTGGAGGAGTGCAGGATCTCCGCGCCCACGAACAGCATGGCGATGACGAAGATGCCCGTGGTGATGTAGGCGACGCGGTTGTCGAGCCGCATCACCTTCATCCAGCCGGTGTTCGTCCAGCCCTTCGCGTTGACCCAGTAGCCGTACGCGGCGAGCGTGATCGTGCCGCCGACTCCGCCGATCAGGCCGAGCGTGTTGAGGATCGAGTCCTTCTCGTCGGGCAGGACCGGCAGCAGGCCCGCGAACGCCTCGCCCAGGTGGGGGGTGACGCGGATCGCCAGATAGACCGTGACGACGAACATGACGCCCACCAGGACGGTCATGACCTTCTCGAAGACCGCGTACTTGTTGAACCAGACGAAGACCAGGCCCACCAGGCCGGTCAGGATCGCCCACCACTTGAGGTCCATGACGTCCGGGAACAGCGCCTGCAGGGGCAGGCCCGACGAGGACATGGCCGCCGCCCCGTAGACGAAGCCCCAGATCACGACGTACCCGACGAAGAACCATGACGTCCAGCGGCCGAGGCTCGCCCAGCCGTCGAAGAGCGTCCGGCCGGTGGACAGGTGCCAGCGGCCCGCCGCCTCGGCGAGCGAGATCTTGACGAGGCAGCCGATCACGGCGGCCCACAGGAGGGTGTAGCCGAAGTTCGAGCCCGCGATCAGGGTGGCGACGAGGTCGCCCGCGCCCACGCCGGTCGCGGCGACCACGATGCCGGGGCCGATGTACTTCCAACTGGATCTACGAGGGACGGCCCCGTCTTTTCCCGATGGCCCTGGTGCCGTTGTTCCTCCCGGGGGTCCCGCCGTGCCGCCCGAGCCCCTGGTGTCCGCGTGTCCCGAGGTGTCCGCCATGCCGATCAAGAAAGCGTAAAGAGATCCGGGGCACAAGGGGGCGTGCGCCGATTCCCACCTGATGTGCACAGCGTGAACCGCCTGTTCGAGGGGTGGTCGAAGAGTGGTCCAGGGGCGGGTCGAGGGGCGGTCCAGCGGTGGTCGAGGTGCGGTCCAGCGGTGGGAGGGGTTCGATTTCGGCCTGATTCCGGTGTCGGCTTCCGGGATTACCTTGACCCGAACATGCCATGGCTCCACGATGAGCGCCACACCGCACAGCCATCCCCCGCTCCAATCCCCACATTTCCGGTGATCCCGGATCTGGAGACAACAGGAGGATCCATGCGATTTCGTGACAGACGTGGGCGGCGCAGTGCTGCTCTCGCCACGCTCCTCGCGCTGGCTCTCGCGGCGCCCGTCGCCGCCATGACCGACGCGGGAGCCGCCCCCGGCAGGGCTCCCGCCTCCGACACGGACGAGATCCGCCAGTACGAGATCCATGTGCACGGCAGCACCTCCGCCGTCCGTACGGCGATCGCGCGGACGGGCGTCTCGATCGACGAGGCCGATGAGGAGACGGTCGTCGTCTCGGGTCGCGCGTCCCAGGCGAAGGAACTGCGGCGGCTGGGGTACGAGGTCACCTCGCTCGGCGCCGCCCCGGACCGGTCCGGCGCCGCCGATGTCGGCGTCCTCGACTTCCCCTCCGCCGACTCGCGCTATCACAACTACGCCGAGATGAACACGGAGATCAACCAGCGGCTGGCGGCCTACCCGGGCATCATGAGCAAGCGCGTGATCGGGAAGTCGTACCAGGGCCGGGACATCATCGCCGTCAAGATCAGCGACAACGTCGCCACCGACGAATCCGAGCCCGAGGTGCTGTTCACCCACCACCAGCACGCGCGCGAGCACCTCACCGTGGAGATGGCGCTCTATCTGCTGCGGGAGCTGGGTGCCGGGTACGGGTCGGACTCCCGCGTCACGAACATGGTGAACAACCGGGAGATCTGGATCGTGCCGGATCTCAATCCGGACGGCGGCGAGTACGACATCGCCACCGGCGCGTACCGGTCCTGGCGGAAGAATCGGCAGCCCAACACCGGCAGTTCCGCTGTGGGGACCGACCTGAACCGCAACTGGAACTACCGGTGGGGGTGCTGTGGCGGGTCGTCCGGGTCCACCTCGTCCGAGACCTACCGGGGTGCCTCGCCCGAGTCCGCGCCCGAGGTGAAGGTCGTCGCCGACTTCGTCCGCAGCCGGGTCGTCGGCGGCACCCAGCAGATCAAGGCCGGCGTGGACTTCCACACGTACAGCGAGCTGGTGCTGTGGCCCTTCGGGTACACCACCGCGGACACCGCGACCGGGATGACGGTGGACGACCGGAACGCGTTCGCCGCGGTCGGGCAGAAGATGGCCGCCAGCAACGGGTACACGGCGGAGCAGGCGAGCGACCTGTACATCACCGACGGGTCGATCGACGACTACCTCTGGGGCAGTCAGAAGATCTTCGCGTACACCTTCGAGATGTATCCGTCGTCCAGTGGCGGGGGCGGGTTCTATCCGCCCGACGAGGTCATCGAGCGGGAGACCTCGCGGAACCGGGACGCGGTGTTGCAGCTCCTGGAGAACTCCGACTGCATGTATCGGTCCATCGGTAAGGAGACGCAGTACTGCAGTTGAGCGGGGTGACTTGAAGTGGGTGGGGAGCTGCGCGTCCGTCGTGGCCGGGCGCGCAGCTCCCCACTCCCCTTACGGGACGCTCGGCTCCGGGGCTTCCTCGTCCTCGGTCTCCTCGAAGTAGGTGTCCAGGACCTTGTCCAGGTCCTCCTCCCACACCTTGAAGTCGGAACGTGACTTCGCCTCGATCTCCAGGGGGTACCAGCGGCGGTCGGGTGTGTGCACCGTGATGGTGAAACGCTTCCCGAAGCGCGGGGTCTCCGTCTCCACCGCGCCGATCTCATCCCAGCGGAACTCGGCCTCCTGGTCGTCCAGCGTCAGCCGTACGCCCTTGTGGTCCGCGACGATCTTCGCGCGGCGGTCGGCGGCCTCGAAGACCGGGGCGCCGTCCGGGGCCCGGACCTCTTCGGGCTCCTCGGGCTCCTCGGGTTCCTCGGGTTCGCTGTGCTCCTGGGACTCCTGGTACTTCTGGGACTTCTCGCCCGAGGAGTCCTTGGCGGAAGGCCCGTCGTCGGGGGCCTTCGCGTCGGAGGGTTCCTGTTCCTCCTTCGTCGCCTTCGGCCCGGCGGTGCCGGGGTCGGTGGCGGCGGGCTCGGCGGGGCGCGGGCCCGTGATGCCGGGCACGGCCGCCGGGTCGACCGCGGCACCTTGCAGGGGCTGGATGTTGGGTCCTATGCGCTGCTCCACAGCGGGCAGTATGGTCGACGATCCTGTGTCAGGAACAGTCGGACTCCGGTTCGTCCCGCTACATCGTTATATGAAGACGCTCAGTGCCGCCGCCATCGCGAAGCCCGCCACCGACAGCACCGTCTCCAGGACCGTCCACGACTTGAGGGTGTCGCGTTCGGAGATGCCGAAGTACTTGGCGACGATCCAGAAGCCGCCGTCGTTGACGTGCGAGGCGAAGATCGAGCCGGCCGAGATCGCCATGATGATCAGTGCCAGGTGCGCTTGCGAGAGGTCCTGGCCCTCGACCAGCGGGACCACGATGCCCGCTGTGGTGACGATGGCCACCGTTGCCGAGCCCTGGGCCACTCGCAGGACGACCGAGATCAGGTACGCCAGCACGATGACCGGCAGGCCCACGTCGTTGAAGGTGTCCGCGAGTGCGTCCGCGATGCCCGAGCCCTTGAGTACGGCGCCGAAGACACCGCCCGCGCCCACCACCAGCAGGATGTTGCCCACCGGCTTGAGGGATGACGTGGAGACCGTTTCCAGGGACTTGCGGGACCAGCCTCGCCTGATGCCCAGCAGGTAGTACGCCATCAGCAGCGCGATCGTCAGCGCGACGAAGGGGTGCCCGAAGAACTCGACGACCGAGCGGAAGGTCGAGGGGTCCAGCGCGATCGAGGAGAACGTCGCGGCCAGGATCAGCAGCAGGGGTGTGCCGATGATGAGGAAGACCGTGGGGAGGGGGACCGCTTCCTCCGCGTAGTCGTCGGGGGTCGTGGTGGCGGCGACGGCTGCTTCGCCCGTGCCTGCTGTGTTGGCGGGCCCTCCTGTGGAGCGCGCTGCCGCTCGGCGTGCCGCGCGCTCCTCCGCCACCGCGGCCTTCGCCTCGTCCGCCGCCTCCAGCATGTCCTGCGGTACGGGGACGAAGAGGCGCTTGCCGATCCAGGCCGCGTACGCCCAGGCCGCGAGTACGGCCGGGATGCCTACGACGATGCCCATCAGGATGACCCAGCCGAGGTCCACCTTGAACAGCCCTGCGGCCGCTACCGGGCCGGGGTGCGGGGGCAGGAACGCGTGCGTCATCGACAGGCCCGCGAGCAGCGGCATGCAGTAGAGCAGGATCGACTTGCCCGAGCGCTTGGCGGCGGCGTAGACGATCGGCGCCAGGACGAAGATGCCCACGTCGAAGAAGACCGGGATGCCGAAGATGAGGCCGGTGAGGCCCATGGCGAGCGGGGCGCGCTTCTCGCCGAAGAGGTTCAGCAGGCGGGTGGAGAGTGCCTCGGCTCCGCCCGACACCTCCAGGATCGCGCCCAGCATCGTGCCGAGGCCGATGATGATCGCCACGTGGCCGAGGATGCCGCCCATGCCCGACTCGATCATCGAGACGGAGGCCGATCTCTGGACCGTGCCGAAGAGTTCCGTGACGGAGAGGCCGGCCGAGAGGCCGACGGCTATGGAGACCGCCAGCAGGGCGACGAACGGCTGGAGTCTGACCTTGATGATCAGGACCAGCAGAAGAATGATGCCCAGGGCCGCGACGGTCAGGAGTCCTGCCGTGCCGTCCAGGAGGAGGAGCAGGCCTCCTGTGTGGGGTGGGGTTTCCGGGGCTGGTGGGGCTGCTGCGAGGAGCGGTGTCATGGGGAGGGCCTCGATTTCGGAGCATGCTGTTTTTGGGCAGGGGGTATCGCCGTACGTGGTGCGGGTTTTTTGGGAGGGGGAGGGAGGGGAGGGAGGGGAGGGTGGGAGGGGTGGGCTGAGTTATGCGGTCAGTACCGCCAGAGCGTCGATTTCGATCAGGAGGCCTGCGGGCAGGCCCACGTAGACCGTGGTGCGGGCCGCCGGGGGTGCGGTGAGGTTCTGCTCCTCGAAGTACGCGTTGTAGAGGGCGTTCATCTCGGCGAAGTGGTCTACGTCCGTGAGGTAGACGCGGATCATCATCGCGTCGTCCCAGGAGGCGCCGCCCTCTTCGAGGATTGCCTTGACGTTGGCGAGCGTCTGGAGGGTCTGCTCGCGCAGGGTGGGGCCCGCGGGGGTCGGCGGCTGGCCCTCCACCGCGGGCAGGAAGCCGACCTGGCCCGCCACCTGGAGGATGTTGCCCTTCCTGACGCCGTGCGAGAACTTGGCGGGCGGGGTGGTGTGGGTCTTCGGGGTGAGGGCGGTCTTGTCGGTCATGAGCTGGGTTCCTTCGTCGGGTTCTTGCCTGAGTATTCGGCGCTGATGGCCTCCGCGGTGCGGCGGACCAGGGGGAGCAGTGTGAGGAGTTCGTCCGCGGTGACCACGACGTTCGGGGCGGAGACGGACATGGCTGCGGTTACGCGTCCGTCGGTGCCCCGGATGGGGGCGGCCACGCAGTTGATGGACTCCTCGTGGCCTCCGAGGTCGGTGGCCCAGCCCTGTTCCCTGACCTTGTCCAGCTCCCGCAGGAAGGCGGGGGCGCTGGGGGTCGAACGGGACGTGTACATGGGGTAGTCGAGCTTCTCCGCGAAGGTGCGGCGCTCGGGTTCGGGGAGGTCGGCGAGGAGCAGCTTGGCGACGGCTGCGACCGTGATGGCGACCGGTTTGCCGATGCGGGAGTACATGCGGACCGGGTAGCGGCTGTCAACCTTGTCGATGTAGAGGACTTCGCCGTCCTCGTGCACGGCCAGGTGGACGGTGTGGCCGCAGTTCTCGTTGAGGCGTACGAGGTGGGGGTGGGCGATCTCGCGGACGTCCAGGTTCTCCACGGCTTCCTGGGCCAGCGCGAAGAGGCGGGCGCCCAGGCGGTAGCGCTGGTCGGACTGGCGGTACACCAGGCCGTGTTCGTGGAGCGTGCGGAGGAGTCGCAGGGCGGTTGACTTGTGGACACCTAGGCGGTCGGCGACCTGGCCCAGGTCGGCGGGGCCCTCGGCGAGCAGCGGCAGGATGCTCAGCGCTCGGTCGACTGTCTGGCTCATGGGGTCGGTACCTCCTCCTGGGCCCGGTCTGCGGTGTTCGTCCAGCCGGGGCCGAGACGAAGTCTCCCCCACGCGGTGTCGTCCAGGGCTGCGAGGCGGTCGGCGTAGGCGCGGGAGGGGGGTGTGCCCAGGTCTCCGGGGACGGTGAGGGCCGCGGCGGCCATGAGGTGGCCGTGGCGGAGGCGGTGTTTGGGCGGGAGGCCGCGGAGGGTTGCCGAGAGGAAGCCTGCCGCGAAGGCGTCGCCTGCTCCCACTGGGGCTACTACGTCCACGTTGAGGGCGGGGGCGGCGGTCACGGTGTCGCCCTCGCGTGCGGGGTGGGGCGGGGGCGTACCGGGGGGTGTCCGTCCTCGGTCCGGTGCGGAACAGGGGGCTTTGGAGGGGAGGGCGGTTGACGCACCGGCGCCTGCGGGCGAACACCCCCCGGTACGCCCCCTCGCGTCCGTGCGCGGGTGCGGGTGCGGGTGCGGCGATGACTCGAAGACCGTGGCGCCTCGGCTGCCGTTTTTGATCACCAGGACCTGGGGTTCCGGGAGTGCCGCGCGGATGGCCGTCGGGCCGCCTGTGATGCCCCAGGCCTCCTCGGCCTCGTCCTCGCCCACGAAGACCAGGTCCGCGCCGCGGGCCAGGGTGAGGAGGGTGGCACCCGCCGTGCTGGCGTCCGGCCAGAGCCCCTCCCGGTAGTTGACGTCGAAGGAGATCAAGGGGCGGGCGGGGGTGGGAGGGCGGGTGGGGGTGGGCGTGGGGGTGGGGGTGGGAGTACGGGGGCTGGTGGGGTGGGGTTGGTGGGGGGGCTGGGGCGTTGTGAGGGTTGTCAGGAGGGAGAGGCAGGTGGGGGAGAGGGCTGCCGTGATGCCGGAGAGGTGGAGGATGTCCGCCGCGTACAGGGCCTTGAGGTCGACGGTGGTGGGGGACATCGCCGAGGCTGCGGAGCCCGTGCGGTAGTACGCCACCTCGTGGGCGTCTGTCGCTCTGTCGCCGGCCGTGCGGAAGTAAATGCCGGTGGGGCGGGTGGGGTCGCGTTGTACGGCGGAGGTGTCCACGCCGTAGGACGCGATCGTCTCCAGGAGGTGGTCGCCGAAGCCGTCCGCGCCGACCCTGCTGACCCATCGCGTGCTGTGGCCCGCGGCTGCCAGTACGCACGCCACGTTGGATTCGGCGCCGCCGATCGCGCGCTCGAAGGACGGTACGTCGGCGAGGCGGCCTGGGCGGGAGGGCAGGAACGTGACCATGGACTCGCCGAGGGTGACGACCTCCGCTGCGGCCGGAGGGCGCTGGGGGTCGTCGTGTTCGGGCGGTCCGGTGCGGGTCACGGCGGCGGGGCTCCTGTCTCTGCCGTGGGTCTGGGCGGCTCCGTTGACCCGGCGTTGGCCGAGATGTTAGACAGCAGTAAGCGCGATACGCAATGGCTGTTGCGGAGGATGCAATGGCCTCTATGAAGGAGGCTCGCTCTATGGCCGCCGACTCCGTCTCTGCTCGTGGCAGGGAACGTCTTGCCTCGCTCGCCGATGAGCCTGTCGACCATCGGTTCAAGGGTCTGCCGCCCGATGCCGAGGGGCTGACCGTCGGTGAGCTGGCCGCCGAGCGCCGCAATCTGTTCAGCGGTGGGTTCACCACGCCGTTGCTCGCCCTCTCCGCCGAGCGGCTTGAGCACAATCTGCGGCTCATGGAGACGTACGCGGAGCGTCATGGTCTCGTTTTCGCTCCGCACGGCAAGACGTCCATGGCTCCCCAGCTCTTTTGGCGGCAGATCGAGCATGGGGCTTGGGGCATCACGCTTGCCGTGCCGCATCAGGTGCGGGTGGCCCGCGCTTTCGGTGTCCAGCGTGTCTTTCTGGCCAACGAGTTGGTCGATTCGGCCGCCCTCGCGTGGGTTTCCGCCCAGCTGGCCGCCGATCCTGAGTTCCGGTTCGTCTGTTATGTCGACTCCGTGCGGGGTGTCGAGCTGATGGACGCCGCGCTGCGGGGGGTCTCCTCGCCGCCCGTGGACGTCGTCGTCGAGCTTGCGGCGGGTGAGGGTGCTCGGACCGGGGTGCGGACCGAGGCCGAGTGCGGGGTCGTCGCCGACGCCGTGGCCGGTGTGGAGACGCTTCGGCTGGTGGGGGTCGCGGGGTACGAGGGTGAGGTGCCGGACGCCGACCCCGAGCGGGTGCGGGCCTGGCTGCGGCGGCTCACCGCCCTGGCCGTGGAGTTCGACAAGGCGGGGCGGTTCGCCGGGGCGGGGCTGGACGAGATCGTGGTGAGCGCGGGGGGCAGTGCATGGTTCGACGCTGTGGCCGACGTGTTCGCCGAGCTGCCCGAACTGTCGCTTCCTGCGCTGAAGTTGCTGCGCTCGGGTGCCTACGTCTCCCATGACGACGGGCACTACCGGGAGGTGACGCCCTTCGTCCGGGTTCCGGAGGAGGGTGCTCTGCAGCCTGCCTTCCGACTCTGGGCTCAAATCGTCTCCCGGCCCTCGGCCGAGCAGGCCTTCGCCAACGCCGGCAAGCGCGATGCCGCCTACGATCTGGATCTGCCCGTCGTGCAGGTGGTGCGGGGAGAGGGCGGGGAGGGTGGGGAGCTGCGGGCGGATGGCGTCAGCATTAGCTCGCTGTCCGATCAGCATGCCTGGATTCGTACGGGCGCGGGGGTTGAGCTCCAGGTCGGTGACTGGGTGGGGATGGGGCTCTCTCATCCCTGTACCTCGTTCGACAAGTGGCAGTTGATCCCCGTGGTGGAGCAGGACGGCACTGTCGTCGACTACGTCCGCACCTATTTCTAGGAGCTCGCCATGCTGGATCTCGTCATCCGTGACGTGGACGTCGTCGACGGCAGCGGAGATCCGTCCTTCCGGGCCGACGTGGGTATCGAGGGCGGCAGGATCACGACCGTGGTGCAGGAGGCGGCTGCCGCGGGATGTCTGCGGCCCGTCGCCCGTCGGGTGGTGGATGCCGAGGGGCTCGTGCTGGCTCCCGGGTTCATCGACATGCACGCGCACAGCGATCTCGCCCTTTTGCGGGACCCCGATCACAGCGCGAAGGTGGCCCAGGGGGTCACGCTGGAGGTCATCGGGCAGGACGGGCTGTCGTACGCCCCCGTGGACGACCGCACGCTGGCCGAGGTGCGCCGCGCGATCACCGGCTGGAACGGCAGCGGGGACGACATCGACTTCAGCTGGCGGTCCGTGGGTGAGTACCTGGATCGTCTGGACCATGGGTTCGGTGGTGAGGGCATCGCCGTCAACGCCGCCTATCTGATTCCGCAGGGCGCTGTGCGGATGCTCGCCGTCGGCTGGGACGACCGGGAGGCGACACCTGACGAGCTGCGGCGGATGCGGCAGTTGGTCGCCGACGGGATGCGTGAGGGCGCGGTCGGCATGTCGTCGGGGCTCACGTACACCCCCGGTATGTACGCCAAGGACGCCGAGCTGACCGAACTGTGCCGGGTGGTGGCCGAGTACGGCGGCTACTACTGCCCGCATCACCGGTCGTACGGCGCCGGTGCCCTGGAGGCGTACCGGGAGATGGTGGAGCTGACGCGGGAGGCCGGGTGCTCACTCCATCTCGCGCACGCCACCATGAACTTCGGCGTGAACAAGGGGAAGGGCCACGAGCTGTTGACCCTCCTCGATGAGGCGCTGGCCGGTGGGGCGGACATCAGTCTCGATACGTACCCGTACACGCCTGGTTGTACGACGCTTGTGGCGATGCTGCCCAGTTGGGCGAGTGAGGGCGGGCCGGAGGCCACCCTGGCCCGGCTGGGGGACGAGGAGAACGCCGGGCGGATCCGCCACCACATGGAGGTGGTGGGGTCGGACGGGTGTCATGGCGTGCCCATCGAATGGGACACCATCGAGATTTCCGGTGTCGCCGATCCGGCGCTCGGGTCCTATGTGGGGCGGACGGTCCAGGAGTCCGCGGACGCGCGTGGCGAGGCGCCTTGGACCACGGCGCGTCGGCTGCTGCTCGACGACGGTCTCGGCTCGACGATCCTGCAGCACGTGGGGCACGAGGAGAACGTGCAGACGATCATGCGGCACCGCGTCCACACCGGCGGCTCGGACGGCATTCTGCGGGGTGACAAGCCGCATCCGCGGGCGTACGGCACCTTTCCGCAGTACCTCGGGCGGTATGTGCGGGAGTTGGGTGTGCTGAGTTTGGAGGAGTGTGTCGCCCATCTGACGTCGCGGCCGGCGGCGCGGCTGCGGCTGGCCGACCGCGGGCTGGTGCGGGAGGGGTACCGGGCGGACCTGGTTCTCTTCGATCCGCGGACGGTGGCCGCCGGTTCGACCTTCGAGGTCCCGCGGGCGCTGCCGACCGGCATCCCGCATGTCCTCATCGACGGGCGGTTCGTCGTCGAGGACGGGCGGCGGACGGATGTGCTGGCGGGGCGGGCGGTCCGCCGGACCACCAGCTGACCGCCCGCCGACCGACCGGTTACAGCTTGGGCCGGTTACGGCTTGGGCAGGGTGCAGCCGGCGGCGCTCAGGTCGAGTTTGCTGTCGAGGCCGAAGCAGGCGGGTATCTGGTAGGTCTCCTGGCCGTAGTTGATGCCCGCGCGGACGGTGACCGTGCCGTTCGCGTCCACCTCGCACGGGTTGTTGTCGGTGCAGCGTCCGCCGTCCTCGTTGCCGGTGTTGTTGACGGCGACGACGTTGCCGGTGGCGTTGTCGATCACGGGTGAGCCCGAGGTGCCGCCGATGGTCTGGCAGGCGGAGGTGTAGCGGACCGAGTCCTTCCAGGTCCAGGCACCCTCCTTGAGGCGGTAGGCGAAGCCGTCGACGTTGCAGGCGTACGTGCGCTTCCAGTAGCCGGAGACGACCGTGATGGCGGTTCCGGCGACGGGGTGCGTGTCGTTGAGGGTCAGCGGGCTGATGCCGTACGAGGTCTTGATCGCCCCGTAGGTGGTGGTGAGCTGGTAGAGCGAGACGTCCGTGTCGGTCATGGTGGCGTATGTGATCTTGCTGGCGCGCAGGGTGGCGACACGGGTGCCGGCGGAGTTCAGCAGGCCGAAGGTGCGGGTGGAGGCCCGGTCGACGATGACCTCGCCGGCCGCGGGGAAGCCGGTTTCGAGGCAGTGGCCGTTCGACATCACCAGCGCCGGGTCGTCGTCCTCGGAGTCGGGGAAGCGCACGACGGAGCCGGAGCAGTTGCTGAGCGAGACGGTGCCGGCGAAGGTGACGGCCTGGACGGCCGCGGGTGCGTCGGTGTCGGTCTTCGTCTCTGTGGCGGCCACCGCCGGTGCTGCCAGGCCCGTCCCTGTGATCATCAGGGCGCCGAGCGCGGCAAGGAGAGGCTTTTTCATGTGGGGGGTCCCCTCGTGTGACGTGAGCGGCCGAAGATCTTCCGGCCACTTCCCGTTTTTGTCATGCGCATTCTTAGGCCCCTCCCCCACCCCGACAAGAACCCATTTCCAGCCGCACCGAACGTCGATGACGGCGGCGGGGTGCGGGGTGCGCATGCCTGCGGCCGGGTGGGGGTTGCCCGCGCAGTTCCCCGCGCCCCTGGCGGGGCCGGCTTTCGGCCTTTAGGGGCGCGGGGAACTGCGCAATCTTTGACGCCAGCCATCACCGGGCTGAGGTTCATACTCCCTGGCCG